>JAUWAE010000001.1 GCA_030602185.1 Comamonadaceae bacterium
ACACGCACAGGGGGCTCGCTTCGGCGTGCTATTGTGTTTCTGGCGGGGTGTGGGGCGGCGTCTGGGATGACGTTTGCCTTGGCGGGGGCGGTCTGGATGGGGCGCAGCCTGCCGGCCTCATACCGTCCGCAGCGCGGACAAAAATCGGCCAACAGGCCACGCCCCACCCAGACCTTGGGGTGCGAAGCGCTCTAGATACCAAGGTGGGGGTGTGTCTGAACTTTGTTCAACGAAGGGTATTCCTCTGCGCGGGAAACGATGCCGCCAGGCGAGTCGGGGGTAAGCCTGTGGCCGATTTTTGTCCGCGCAGCGGACGGTATGAGGCCATGGGCTTACCCCCGACTCGCCCATCCACAGCTCACTCGACCCTCAACGCCCCACCAAGAACACCGCCGGCAACCCCAACGGCAACCTGGGTGGCCGCTTTTTCCAATCGGCCACCGTGCCACTGAACACCGCCTGTTCCGGCAACGTGACCCCGCAGCACACGGCCAGCCGCATGGTGGGCTTCAAGGTGCCCAACAGCCCTTGCAACAAGGCCTCGTTGCGGTACGGCGTTTCGATGAACAGTTGCGTCTGCCCGGTTTTCTGCACCAGGGCTTCCAGTTCGCGCAATCGCTGGGCGCGGGCTGTGCCCTCCTGCGGCAAATAGCCCACAAACGCAAAGTGCTGGCCGTTCAATCCACTGGCTGCCAGCGCCAGCATGAGCGACACCGGGCCCACCAGTGGCACCACCGGCACGCCCAGCGCATGTGCCGCCCGCACCACCGAAGCGCCGGGGTCTGCAATCGCAGGCATGCCGGCTTCGCTCACCAGCCCCATGTCCTGCCCCGCCACCGCCGCCGCCAGCAGCGGGCGGGCATCGAAGCCGCCGGCGGGGTCGTGGTCGCCCTTTTTGTGCACCTGGCGCGGCAGCTCGGTGATCTGCTGGGCCTGCAAGGGCGCGGCCAGCGCATGCGTGGCCTCTACACGCTTCAAAAAGGACCGGGTGCTTTTGGCGTTTTCCGTGATCCAGTGGGTCAGCCGCGATGCCGTGGCGAGGGTGGTTTCGGGCAGGGCGGCGCCCAGGCCAGGCGCCGTGTCGCAGCCAAAGTCCAGCGGCGTGGGCACCAGGTACAGGGTTCCTGGCACCGTCATGGCAGCACCAACCCAGCTTCGCGCAACAACCGTGCCGTGCGGATGAGCGGCAGGCCCACCAACGCCGTCGGGTCGTCGTTGTCGATGCGATCCAGCAAGGCAATGCCCAGGCCTTCGCTTTTCGCGCTGCCGGCGCAGTCGTAGGGCTGCTCGGCGCGCAGGTAGCGTTCGATTTCGGCGTCGTTCAAGTGGCGGAACACTACGCTTACCACGGCCAGTTCGCTGCGCTCAAACCCGCTGGCCTGGCACATCACCGCCAGCGCGGTCTGGAACCGCACGGTCTGGCCGCTCATCTGCCGCAGCTGGGTCACGGCGCGTTCGTGGGTGCCTGGCTTGCCCAGCGGCAGCCCATTCAGGTCGGCCACCTGGTCGCTGCCGATCACCACCGCCTGCGGGTATTGCGCCGCGACGGCACGGGCCTTGGCGAGTGCCAGCCGCAGGGCCAGCGCAGCGGGGGGCTCGCCGGCGTGTGGGGTCTCGTCCACGTGGGGGGCGGCCACGGTAAAGGGCACGCGCAGGCGTTCCAGCAGCTCTCGCCGGTAGCGGGAGGTGGAGCCCAACACCAGCGCACGCGGTGCGTAGGGGGGGTCAGATGGGGTGTGCATGGGCCCCGATTGTGCGGCGATTTCACCGTCCCTTCGGGGGTGGCCTACGGGGCGGCGCGCAAACCGGGGCGATTTCGGTTACCGTAAAGGGTCATGACACCGCCGAGCCCAGACCTGCACCCCCTGTGCCATTCGCGTGACCTGGTCGATGGGGGTGAGGCCTGCCCATTCGACGTGCGCTACCAGGGGCAGACCTGCCGGGCCTTTGCCGTGCGCTTCCGTGGGCGGGTGCATGCCTACCTGAACCGCTGCAGCCACGTGGCGATGGAGATGGACTGGCGCCCCAATCAGTTCTTCGATCTCACTGGGCAACATCTGGTGTGCGCCACCCATGGCGCCTTGTTCCGGCCCGACACCGGACAGTGCGTTGGCGGGCCGGGCCGTGGCCCGCTGGTGGCGATCGAGGTGGAAGAGCAGGGTGGGGTGGTGTTCTGGCGGTCACAATACCACCTGCAACCTGTCGAATTCTGAACCGTACATGCAAGACCTCAACCCGCCGCCCCGGCCCGACCACGATGCGCCCGGCTGGGAGCGCGCCACCCTCGAAAAACTCGCTTTTGCCGCCCTGAACGAGCAGCGCGCGGCCCGCCGCTGGAAGGTGGCCTTGCGCCTGGTCTGGCTCGGGCTGTTCGCGGCGCTGCTGTGGCTGTTCTACCGCGACATCGCGCCGTCGTCGGCGCCCAGCACGCCGCACACCGCCTTGATCGAGGTGCGCGGCGAGATTGCTTCCGATTCCGAGGCGAGTGCCCAGTCGATCATTGCCTCGCTGCGTTCGGCGTTCGAGGACGCTGGTTCGCAGGCGGTCGTGCTGCTCATCAACTCGCCCGGAGGCAGCCCGGTGCAGGCCGGCATCGTCAACGACGAGATCCATCGCCTCAAGGCGCTGCACGACAAGCCGGTGTACGCAGTGGTCGAGGAAACCTGCGCGTCGGCGGCATACTACATCGCCGCAGCGGCAGACAACATCTACGTCGACAAGGCCAGCCTGGTCGGCAGCATTGGCGTGCTGATGGACGGGTTCGGTTTCACCGGGCTGATGGACAAGGTTGGCGTGGAGCGCCGTCTGATGACGGCCGGAGAGAACAAGGGCTTCCTCGACCCCTTCAGCCCGCAGACCGAGGCCCAGCGCACCCATGCCCAGGCCATGCTCGACGACATCCACCGGCAGTTCATCGAGGTGGTGCGCAAGGGCCGTGGCGACCGCCTGCAGGAAACACCCGAGACCTTCAGCGGGCTGGTGTGGACCGGCCAGCGCGCCGTGGCGATGGGGCTGGCTGACGACCTGGCGAGCCTGGAACAGGTGGCCCGCGATGTGGTGAAGGCGGAAGAAATCGTCGATTACACCCAGCGCGAGAACGTTGCCCAGCGGCTGGCGCGGCGCTTTGGCGCCGGCGTGGGAGAGAGCGCCATGCGCCTGATGCGGGACTGGGGCGTGACGCTGCGCTGAGCCCCAGGTACCGACACGATGGACCACGCCGACCCGACGCTCTGCCGCGCCCTGGTGGTGGGGGGCGGCATGGCGGGCCTGGCCACGGCGCTGGCGCTGGGGCGGACCTTGCCCCGGGGCCAGGTGCCGCTGGTGCTGCTGGAGCAGTCCGAGGCCTTCTCGGAGGTGGGCGCGGGCCTGCAACTGGGGCCCAACGCCACCCGGGTGCTGCATGGCTGGGGGCTGGAATCGGCCCTGCGCGCCTGCGCCGCCTACCCCGAAGCCCTGTCGGTGCGCGATGCCCTCAGCGGTGCCGAACGGGGCCGTTTGCGGCTGGGCGAACGGGCCCGGCTGCAGTACGGGGCCCCCTATGCCACCGTGCACCGGGCCGATCTCCACCGCCTGCTGCTGGAGGCCGTCCGCGCAGACGGTGAGGTGGATACCCGGCTGGCGCAGCGCTTGCAGTCGTACCAGGACCGGGCGGAGGGCGTGACGCTGCACACCGAGGCTGGCGCTGCCTTTCAGGCGCCGGTGCTGCTGGGTTGCGACGGCCTGTGGAGCCGGGTGCGCGCACAGGGGTGGGGCGACGGACCGCCCCGGTTTTCTGGGCACCTGGCCTACCGTGGCCTGGTGCGCATGGACGAGGTGCCGGCCTCGGCCCGCCGCAACGAAGTCACCGCCTGGCTCGGGCCGCGCCTGCACGCGGTGCATTACCCCGTGCGCGGCGGCGAATGGCTCAACGTGGTCGTGGTGGTGCATGGCGACTTGCCTCCACAAGCGCACGCTTGGGACAACGCCGCCCACCGTACCGACCTGCGCCGCGCGTTGGGCGCCACCTGCGCCGGGTTGCTGGAGCTGATCGACCGCGTGCCTGAGTGGCGGCTGTGGCCGCTGTATGGCCGCGAGCCCATGACAGGGGCCGACCAGCACGCCCGCGGGCGGGTGGCGCTGCTGGGCGATGCTGCCCATCCCATGCGGCCGTACCTGGCCCAGGGCGCCGCCATGGCGCTGGAAGACGCCTGGACGCTGCAGGCCTGCCTGAACGACGGGGCGGCCCCCGACTGGCCGGTGGTCTTGCAGCGTTGGGCCGAGGTGCGTTGGCCACGCAATGCCTGGGTGCAGGCCCGCTCGCGGCGCAACGGCACGGTGTTCCACGCCCGCGGGCCGCTGCGCCTGGGCCGCGACGCGGCCATGCGGCTGCTCGGTGAGCGCCTGCTCG
This sequence comes from Comamonadaceae bacterium, assembly GCA_030602185.1. Lineage (GTDB taxonomy): Bacteria > Pseudomonadota > Gammaproteobacteria > Burkholderiales > Burkholderiaceae_C > JAUWAE01. The sequence continues at coordinate 4,388 of JAUWAE010000001.1, forward strand.
ACGTGCCGCGCCTGTACCTCGGGCCGCCGCCCCCCTGAAGGCACCCAGGCCGCCTGCCGACACGCCAGAGGGGCCGGATTCGGTGGTACAAACGGCACAGAACGAGGAACCACGATGCAAGAGACCCATGAGCCGGATGCCAAAGGCCCGGCCGCGCTGCAACTGCGCCGCGTAGCCATCGACACTTACCGCGAAAACGTCGCCTACCTGCACCGCGACTGCGAGGTCTACCGCGCCGAAGGCTTCCAGGCCCTGTCCAAGGTCGAAGTCAGTGCCAATGGCCGCCGCATCCTGGCCACCCTCAACGTCACGTCCGATCCCCGCATTGTGCAATGCCACGAGCTGGGCCTGTCGGAAGACGCGTTTGCCCAGATGGGGGTGTTGCCTGGCCACCCGGCCACCATCTCGCAGGCGGAGCCCCCGGCCTCGATCGCTGCGCTGCACCGCAAGATCAACGGTGAGCGCCTGACCCGCGAGGACTTTCATGCCATCGTGCGCGACATTGCCGAGCACCGCTACTCCAAGATCGAACTCTCGGCCTTCGTGGTCGCCACCAACCGCGGCGAGCTCGACCGCGAAGAGGTCTTCTTCCTGACCGAGGCCATGATCGCCAGCGGCCGCCGGGTGGACTGGCGCGAACGGCTGGTGGTGGACAAGCACTGCATCGGTGGCATTCCGGGCAACCGCACGTCCATGCTGGTGGTGCCCATCGTGGCAGCGCACGGGCTGGTGTGCCCCAAAACCTCGTCGCGCGCGATCACCTCGCCCGCCGGCACGGCCGACACCATGGAGGTGCTGGCGAACGTGGAACTGCCGTTCGACCGCCTGAGCGAGATCGTGCGCGAACACCGGGCTTGCCTGGCGTGGGGCGGCACGGCCGAGCTGTCCCCGGCCGACGACGTGCTGATTTCGGTCGAGCGCCCGCTGTCGCTCGACTCGCCGGGGCAGATGGTCGCGTCCATCCTGAGCAAGAAGATCGCCGCCGGCTCCAGCCACCTGGTGCTCGACATTCCCATCGGCCCCACGGCCAAGGTGCGCTCCATGCCCGAGGCGCAGAAGCTGCGCCGCCTGTTCGAGTACACGGCGCACCGGTTGGGGCTGTCGCTGGACGTGGTCATCACCGACGGCCGCCAGCCGATTGGCAACGGCGTGGGCCCGGTGCTGGAGGCGCGCGACGTGATGCGCGTGCTCGAAAACCACCCGCTGGCACCGATCGACCTGCGCCAGAAATCACTGCGGCTGGCCGGGCGCCTGCTGGAATGCGACCCCGACATCCGCGGCGGCGACGGCTACGCGATCGCGCGCGACATCCTCGACTCCGGCCGCGCGCTGGAGAAAATGCGCGCCATCATGGCCGCCCAGGGGGCCAAGCCCTTTGACCACGAGCGCCCCGAATTGGGGGCCTTGAGTTTTGAAGTGGTGGCCGAGCGGGACGGCGTGGTCACCGGCATCGACAACCTGCAGATCGCGCGCGTTGCCCAGCTGGCCGGGGCCCCCAAGGTCCAGGGGGCTGGCGTGGACCTGGCGCGCAAGCTCGGCGAGCCGGTGCGGGCGGGCGAGCCACTGTACCGGGTGTATGCGGCCTTCCCGGCCGACCTGGAGTTTGCCCGGCTGGCCACCCAGCGCTTCAGTGCCTACACCCTGGGCGACGCGGCCGAGGTGCCGCACGTGTTCGTGGAGTTTTGACCGTGGCCCCGACCGTTCTGTTGCATTTTGCCGATGAGGCCCCTGCGGCCCACGCCCTGGCCGACGTGCTGGGTGGCGCCGTGGCGCCGCTGGAAATCGAACGACACCGCTTCCCCGATGGCGAGCTCAAGCTCCGCTTGCCCGCGACCTTGCCCGAGGAGGTGCTGGTCTGGCGCGGCTTGCAGCAGCCCAACGACAAACTGGTCGAGTTGCTGCTCACGGCGCAGACCGCCCGCCAGCTCGGCGCTCGCCGGCTGGCGCTGGTCGCGCCCTACCTGGCCTACATGCGGCAGGACATGGCCTTTCGCCCGGGCGAGGCGGTCAGCCAGCGCATCGTCGGGGGCTTCCTGGCCCAGCTGTTCGATGCGGTGCTCACCGTCGACCCCCACCTGCACCGTGTGGCCACGCTGGGCGAGGCCGTACCGGTACCGCAGCCGCTGGTGGTCAGCGGCGCGCCTGCGCTGGCCGACTGGATCGCCCGCGAGCGGCCGCAGGCCCTGCTGCTGGGGCCGGACGAAGAGTCGGCTCAGTGGGTGGCCCAGGCCGCCGACCGCCACGGCCTGGACCGGGCGGTCTGTCGCAAGGTGCGGCATGGCGACCGGCAGGTCGACGTTGAGCTGCCCCCGCAGGACTGGCGCGACCGGCAGGTGGTGATCCTGGACGACATGGCCAGCACCGGTCACACGGTGGCCCGCGCGGCCCGCCTGGTGCTGGCGGCCGGCGCCCGCTCGGTGGACGTGGCAGTGACCCACGCGCTGTTTGCCGATGGCGCGCTCGACACCCTGCACGACGCTGGCATCGACCAGGTCTGGAGCACCGACTGCATCCCCCATGCCACCAACGTGGTGCCCATGGCGCCGGTGCTGGCCCAGGCGCTGAAGGCGGCGGGCTGGTGCCTGCCCTGAGGCGACGCGGCCCGGCGTGGGGCGGTTGTCAGCGCGGCTGCGCCGGCAGCCGCCAGAAGGCCAGCGCTCCCAGGGCCAGCAACACCGAGGTGGTGCCCAGGGCCGCGGTGTAGGGGTCCAGCCCCAGTGGCGGAGCCAGCGAGGCCACCCAGCCCGTGAGGGTCTGCACGCCCGCCACGCCCAAAAACATGGCCATGGTGAACACCGACAACGCCCGCCCCGCCATGTCGGGCGCGTAGGACGAGCGGACGTTGGCGTACTGCAGCACCCCAGCCCCGGACAATGCGCCGACAGCGACCATGGCCGCCACATCGCTCCAGGCGTTGGGCCAGACGGCCATACCGCAGAACATCAGGGCCGAGGTGCTGCTGAATGCCACGATCCAGCGCCGCCGTGTGCCCGGCCCGGGGTCGAGCCGCCCGAACAGGGCCGGTGTACACAGCGAGATCAGCGACACCACCAGCGCGACGTGGCCCACGGCCATCAGGTCCAGGCCGTGCCGCTCGGTGAGCATCGGGCCGAGCCACAGCCCGCGCAGCGTCAGGAAGGCGGCGTAGTGCACCAGCGCCAAGGCCATGATGCCGCGCGTGTGCGGCAGCAGGAACAGCGAGCCGAAGCCGCGCAACGTCTGTGCCAGTGTGTCGGGGCGGGGGTGGTTGGCATGGGCCGGCTCCCGCAGGTGCCAGTGCAGTAGCCCCCAGGCCAGTGCCGCCAGGGCGGCCAGCAGGCCAAAGCCCGCCCGCCACGAGGTCTGCGCCACCCACCATGCCAGCGGCGTGCCGGTGAGCAGCAGGCCCAGCCCGCCCAGGCCCATGGCCAGCCCGGAGAAGAAGGCGAAGCGCTTCGGGGGGAAATGCCGCGCGATGTAGAGCGTGCAGGTGATGAACGCCGGGGAGCAGCCGATGCCGATCAGTGCCTGCCCGATCAGCAGCACCGAGAAGTTGGGCGCGAGGGCCGACACCACGGCACCCACCACTGCCAGCGGGAACACCGACAGCAGCGTGCGCCGCAGGCCATAGTAGTCGAGCGCCACGCCCATGGCGAACTGGCTCAGGCCAAACGCGAACGCGAAGGTGCCGGCAAACACCCCGAGGGCGCGCGTCGACAGCGCAAATTCGGCCTGTAGCCCACCCGCCAGGATGGCCGTGACGGTGCGAAACGCCTGGCTGAGCGCAAACCCGGCAATCAACGCCAGCAGCGGCCACCAGGCAGGGTGGGGTGGCGGGCTGGAGGGGGTGGGGGCTGGCGCGGGGCCCGGACCTGGGGAAGCGGACACTGAAACTCCTGGCGGTGACGAGTGCAAGCCGGCGGTGGCGGCCGCGGGAAGCAAGGCCTGCGAGCATACGCGCGCTGGCGTGCAGCCGCTGTCGCGTCGGTAGCGTGGCTGGGGGAGTGACCGGGCGAGGTCGTCAGAGGTCGGTGCGCAGCGTCCAGATTTCCGGGAACAGCACCACGTCCAGCATCTTGCGCAGGTAGCTGGTGCCGCCGGTGCCGCCGGTGCCGCGTTTGAGCCCGATGACGCGCTCGACGGTGGTGAGGTGACGGAAGCGCCAGAGGCGGAAGGCGTCTTCCAGGTCGGTCAGTTCTTCGCCGAGCTGGTAGAGGTCCCAGTGCTGTTCAGGCTGGCGGTACACCTGCAGCCAGGCCTCTTCCACCGCTTTGTTTTCCATGTAGGGCTGGGTCCAGTCGCGCTCGGTGTGGCTGGCGGGCACCGGCAGACCCCGGCGGGCCAGCAGGCGCAAGGCTTCGTCGTACAGCGAAGGTGCTTCGTAGGCGGCCTGCACCATGGCCAGCAGGTCGGGCCGGTGCGCATGCGGCTTGAGCATGGCGGCGTTCTTGTTGCCCAGGGCGAACTCGATGCAGCGGTACTGGTAGCTCTGGAAGCCGCTGGACTGCGCCAGGTAGGGCCGGATGGCGCTGTACTCGGGCGGCGTCATGGTGGCCAGCACGTCCCAGGCGTGCACCAGCTGCTCCATGATCTTGCTCACGCGCGCCAGCATCTTGAAGGCCGCAGCAATTGGTCGCGCGCCACGCAGGCCACGGCGGCGTGCAGTTCGTGCAGCATCAGCTTCATCCACAGCTCGCTCGTCTGGTGCTGCACGATGAAGAGCATTTCGTTGTGGTCGGGCGACAGCGGCTTTTGCGCGTTGAGGATGGCGTCGAGCTGCAGGTAGTCGCCATAGCTCATGGCGTGGCTGAAGTCGAGCTGGGCGTGTTCCTCGTGCACGATGGTTTCGGTGCGGCCGGCGTGCATCGGGCAGCCGCTGGGCGGAACAGAGGTTGGCATGTGGGCTCCTCGGAAGCGGGGTCAGGTCACGGCCTGCTGGCGGGCGAATTCGGGCCGTTGCCATTCGCCACTGTCCAGCACCTGCTTCAGGTGCTCCACGGCCTGCCAGACGTCTTCGTGGCCGAGGTACAGCGGCGTGAAGCCAAAGCGCAGGATGTCGGGCTGCTGGGCGTCGCCAGCGCGGAAGTCGCCAATAACCCCACGGGCGATCAGCGCCTGCACGATGGCGTAAGCGCCTTCGGTGCGGCTCAGGCAGACCTGCGAGCCGCGCCGGCGGTGTTCGCGCGGCGTGACCAGGGTCAGGCCATGGCCGGCGCAGCGTGCCTCCACCAGCTCGATGAAAAGGTCGGTCAGGGCCAGCGACTTGTCGCGCAGGACGGTCATGCCGCCGTAGGGCTCGGCCGCGAGCACGGTGTCCACACCGCACTCCAGCGCGGCCAGGCTGATCATGGGTTGGGTGCCGCACAAAAAGCGCTGGATGCCGGGCGCGGGCCGGTAATCGGGCGTGAAGGCGAACGGCGCCGCATGGCCCCACCAGCAGGCCAGCGGTTGCCACAGGTCATCGCCCAGCCGCGCGGCGTGGCGCGGGTTCAGCCAGGCGAAGGCCGGGGCACCCGGCCCACCATTGAGGTATTTGTAGCCACAACCGACCGCAAAGTCGGCGTCGGCGCCGTTCAGGTCCACCGGCACAGCGCCGGCGCTGTGCGCCAGGTCCCACACCATCAGCGCGCCGGCGCCGTGTACCGCCGCGGTCACACCGCCCATGTCGTGCATGGCGCCGGTGCGGTAGTTCACGTGGGTCAGCATCACCACCCCGGTGTCCGGTCCCAGGGTCGCCATCAGGTCGGCCGCGTCGATGAGTTGCAGGGTCCAGCCGCGCTCACGGCACAGCGCCTCGGCAATGTAGAGGTCGGTCGGGAAGTTGCTGCGCTCGCTCACCAGGGTGCGGCGCCCTGGCGCGGCCTGGGCCTGCATCTGCATGGCCAGGCTGAGCACCTTGAACAGGTTGACCGAGGTGCTGTCGGTGGCGACCGTCTGGCCAGGGCGGGCACCGATCAGGCGCCCGATCTTGTCGCCCACGGTGCGGGGCCAGTCGAACCAGCCGGCGCTGTTCCAGCTGCGGATCAGGCCCTGGCCCCATTGCTGCTGCACCACCTCGGCCACGCGGGCCGGGGTGGCGGTGGGGCACACGCCCAGGGAATTGCCATCGAGGTAGATCACGCCCTCGGGCAGGGTGAACTGGTCGCGCAGGGGGCGCAGCGGGTCTTGGGCGTCGCGCGCCCGGCAGTCGGTCAGGGTGGTCATGGGAGGGGTCCGGTTCAGGGCAGGGCACGCAGGACTGCCCGCACGGGGCTGGCGTCGGCGTCCATGAGTTTCAGGGGCAGGGCGATCAGCTCGTAATCGCCTTCGGGCACGTCGTCCAGGCACAGGTTCTCCAGCACCCGCAGGCCGCGCTGCCGCACCATCTGGTGGCTGTCCAGCGTCTTGCTGTCGGCCGGGTCGATGCTGGCAGTGTCGATGCCGATCAACACCACGCCCCGGTCGGCCAACCAGGCCACCGTGTCGGGGGCAAAGGCGTGCAGGGCGGGGTCCCACTGCTGGGCCGGCATGCGGGGGTAGGTGCGCACCAGCACCCGAGGCGGGCACGGCAACCCGTCGGGCAGGGCGTGGGCGAGGTGGGCCCGCCGCACCAGTGGGTCGGCGTGCAGGGCGTGCACCACCCGGCATGGGCCAAGGTAGGCGTCGAGCGCCACGGCACCGATCGGCGAACCTTCGGGGTCGTAGTGCAGTGGCGCATCGGCGTGGGCGCCAATGTGCGGGGTGCTGGTGATGGCGCTGACATTGACCGGGCAGCCCGGGCCGATGCGGGCCACCCAGACCTGCTGGTAGGCGGTATCGCCCGGAAACACCGGCGTGCCGGCACCGACGGGGGGAGAAATGTCCCAGAGCTTTGACATGCCCGGGAAGTTAGCACCGGGTTTTGGGGCGTGGTGTCGGTTATTTGCAACAGATTGAAAGAATTGACACCTCAATCAACTGAGCGACCGGGTCTTTCTCCAAGGATCGGCAGGGCATGGCTGCATCCGCTAAGCTGTTGGCCGTGAGGGTGGCGCGGGCCACCAAAGGCAAAAGACTGGACATGGGCAAACAGGCAACGATCGTGCTGGCAGGCGGCTGTTTCTGGTGCACCGAGGCGGTGTTCGACCGGGTGCGCGGGGTGCTGGACGTGGAGTCCGGCTATTGCAACGGCCAGCTGCCGGCGCCCACCTACGAGGCGGTGTGCACCGGCACCACCGGGCATGCGGAGGCCGTCCGGCTGGTCTACGACCCCGACACCATCGGGCTGCGCCAGCTGCTCGAGATCTTTTTTGCCACCCACGACCCGACCACCCCCAACCGCCAGGGCCACGATGTGGGCACCCAGTACCGCAGCGGCATTTACTGGACCGAGGCCGCCCAGGAGCCCGTGGCGCGGACGCTGATCGCCGAGCTGGAGGTGGAAGGGGCTTTTGGTGCCCCCATCGTCACCGAGGTGGCGCCCCTGCACAACTACCACCCGGCCGAGGACTACCACCAGGACTTTTTCGCCCGCCATCCAGGCCACGGCTATTGCCTGGCGGTGGCCGCGCCCAAGGTGGCCAAGCTGCAGCGCGTGTTCGCCGACTGGGTCAAATGACCGGGGCGACCGGGGCTACACTCCCCGCGTGAATGTCGCTGCCCACCCCGTCTTTCAGTCGCTCACCCCGGTTTTCCTGCTGATCGCTGCCGGCTACGCCGCCGGCCACCGCGGCTGGATCCGCGGCGAAGCGGTCAAGGACCTGTCCAACCTGGTGTTCCTGCTGCTGATCCCGGCGCTGCTCTTTCGCACCATGAGCGGTGTCCGCCTGGAACAGCTGGACCTGCGGCCCATCGGGGCCTATTTCCTGGCCGCCGGGTTGCTGCTGGCGGTCTCGATCGTGTGGCGTGGGTTCAACTGCCGCAGCGTGGTGCTGGGGCTGGCTGGCACCTTTTCCAACATGGTGATGATCGGCATCACCCTGGTGGGGCTGGCGTATGGGCAGGCGGGGTTGGTGACCTTGCTCACGCTGGTGTCGGTGCATGCGCTGATTTTGTTGACGGCGGGCTCGGTGGTGCTGGAACTGGCTGCCGCCCATGGGATGCAGCGCGAGGGCGGCCCCGCCCCACGGCTGGCGGCCACGGCCTGGTCGGCCATCAAGGGCTCGCTCATCCACCCGATCCCGCTGCCCATTGTTTGCGGGCTCTTGTTCGCCCAGACGGGCTGGACCCTGCCCCTGGTGGTGGACCGGCCCTTGCAGTTGCTGGGCAATGCGTTCGGGCCGCAGTCGCTCGTGCTGGTGGGCGTGAGTCTGGCGCGCACGCCGATGGCCGGGCACTGGTCGCTGGCGCTCAAGCTGGCGCTGTCGAAGAACCTGGTGCTGCCGGTGCTGGTTGGCCTGAGTGCCTGGGCGTGGGGCATCGAGGGCCTGGCCTTGACGGTGATGGTCGTGGCCGCAGGGCTGCCCACCGGTGCCAACGTGTTCTTGTTCGCGCAGCGCTACCGGGTGGTGGAGGATGTCACCACCGCGGCCATGGGCGTGTCCACGGTGCTGGCGTTGTTCACGCTCAGTGCGGTCATGCTCGTCATGTCGTGGCTGGTGGCTTGAGCAGGCCGGCCACGCACCGCTATTCCGGGGTCTTCATTCACACCGCCACACCATGAACTGGCTGCAACAACTGCCCGTACCGGTGCAGACCATCGGTCTGCTCATCGCATCCAATGTGTTCATGACCCTGGCCTGGTACGGCCACCTCAAGCACCAGGCGAACAGCACCTGGTACGCCGCGGCCCTGGCGAGCTGGGGCATCGCGCTGTTCGAATACCTGCTGCAGGTACCGGCCAACCGAATCGGCCACGCCCAGTTCAGCGTGGCCCAGCTCAAGATCATGCAGGAGGTGATCACACTGAGCGTGTTTGCCCCGTTTGCGGTGTTCTACATGAACGAACCGCTGAAACTGGACTACCTGTGGGCGGCGCTGTGCATGGTGGGCGCGGTGTATTTCATGTTCCGCGCAGCCTGACCGGCATCCGGGCTCACTGGCTGATCTTCAACCCTTCCTCGATCTGGTATTCGAAGTAGCGCTGAAAGCCAAACGCCAGCCCTGACATCAGCCCGATGGCGCCAAACATCAGTGCGAACACGATGGCGCCGATGGTCAGCCAGTTGGTGTGGCCGGCGGGGGCATCGTGGGCCAGGGTGGGGTTGTGCCAGGCATTCCATTGCTCGGGCGTGCGCAGGGCGTAGACGATGGCCGTCAGGCAGGCCACGGCAATGCTGAAGCCGAGCAAGGGCAGCAGCAGCCACGAGAGTTTGTCGTCCTGGCCGTAGGTCAGCACCCGGTCCACCCCCCAGAGTCCGAGGGCAGTGGGGATCGCGTGCGCCCAGGCCCACACGTCCTGCCAGCCGTAAAGGTAGAGGCGGTGCCAGCCAAAGACGCCACCGGTCAGGGCCAGCCAGGCGGCCACTGTCTTGCTTTTGGCTTTGGGGTGGGACGGGGTGCTCGAGGTCAGGGTGGAGGTCATGAGACGTTCAGTTCGCAATGTCATTGCGCCTGGGGTGGGCAGCGTTCGCCGAGCCCCAGGCTTTTTTCCATCAGTACGATGTCGAGCCAGCGGCCGAACTTCCAGCCGCACGACGCCACGGTGCCGGTGTGCACAAACCCCAGGGCGCGGTGCAGCCCGATGGAGCCACCGTTGGCCGAGTCGCCAATGACCGCGATGGCCTTGCGCATGCCGGCCGCTTCGCAGCGGGCCAGCAGCTCTGCCAGCAGGGCACGGCCAAGGCCACGGCCCGCCACCTCGGGGGCCAGGTAGATCGAGTCCTCCACCGCGTAGCGGAAGGCCGCGCGCGGCCGGAACCAGTTGGCGTAGGCAAACCCGACCACGGAGCTGCCGTCGTCCAGCACCAGCCAGGGCAGGCCCTTGCGCAGCACGTCGGCACGTCGGGCGGTCATCTCGTTCACAGAGGGGGGCTCGGTCTCGAAAGTTCCGGTGCCTTGCAGCACGTGGTGACGGTAAAGGCGGGTGACCGCGTCGAGGTCGTCGTCGCGGCTGTCTCGGATCAGCATGGCGTGGCCTGTGGCATCAAATTGTCTGGCTGGGTATAATGCGCGGTTTGCAGCGTTTCGCTGGCCGGGTGGCCAGTCGTGTGTCTCAGGCGTTGCGAAAGAACTACCACCCGAAGGATAAACCATGGTCGTCATTCGACTCTCCCGCGGCGGCGCCAAAGCCCGTCCGTTCTACAACATCGTCGTGGCCGACAAGCGCAACCGCCGTGACGGCCGTTTCATCGAGCGCATTGGCTTCTACAACCCCCTGGCCAAAGGTGGCGAAGAGCCCCTGCGCATCGCCCAGGACCGCCTGACCTACTGGCTGGGTGTGGGTGCCCAGGCCTCCGAGACCGTCGAGCGCCTGATCAAGCAGGCCGCCAAGGCCGCTCCGGCCGCTGCCTGAGTCTGAGCGTCCCCGCGCTGTCGTGACCACCGTGTCCGGCCTGACGCCTGCGACCCTCCCCGCCGATGCGGTGGAGCTGGGGCGGGTGCAGGATGCGTGGGGCATCAAAGGGTGGGTGCGCCTGCACCCCCACAGCACCAGTGCCGATGTGTTGCTGCACGTCCGGCATTGGTTCCTTCAGCCGCCCGAGGGCCGTTATGCCCGTGGCTTCGATGCGTTCACCGGCGTGGTGGCGTGCGAGGTGGCCGAAGTCAAATCCCACGCCGATGGCCTGGTGGCCCGGCTCGTGCCGGTGGCCGACCGCAATGCTGCTGAGGCCCTCAAGGGCGCGCGCATTTTCGTCTCCCGTGCCGACTTTCCACCGAGCGACAACCCCGACGAGTTTTACTGGGTCGACCTGATCGGTTTGTCGGTGGTCAACCGCGAAGGTGTCGAGCTCGGTGTCGTGCACGATCTCTTGTCCACCGGTCCGCATTCGGTGTTGTGCCTCGAATACCGCGAAGGCGACAAGCTGCGCGAGCGCATGATCCCTTTCGTTTCGGCCTACGTTGACCAGGTTGACCTGGCCGCGCGCCGCATCACCGTCGACTGGCAACCCGATTACTGAGCGCCGCGGTGGCCGCAGCGCCCGGCTGAACCATGCGCTTTGACGTCATCACCCTGTTCCCCGAGCTGTTCGGGCCGTTCCTGAACCACGGCATCAACCGGCGTGCCTACGCGTCCGGTCAGGTCGAGGTGCGCCTGTGGAACCCGCGTGACCACGCCGAGGGCAACTACCGGCGCGTCGACGACCGGCCGTTTGGCGGCGGTCCCGGCATGGTCATGATGGCCGAGCCGCTGTACCGCTGCTGGCAAGCCATCCGGGCCGACCGGGCCGAGGGCGAGCCGGTGCCGACGGTGTTGTTCTCGCCCCTGGGGAAGCGGATGGATCACGGCGTTGTGGCCGAACAGGCCGAAGGGCGCGGCGCCATCCTGGTGTGCGGGCGCTATGAGGGCATCGACCAGCGTTTCATCGACGCCTGTGTTGACCTGCAGTGGAGCCTGGGCGACTTCGTGCTGTCGGGCGGCGAGCTGGCCGCGTTGGCCCTCCTCGACGCGGTGGCCCGCTTGCAGCCCGGCGTGCTCAACGACGAAGGCAGCCACCAGCAGGACAGTTTCAACCCGGCACTCGACGGCCTGCTCGACTGCCCCCACTACACCCGGCCCGAGTCCTGGGACGGCCCGGCCGGGCCCGCGCCGGTGCCACCGGTGCTGATGTCGGGGCACCACGGGCAGATCGAGGCCTGGCGCCGCCAGCAGCGCCTGAGGCTGACCGCGGAATGCCGCCCCGACGTGCTGGAGGCGGTGCGGGCCCGCGGCGCCTTGTCGCCCAAGGACGAGGCATTCTTGCGGGACCAGACCGGCCAGATGCCGCGACCAAAGCCTTGAGTCAGCGATGGCTTTCGGGCTATAATGGAGAGCTTCGATCCTCTGGCGGCCGTCCGCTGCCGCGTCAATCCTTCGGTTGACCGTGCAATGGGCCTTTAGTGCAGCGCGTCCATGATCGAGAGTCAAGGAAACCATGAACCTCATCCAGATCCTCGAGCAAGAAGAAATCGCTCGCCTGAACAAGGAAATCCCCGAATTCGCTCCGGGCGACACCGTCATCGTCAGCGTGAACGTGGTTGAAGGCAACCGCAAGCGCGTGCAGGCCTACGAAGGTGTGGTGATCGCCAAGCGCAACCGTGGCCTGAATTCCAGCTTCATCGTCCGCAAGATCTCCAACGGCGAAGGCGTGGAGCGTACCTTCCCGCTGTACAGCCCCCGTATCGCCAAGATCGAGGTCAAGCGCCGCGGTGACGTGCGCCGTGCCAAGCTGTACTACCTGCGCGACCGCAGCGGCAAGTCGGCCCGTATCAAGGAAAAGCTGGGCGCGTAAGCGACCGTTGCTCCGCAAAAAGCCTCCGTGGTCCACGGAGGCTTTTTGCATTTGGGGGCCGTCACGCCAGATCGTGCCCGTGCAGTACGATACGTTGCCCATACCTGTCCTGCGATGCTAGGCTGGGTGCCTGCGTAAAATACTCCAATGGGTATGAACAAGCCGACCACCGACGACCCGTACGCCGAGCCCCTGCGCGCGCTTCCGCCAGACGATCCCTTGCGGGAGAGTTTGCACAACGAAGTGCACGCCAGGCCGTCGGCCCGCATCCGCCTGCCGGCCCTGGTCGTTTACCTGGCCGTGTACAACGAAGGGGTCACTCGAGAGCAGGAATGCGAGCACCTGCGCCAATTGCCAGGGCAGCACGCGTTGACGCCCGAGGACCTCGCTGGCAACTTCCTGCGTTTGCGCCTGCCCGGCTGCACCCTCAAATGGGAGCGGCACACCGAGTTCACTCGCTACTCGCTGGTGCAACCCCTGCCCGAGACCGCTGCGCTGGGCAGCCGCGAGCCAGAACTGCTGTCGCACTTGGTGCTGCCGCCGCAGTGGTGGGCTGCTGTGCCCGGGCGCACCTTCTGCGCCATCAAGCTGGCCATGGTGCCGGGCGATCTGTCGGCCCCCGCCGAACGCCTGACCGATGCCCGGCAATGGTTCGACGATCACCCGGTGGTGGCGTCGCTCATGGGCAGCCATGCGCATTCCATGGTCGTGACCGATTTCGTGCTGCGCGACAGTGGGTTCGAACGCATGCTGGTGGTGGCCCCGCCAGACACCACCGAAACCCGCGCGGGCCGGATTTCGGCCCGTCTGCTTGAGCTGGAAACCTACCGCCTCATGGCCTTGCGGGGCTTGCCCGTGGCCAAGGGGCTGGCGCCCGAGTTGGCCGAGGCCGAGCAGCAACTGGCACGCATCACCGCCGACCTCGAGCGCAAGTCGTCGTCCGACCAGGCGATGCTCGATACCCTGGTGGGCCTGGCCGCCCGGGTCGAGAAGGCGATGGCCGAGCACGTCTACCGGTTCTCGGCGACGCGGGCTTACGACACGCTGGTGGCGCAGCGCATTGCCGAGTTGCGCGAGCGGCCGATCCAGGGCACCCAGACCATCGGCGAATTCATGCAGCGCCGCCTGTCGCCCGCCATAGCCACGGTCGCGTCTACCGCCCAGCGGCTCACCTCCTTGTCGGAGCGGGTGGCCCGCACCAGCGCATTGCTGCGCACCCGGGTTGACATCGCCACCGAGGTGCAAAACCAGCAGCTGCTCGAAAAGCTCACCCGCGGCCAGGAATTGCAGCTGCGGCTGCAGAGCACCGTGGAGGGGTTGTCGATTGCCGCCATCTCGTACTACGTGGTCAGTCTGCTGCTCTATGGCGCCAAAGCGCTCAAGACAGCCGGTGTACCCATCCACCCGGAGATGACGGCCGGTGCGCTGATCCCGCTGGTGCTCTGGAGCGTCTGGCGTACCACCCGCCGCATCCACGCGAAGCTGCACGCTGGCCACTGAAGCCGGGCAGGTTTCACCTTGGACAAAAAAACACCCTGCGCAGGCGGTTTGCTGCGCAGGGTGTGTGGAACCCTCACTCCCGCTTATTTGCTGCTGAGGTATTCCGACACCGCCGCCATTTCGAGCTCGGTCATCCGCTCGGCCACGGCATGCATCACCGCATTGTCATTGGTGCGCTGGCGCTTGTTGAACTGCTTGAGCTGGGTGAACAGGTAACCCGAGAACTGGGTGGCCAGGCGGGGCAGGTGCGCCGCGCCTTCGCCGGCTACGCCGTGGCAACTCGCACACGCCGGTACACCGCTGAACTTGTTGCCCGCATGGTAGATGTACCGCCCCATGGCGGCCAGCTGGGGGTCTTTCGCCTCCTCCGCAGGCAGACGCATCTTTTCGTAATACCGGCCCAGTGCCAGCATTTCGTCTGGGGTCAGCCTCGATACCATGTCGACCATGGCCGTGCTCTGGCGCTGGCCGGACTTGAAGGCCTCCAACTGCTTGGCGATGTACTCGGCGTTCTGCCCGGCCAGGCGCGGGAACACCTCGCTGGTGGATTCGCCCTGCGCGCCATGGCACAGGAAGCACGAGCCTCCGGCGATTTTCTTGGCCCTGGCCTCATCGGCTTGCGCATGGACCGATCCCACGGACAGCGCCGCCAGCGCCAGCAACACGGCCTGCCCGAACGATGGCTGAAACTTCATTGCATCACCTCACACTGATATTTGAAGGGCAAAAAACCCCGGCGCGGGCCGGGGTGGTTGGGCATCACATCAGCGTGTCGGCCCAGATGTTGCGGGCCCAGGCCAAGGCGTAGCGGCCTTCCAGCTCGCTGGCAGCCGCCGAGACGCCGCCGGAACCGGGCACCGTGAGCATGGTCTTCTTTTCGGCGTCATAGCGGTGCACGCTGGCCACGTGCACCACGTCCTCGTCGGTCACGAAGCTGTAGCAGGTGTTGGCGTAGATCGGCAACTGCGGGGGCTCCTTGCCCATCAGCAGCGACACCACGGCGGCGGCACAGGTCTTGCCGTGCTGGTTGGCCATGTGCCCCGACTTGGGCATGGCCGGTGCGATCTGGATCGCGTCGCCCAGCACGTGGATGTTCTTCGCCGCCTTGGATTCGAAGGTCAGGAAGTCCACCTCGCACCAGCGGGCGTTGGCGGTGGCCAGGCCCGATTTCACGGCGATGTCGCCCGCGCGCATGTCGGGCACCACGTTGGCCACGGCGGCCTTGAAGTCGTCGTTGAACTCGAACTTCAGCGTGTTGGTGGCCGCGTCCACGTCCACCACCTTGTGCTTGGGCCGGTACTCGATCATGCCCTTGTAGTGCTCGTCCCAGGCCTTCATGAACAGGCCCTTCTTCGACTGGATGTCGTCGTTGGCGTCGAAGATGACCACCTTGCTCTTGGGCTTGGCCTTCTTGAAGTAGTTGGCCACCATGCAGGCGCGCTCGTACGGCCCGGGGGGGCAGCGGTAGGGGGCCAGCGGGATCGACAGGGCATAGACGCCGCCGTCGGGCATGGCCTCGAGCTGCTGACGCAGCGCCACCGTCTGCGGGCCCGCCTTCCAGGCGTGCAGCACCTTGTCCTTGGCGCCGTCCTTGGCCATGCCCGGCAGGGTGTTCCACATGAAGTCGATGCCGGGCGACAGGATCAGGCGGTCGTACGCCAGTTCGCCGCCGCCGGCCAGCTTGACGGTGCGCTTGTCGGGGTCGATGGCCGTGACCATGTCACGCACCACCTTGACGCCATGGTTCTTCTCCAGGCCGTCGTAAGGGGTGGTGATGTCGGCCAGGCCTTTGCTGCCGTTGATCACCAGGTTGGAAATCGGACAGGAGACGAAGGCCGGATTGGGCTCGACGAGCGTGACGCGGACCTTGCCTTCCGAGAACATGCGGGTGTATTTGGCGGCGGTGGCGCCACCGTAGCCCCCACCCACGACCACCACGTGCGGGCCGCTGCCACCACCGGTGGTGGCGCAGCCCGTCATCAGGCCGAGGGAGCCCAGGGCAGAGCCGGCGGCAAGGGTCTGTACAAACTGACGGCGTTTCATGTTCGTGTCTCCTTACTTTTTCTGGGCGGCGAAATAGCCGGCGATGTCCTGGATCTGCTCGTCAGAGTAGCCCTTGGAGATCTGGTGCATGATGGTGGCGGGCTTGCGGCCGCTCTTGAAGTCGAGCATCTTCTGGACCAGCTCTTCCTTGTCCTTGCCGGCCAACGATTCCATGCCCGGTTGGGCCCGACCATTGGTGCCGTGGCAGTTGGCACAGGCGGCCGCCCATACCTTCACCTGGGCTACCTGGGCCTGGGCGCCCAGAGCCGCTGCGGCCAAGACGCTGGCCGTCAATACCTGAATGGACCGTTTCATCGCGTGTCTCCTTGAGTGGAAGTCTGAAACTGCTGAGCCGGGTTTCCCGCTACAACATCTGAAGATACTGATATTTGGATTTTTCGAAATTCTAGGCCGCTACCACAACGCAAGCTTACAGGGTTATACCGCGGGTGCGCAGGCTGGCAGGGCATGGGCCGGTTCCGTGGTCAGCTCAGCAGCGCCTGCGAAAACTCGCGTGCCGAGAAAGTTTGCAGGTCTTCCAGCTTTTCGCCGACACCGATGAAATACACCGGCACCACGCGGCCCTGCTGTTGCCCCCACATGGCGATCGCCGCCAGCACGCCACCCTTGGCGGTGCCATCCAGCTTGGTGACAACCAGCCCGGTGAGCTGCAGCGCCTGATCGAACGCTTTCACCTGCGCCAGCGCGTTCTGCCCGGTGTTGCCATCGATCACCAGCAGCACTTCGTGCGGGGCGGTGCTGTCGGCTTTCTGGACGACGCGCTTGATCTTTTTGAGCTCCTCCATCAGGTGCAACTGGGTGGGCAGGCGGCCGGCGGTGTCGACGATGACCACGTCCTTGCCCCGGGCCTTGCCGGCGCTGACCGCATCGAAGCTCACCGCGGCCGGATCACCGCCGTCCTGGCTCACGATGTCTACCGTGTTGCGGTCGGCCCATACCGACAGTTGTTCGCGCGCGGCGGCGCGGAAGGTGTCGGCGGCCGCCAGGAGCACCGAGGCACCGGCGTGGGACAGGTGCCATGTGAGCTTGCCGATCGTCGTGGTCTTGCCGGCGCCATTCACGCCGGCCACCATCAGTACGGTGGGCCCGTCGGGCTGGGCGCCGATCGGCAGTGACCGTTCCAGCGGCTGCAGCAGGTCGGTCAGCGCCTCGGCCAGCAGGCGCTTGACGTCGGCCGGATCGGTGCATTTCTCGGCTTTGACGCGGCGCTTGAGGTCCTCGAGCAGGTGGGCCGTGGCCTGGGTGCCGGTGTCGGCCATCAGCAGTGCGGCTTCAAGCTCTTCGTAGAGCGCGTCGTCGATGCGGGTGCCGGTGAAGACCGTGGCGAGGCTGCTGCCGGTCTTTTTCAGCCCGGCGCTGAGGCGGTGGAGCCATCCCTGACGCGGCTCGACCGGTGCCGGGGGGGCTTCGGTGCTCACGGCCACCGGCGCGGCGGGCTCGATCGCCTGCTTCTCGACCGGCGGGGCGGACGGGGCCTGCGGAGGGGTCGGTTGCGTGGCCGGTTGCAGGGCGGGTGGTGCTGCGGGCGATGGTGGGGGTGACGGTGCGGCCGAGGGAGCAGGCGCCGGCGCAGGTGGCTCCGCCGGCGGTGAGGAGAAGAATTTTTTCTTGAGGTAACTGAACATTTGACGGGTTTCTGGAATCATCTGCATTCTATGAAACCCTTGCAACGTTTGCTGGCCCGTGCCAGGCGGGCCGTATGGATTGCGACATGGTCCACGCTGGGTGCCGTGGGCCTGGCCCAGGCGGGCAGCCCTGCCACCCAGTCAGCCCTCCGGTCCGCTGACCGGGCGGTGGCACCGGCCGCCGCGGTGGCCGAACGCTTCACCCTGTCGAATGGCATGACGCTGATCGTTCAGCCCGACCGCCGGGCGCCGACGGCGGTGCACATGGTCTGGGTGCGTGTCGGCTCGATGGACGAGGTGGATGGTCAGTCGGGTGTGGCGCACGTGTTGGAGCACATGCTGTTCAAGGGCACCGACACCCTGGCCGAAGGCGAGTTTTCGCGCCGTGTGGCGGCCTTGGGGGGGCGCGACAACGCCTTCACCAGCCGCGACGTCACCGCCTACCACCAGCAGGTGCCGGCCGACCGCCTGGAGGCGGTGATGCAGCTGGAGGCGGATCGCTTCGCTCGCAACCGCTGGCCCGACGACGCCTTTCAGCGCGAAATGGGGGTGATCCAGGAAGAACGCCGCCAGCGGGTGGAGGAGTCGCCCCAGGCTCGCTTGTTCGAGTTGTTCAATGCCACGGCGTTCAAGGCCCACCCCTACCGCCGCCCGATCATCGGGTGGATGGCCGACCTGCAGGCGCTGCGCGCCGACGAGGTGCGTGATTTCTACCGGCGATGGTACGTGCCATCGAACGCGGCCGTGGTCGTGGTCGGTGACGTCGATGTCCAGGCCGTGCGCGCCATGGCCGAGCGCCATTACGGCCGTATTCCCGCGGCCGGTTTGCCCGTGCGCAAGCCTCTGACCGAGCCACTTCAGCAAGGGCCTCGGCGCGTCGAGCTGCGTGCGCGGGCCCAGCAACCCCTGCTGCTGATGGGGTACAAGGTACCGCAGCTGGCCCACCCGCTGGACGAGAGCAGCGCCGCTGCCGACGCTTTGGCGCTCACCCTGCTGGCTGGTGTGCTCGACGGACACAGCGCGGCCCGGCTCGAGCGGGCGCTGGTGCAGGGACGCCAGCCCGATGGCCGTCTGGGCGAGCGGGTGGCCGACCATGCCGGCGCGTCGTATGGCCTGTCGGGGCGTGGGCCACAGCTGTTCCTGCTCAGCGCGGCACCCGCGCAGGGGGTGGCGCCGCAGCAGCTTGAAGCGGCGCTCAAGGCCGAGTTGCGCCGTGTGGCCGAAGACGGGGTCACGCCGGCCGAGCTGCAACGCGTCAAGAACCAGTGGGCCGCCAGCGAAGTGTTCAAGCGCGACTCCATGTTTGCCCTCGCCCGTGAGCTGGGCGAGCATTGGGCGCTCGACTGGCCGCTGGACGCGTCGGAGCGGTTGATGGCACGCCTGCGCGCGGTCACGCCGGAGCATGTGCAGGCGGTGGCACGCCGCTATTTTGCCGACGACCAATTGACGGTCGGCTGGCTCACACCGCAGGAGCAGCCATGAGCACCGTCATGTACCGTGCGATCCGCCGGTGGGCAACCGGGCTGGTGGCTGCGCTGGCCTGGGTGGCCGTTGGCGCACAGGCGGCGTTGCCGATCGACCATTGGGTCCGGCCAGACGGCGCCCGTGTCTACCTGGTGCGCACCGACGCACTGCCCATGCTCGACGTGCAGGTGGACGTGGACGCCGGCAGCCGGCGCGACCCGGCCCACGTGGCGGGGCTGGCGGGCGCTACAGCGCTGATGCTCGGCAAGGGCGTGGCCCCCGCAGCCGGCCGTCCGGGCCTTGACGAAAACGCCCTGGTCGAGGCCTGGGCCGACCTG
The DNA here is from genome assembly GCA_030602185.1 of Comamonadaceae bacterium. Taxonomy (GTDB): domain Bacteria; phylum Pseudomonadota; class Gammaproteobacteria; order Burkholderiales; family Burkholderiaceae_C; genus JAUWAE01. Next base: position 23,687 of record JAUWAE010000001.1, read on the forward strand.
GGAGCGCAGTTCGGTGTGGCGGCGTCCAGCGACCGCATGAGCTTCACCTTACGCACGCTGGTGGAGCCGGAGCTGCTGCAGGCAGCGGTGGGACTGGCCGCCCGCCAGCTGGCCGCACCGGCCTTCCCGGCCGAGGTCTGGGTCCGCGAACGCCAGCGGCTACAGGCCGCCTGGCAGGACGCCCAGACCCGCCCCGCCACGGTGGCCGGGCGGCGGTTTGCCGAGGCGGTGTACGGCAGCCACCCTTATGGACAGGAGCCTCGGCCCGACACCTGGGCTGCCATCGACACCACGGCGATGCGGGACTTCTACCGCCGCCATGCGCGTGCGTGCGATGCCCGCATCACGCTGGTGGGTGCGATGGATCGGCCGGCAGCCGACGCCCTGGTCCAGCGCCTGCTGGCCGGGTGGGCCGACCACGGGTGCGCCGCCTTGCCGCCGGTGGCCGAAGTCGCGCCTCTGGCGGCCGCGCAGCGGCTGGACGTGCCTTTTCCGGCCGCCCAGGCCCAGGTGCTCATTGGCCAGCCCGGCATGGCGCGCAGCGACCCCGATTTCCTGCCGCTGACGGTGGGTAACCATGTGCTGGGCGGTGGTGGTTTCACGTCGCGTCTGATGCAGGAACTGCGCGAGAAGCGCGGCCTCACGTACGGCGTTTACAGCTATTTTTCGCCGGGTCGCCACGCCGGCGCCTTCACCGTGGGGGTGCAGACCCGCCCCGACCAGGCGAGCCAGGCGGTCGATCTGGTGCACCACGAACTGCGCCGTTTCATGGAAGAGGGGCCAACCGAACAGGAACTGGCCGAGGCCAAGGCCTCGTTGATCAACGGTTTTGCGTTGCGCCTGGACAGCAACCGCAAGTTGCTGGACACCGTGGCTGGCATGGCCTGGAATGACCTGCCCCTCGATTACCTCGACCGCTGGACGGAACAGGTCGCGGCGATCGACCGTGCCCAGGTGCAGCGTGCGTTCCGGCGCGTCTTGCAGACCGACCGCTGGGTGACCGTGGTCGTGGGGGGTGCCCCATGAAGCCGCTCCGTGGTGCCCATGGCGCTCAGTCCCCGGGCGAGGTCCGCATCATCGGTGGGCTGTGGAAACGCAGCAAGCTGCAGGTACCGGTGCGACCGGGCCTGCGCCCCACCCCAGACCGGGTGCGCGAGACGCTGTTCAACTGGCTGGGGCAGGACCTGCATGGCTGGCGCTGCCTCGACGCGTTTGCCGGCAGCGGGGCGCTCGGTTTCGAGGCCGCGTCCCGAGGGGCTGCCGAGGTGTGGTTGGTGGAAGCCGACGCCGGCCTTGCGGCCGGCCTGAAGGCCAATGCCCAGCGGTTGCAGGCGGGCCAGGTGCAGGTGCGTGCGGGCGATGCGCTGGCGGTCTTGCGCGGTGCGCCACCGGGTGTGTGGGATGTGGTGTTCCTCGACCCGCCGTTCGACCGGGATGCGGCTGGCGGTGCGTCGCTGTTCGAACAAGCGCTGAAAGCGGCTGTCCCCCTCCTGCGCCACGACGGCTGGCTCTACCTCGAGGCGCCCCGGCCCTGGAGCGATGAAGCCCTGGCCGCACTTGGTCTGCATGCCCACCGGCGCCTGAAAGCAGGGGCCGTGCACGCGCACCTGCTCGTGCGCCTGGGGCCGAGCGGCGATAATCCCACCCCATGAGTTCCAGTACCCCTCAGCGCCGCGTTGCGGTCTACAGTGGCACCTTCGACCCCATCACCCTCGGGCACGAAGACGTCATCCGGCGCGCGGCCGGCCTGTTCGACGAGCTGGTCGTGGCCGTGGCCGTGGCGCACCACAAGAAGACCCTGTTCTCGCTCGACGAGCGGTTGCGTATGGTGGCCGACGCCTTGAGCGACTGCGCCGTGGTGCGCGTGCTGCCGTTCGAAGGGCTGATCATGGATTTCTGCCGCCAGCAGGGGGCCTGCGCCGTGGTGCGCGGCATCCGCAACGTGGCCGATTTCGATTACGAGGCCCAGATGGCCGCCATGAACCGCAAGCTCTTGCCCACGGTGGAAACGGTGTTTTTGCTGCCACAGGCGCAGCTGCAGTGCATTTCCAGTACCCTGGTGCGTGAAATTGCCAAGCTGGGCGGGCGCGTCAGTGAGATGGTGTCGCCGGCGGTGGAAGAGCGGCTGCTCGCCGCGACCGCGCCGGTCCAGCGCTGAAGAAGGAAGCACCATGGCGCTGATGATCACCGACGAATGCATCAATTGCGACGTCTGCGAACCCGAGTGCCCCAACCAGGCCATCTCGATGGGGCCGGAGTATTACGTGATCGACCCGTCCCGCTGCACCGAGTGCGTCGGTCACTTCGACGAGCCGCAGTGTGTGCAGGTGTGCCCGGTGGAGTGCATCCCGGTGAACCCGGCGCACGTCGAAACCCAGGAAACCCTGTGGCAGAAGTACCGCCGGTTGCAGGCGTTGGCAGCCGGCCAGTGACGGTCGGCTGAACGAAACGCCCGCCGAGCGGCTCCGTCAGGAGGGTGTGTCGGGGCCGCTGGCAGCCGGTTTCGGTGGCTTGGGGCGCGGCGGTTTGCTGGTATGGATGGCCACCGTGGCCTTCTCGGGCTGGCCGGCGAGCAGGTCGGGCAAGGCGCGCACCGAGCGTTCGATCGCGGCCTGCAGGGCATCGCGCTGCTCAGGGGCCGGCTTTTTCAGCACCCAGTTGGCTACTTCCGACTTGTGCCCCGGGTGGCCGATGCCCAGGCGCAGGCGCCAGTAGTCCGGGCTGCCCAGCTGGGCATGGATGTCGCGCAGGCCATTGTGCCCGGCGTGCCCGCCGCCTTTCTTGAGCCGGGCGTCACCGGGCGGCAGGTCGAGCTCGTCGTGCGCCACCAGAATCTGTTCCGGCGCAATCTTGTAGAAGCGGGCCAGCGCGGCCACCGCCTGGCCAGAGCGGTTCATGTAGGTCATGGGCTCCAGCAGCCACAGCGGTTGGCCGTCGTGCGTGGCCCGGGCCACCAGGCCGAAGTAGCTGCGCTCGGGCTGCAGGTGAACCTTGAGCTCGCGCGCCACGGCTTCCAGCCACCAGAAGCCGGCGTTGTGTCGCGTGTCTTCGTACTCGGGCCCCGGATTGCCCAGGCCGACCAGGAGTTTGAACATTGGCGGTGTTCCCATGAAAAAAGGCCCGCAGTGCGGGCCCCGAGGCAACCACGGGCGGCATGGCCACCCGTGCAGGCATTACTTCTTGCCCTTCTTGCCCTTCTTGTCGTCGGCGGCGGCCACCGGCGCAGCGATCACCTCTTCCACCGGTTCCACGATGGTGGCGATGGTCGGGTTCGGCTTGCCATGGGTGACGATCTTCACGCCGGCCGGCAGTTGCAGGTCGTTGGCGTGGATGGACTGGCCCTTGACGACGTTGCCCAGGTCGACGGTGATGAACTCGGGCAGCTGGGTGGCCAGGCACTCGATCTCGATCTCGGTGGCGACGTGGTTCACCAGGCACTTGTCCTGCTTGACGGCCGGCGAGTTTTCGGCGTTGACGAAGTGCAGAGGGATCTTCTTGCGCAGGCGTGTCTTTTCATCGACGCGCTGGAAGTCCACGTGCAGCACTTGCGGCTTGAAGGGGTGGTATTGCACATCGCGCAGCAGCACCTTCTGCACCTGGCCGTTCAGCTCCATGTCGAGGATGGAGGCGTGGAAGGCTTCCTTGTGCAGCGCGTGCCACAGGGCATTGTGGTCGAGCTCGATGGTGGCGGGGGCGATACCGCCACCGAAAACGATACCGGGCGCACGGCCGGTGTTGCGCAGGCGGCGGCTCGCACCCGTACCCTGCTGTTGGCGCTCAAAAGCGACGAATTGCATGGTTGACTCCATAAGGGGCTCGGCCGCGACCAGCTCGAACCCAGACTGAAAAAACGCCCGTTGGCCACCTGGCCTTCGGGCGCGGCTGATGCCCGCGTGGCAACCTTCGGCTCAGGCCGAGTGGTCTGCGTCGGCGAACAAACTCATCACCGACTCACCGCTGGCGATCCGCGCGATGGTCTCGGCCATCAGCGGTGCCACGGAGAGTTGGCGGATCTTGGAGCAGGCCTGGGCGGCCTGGCTCAAGGGGATGGTGTTGGTCACGACGACTTCGTCCAGGGCCGAGCCCTTGGCGATGCGGTCGATGGCCGGGCCCGAAAAGATCGGGTGGGTGCAGTAGGCGTACACGTTCTTGGCACCGCGCTCCTTGAGCACCTCGGCCGCCTTCACCAGCGTGCCGGCGGTGTCGATCATGTCGTCCATGATCACGCAGTTGCGGCCTTCGATGTCGCCAATGACGTGCATCACTTCCGACACGTTGGGCTTAGGGCGGCGCTTGTCGATGATCGCCATGTCGCAGTTCAGCTGCTTGGCGAGCGCCCGGGCGCGCACCACGCCGCCGACATCGGGCGACACGACCAGCAGGTCGGGGTAGTTCTTCTGCCGCAGGTCGCCCAGCAGCACGGGCGAGGCGTAGATGTTGTCGACCGGGATGTCGAAGAAGCCCTGGATCTGGTCGGCGTGCAGGTCCATGGTCAGCACGCGGTTGACGCCCACGGTCTGCAGCATGTTGGCCACCACCTTGGCGCTGATGGGCACACGGCTGGAACGCGGCCGGCGGTCCTGGCGGGCATAACCGTAGTAGGGGATCACCGCGGAGATGCGCGCGGCGGACGCCCGCTTGAGCGCATCGACCATGATGATGAGTTCCATCAGGTTCTCATTGGTCGGTGCACAAGTGGACTGGACCACGAACACGTCGCGGGCACGGACGTTCTGGGTGATTTCTACAGTCACCTCACCATCGGAAAAACGGCCGACGTTGGCGGCCCCGAGTGTGGTACCGAGGTGTTGGGCGATTTCAGCGGCCAGTACCGGATTGGCATTGCCGGTAAAGATCATGAAATCCGGTGCTTGCACTGGCGTGGAGACTTGCATGGAATGACCGGCGCAGGAAAAAGATTTGGCAGGGGAGGAAGGATTCGAACCCTCGTATGTCGGAATCAAAATCCGATGCCTTAACCAACTTGGCGACTCCCCTACACTGGCTTGCCGCTGATGCGACACACCGAATGCAGTGTTAGCTCGACTGTTTGAGTAACAGCTGGCATTATAGCCGCTAAATCCACTCAAGCAGAGGATGCTTGCTCAAATTGCTGCAAATTTTTGCGATCCATCCGTTCGGTAGCGGCTCGGCTTCAAAGCCTGAAACTACCGGTGCGAACAGCGCGCTGCCTGAGCCTGTCATGCGGCCGTTAAGGCCGTTTTTTGCCATCCATTTGAGCCCGACTTCGATGTCGGGGCACAGCCGGCTGGCCACAGGCTGCAAGACATTGCAACCGAACCCGAAGGTGTCTGTTACATCAACTGCAGCAAAGTCCGCTATTGTAGCCATATTTTCGTCCCGTTTCAAATCCGGGCTCTGAAAAATCGCGGGTGTGGAGACGCCGGTGGGTGGCTTGAGCACCAGGAACCGTGCCGGGGGCAGGGCGATTGGGGTGAGCTGCTCGCCGATGCCTTCGACCCAGGCGTTGTGCCCGCCGAGGAAAAACGGCACGTCGGCCCCCAGTTGGGCGCCGAGCGAGAGGAGCCGCTCGCGCGGCCAGTGCAGCCCCCAGAGGCGGTTGAGCGCGAGCAGGGTCGAGGCGGCGTCGCTGGAGCCGCCGCCGAGCCCGGCCTCCATCGGCAGGCGTTTGTCCAGGGTGATGTCGGCTCCCAGGGGGCAAGCGCTGGCGCTTTGCAGCAGGTGGGCGGCTCGCCAGACGAGGTCGTGCGCGGGCAGTGGGGGCGCATCGCCGTTGGCGTCGTGGCGGCGCAGCAGACCGTCGCTGCGGCGCTCGAAGTGCAGGGTGTCGGCCCAGTCGATGAGCATGAACACGGACTGCAGCAGGTGGTAGCCGTCGGCGCGCCGACCGACCACGTGCAGGAACAGGTTGAGCTTGGCGGGCGCAGGGACGTCCAGCAGTTGGGTCAAGGCCATGGGTGGGTCATTGCAAGACGAGGCGCAGCTGCACCGCGGGCAAGGGGTGCAGCCGTTGGGCCGACAGGCGGCCTTCGGCGTGACGGCTCAGGTCGGCGGTCCAGCCCGGGATGCTGGCCGACTGGCCGCGCAGCCAGGCAAACAGGGCGGGCAGGGGCAGGGCGGTGCCGGTCAGTTCGGTCGTCAGGGTGTCGGTGTCGGGGTAGAGGCGGGTGTCGTCGCCGCGCCGCAGCATGGCCTGGGCGGGGGTCCAGCTGGCGGTCGCCACGGTCTGGCCCAGCGGGGTCATGAGGCGCAATTCGCCGCTGTCGGCATTGCCCAGCAGCTCGAAGGCGCCGCTGAGGCGCTGTGGTGGCTCGCTGTCGATCTGCAGCGACAGGCGGCCAGCCCAGTACGACTCGGGCCGTTCTTCGTGCGGGCGTGGCGGCGTGGCGCAGCCACCCAGGGCCAGGGCGGCCGCGCCGCTCAGCGCCCCGTGCAACCAGGTGCGGCGGGACAGTGGAGCGCTCACGGCTGCACCTGCAGGCGGCGCAGGGTTTGCAGCAGCGTCTCGTTGTCCGGGGCCAGCAGCAGGCCTTCTCGCCACACGGCCAGGGCGGCCTCGCGCTGGTTCAGCACCCAGTGGACCTCGCCCAGGTGGGCGGCGATTTCGGCGTCCGGCCGGCGCTGGTAGGCGTCGCGCAGGATGCGCAGCGCGTCGCCATGGTTGCCCAGGCGGAACTCGACCCAGCCCAGGCTGTCGAGGATGTAGGGGTCGTTGGGGGCATGGCGCAGGGCTTGCTGGATCAGGGCTTTGGCTTCGGGCAGGCGCTCGTTGCGGTCGGCCAGGGAATAGCCCAGGGCGTTGTAGGCGTGGTGGAAGTCGGGCTGGCGGGCAATCAGGGCGCGCAGCAGGCGCTCCATGTCGCTGTGGCGTCCGGCCTTGTCGGCGGCCATGGCGTGTTCGTAGGCCAGGTCGGCATCGTCGGGGAAGCGTTCGACGGCGGCGGCATAGGCCTCGAAGGCCAGCGCGTGCTGGCCCACGTCACGCAGCATCTGGGCTTCGGCCATGTATTGCCGGCGCAGTTCGGCGTCGTCGCGTGCGGCGGGTTGGCGCAGCAGGCGCCGCGCGTCGTCCAGCCGCCCCTGGCGGGCCAGCATGGTGGCACGGCGCAGCTGCGCTGCCAGCAGCGCATCGGCGTTCTCGATGCGGTCCAGCCAGGCGTTGGCGGCCACGAAATCGCCGCGCTGTTCGGCCGCCTGGGCCAGCTGCAGGAAAGCCTGGTTCTGGCCCGGGCCCGCTTCGGCAGCTGGCAGGTCGCGTGACAGGGTCAGGTAGCGCTGCAGGGCGGTTTCGGCTGCCTCGGGCTGGCGGCTCTGGACCAGCAGGATGCCTTTGAGCAGCCAGGCCTGCGGCAACTCCGGGGCGCTGGCCAGCAGGCGGTCGAGTTCACGCTGGGCGGTGTCCCGCCGGCGCTGGTCGATCAGCACCCGCACGAACGCCAGGTGGATGCCGGTGCGTGCGTGCGAAGTTGGGGCGTTGGGCAGGTGCACGTAGCGTTCGACCAGGGGCAGGGCACCGGGTTGCTCGCGCTCCAGCAGTTCGAGGGCGAGCGTGGCGGCCGCGACAGAGCCGGGTTCCTGCGCCAGGGCGCGGCTGGCCGAGGCCAGGGCTTCGAGCGGTTGGTCTTGCGCCAGCTCCAGCCGGCCGAGGGTAGCCCAGGTCGTGGCGGCGGTGGCGGGGTCGGCCAGCGAAGGCGCCAGCGCCTCGCGCGCCGCCTGGGCGGCTGCTGTCTTGTCTGCACTGCGGGCCAGCGTCTGGGGAATGGCGGCGATGACCTCGTTGCGGCGTTCGGGTGGGCTCAGCCGGATGATCTGGCGCAGCGCGTTGGACACCTCGGCCGGCCGGTTGAGTGCGAGCAGGATTTGCAGTTCGTAGCGGTACGGCTCGTCGCTGTTGGGGTGCACCGTGGCCCATTGCCGGGCCGCGGACAGGGCGGCGTTGCCGGCGCGGCCCTGCAGGGCGATGTCCACCGCCCGCCGGTACAGCTCGGGGCGGCGGGTCCGGTTGGCGGCATCGAGCACCAGGGAGTAGGCCGATCCTGGGTCGTTGCGGCGCAGTTCCAGCTCACCCAGCAGCAACTGGTAGAACAGCTCGGCGTCCATGTCGGACGAAACGGGCGCGGCGACAGGTGCCGCGGGCGCTGCCGTTTGTGCCCCGGCGGCCAGGGCGCCGGTGAGGAGGCACAGTGCCACGCCGCGGCGCAGCCAGATGGGTCGGCGCGGCGGTGGGAACGGGCGCCTGTGCAGGCGGGGGTCGGCAGTGGCTTCCCTGGTCATGCGGCCATGATAATGGAAGGCCGATGTTTCAGCCGTGAGCCCGCGCATGCCCGAATTGCCCGAAGTGGAAGTGACCCGCCGCAGTTTTGCCGACGCCATTGCTGGTGCGGTGGTGGACGGTGTTTGGCTGGGCAAGCCGCTGCGCTGGCCGCTGGGTGTGGCGCCTGCCGCGTTGGTGGGGCGCCGGGTGCAGGGGGTGAGGCGCCGGGGCAAGTACCTGCTGCTGGACCTGGACGATGGGCTGCTCTTGCTGCACCTGGGCATGTCGGGCAGTCTGCAGTTTGCGCCTTCGCTGCCACCGGTGGGGCCGCACGACCATTTTGAGTTGCGCACCGACCGGGGGGTGTTGCGCCTGCACGATCCGCGCCGTTTTGGCGCCGCGGTGTATGCCGCCGGCGAGCAGGATGCGGTGGCGCGCAAGCTGCTCGGCGGCCTCGGGCCAGAGCCGTTGACCGAGGCCTTCGACCCGTTCGTGTTCCACGCCGGCCTGCGCCAGCGGCGCGCGGCGATCAAACAGGTGCTGCTGGCGGGTGACCTGGTGGTGGGCGTGGGCAATATCTATGCGTCGGAGTCGCTGTTTCTGGCCGGCATCCGGCCGACGGTGCGTGCCGACCGCATCAGCCGCCCGCGCGCCTTGCGCTTGCACGGCGCGATCCGCACGGTGCTGTCCAGGGCACTGGCGGTGGGGGGCAGCACGCTGAAGGACTTTTCCAACGCCCAGGGCCAGAGCGGTTACTTCCAGCTCGAAACCATGGTGTACGACCGCGCCGGCCAGCCGTGCCGTGTGTGTGGCGCCCCCATCAAGGCCTTGCGCCAGGGCCAGCGCTCGACGTTCTATTGCCCGGTCTGCCAGAAGCCCTGAAGGGTGGCCCCAAGGGCCGCCCAACAGTGATGACAATGCTATATTGCCTTCACCGCCCGGACACCGGGGTCCTACGACACACAGCCATGTCATTCAATCAGGAATTCGACGAGCACAGCGCCTGGCGGCAGGCCCAGGCGGCACGGCTTCAGGGTCTGGCCGAATGGCTGGAGGCGCGCGACCTGCTGGACCCGGGGGCCCGCGAGCGGCTGGAGCAGTTGCGCCACCAGTTGCGCAGCGACAAGGTGATGGTCGCGTTCGTGGCCGAGTTCTCGCGCGGCAAGTCGGAACTCATCAATGCGGTGTTCTTTGCCGGCTACGGCCGCCGCATCATGCCGGCGAGTGCCGGCCGCACGACCATGTGCCCGACCGAACTGGGCTACGACGCCGATGTGCCGCCCTGCCTGCGCCTGCTGCCGATTGAGACGCGCCTGCAGCCGCAGTCGCTGCTGGAGTGGCGTGGTGCGCCCGATCAGTGGGAGCGCATCGACCTGGACGTGAACGACCCCGGGCAGCTTGCGCGCGCGATCGAGAAGGTGGCCGAGGTGCGGCGGGTGACGCAGGACGAGGCCCGGGCGCTGGGCTTCTGGCACGACGAGGCACCCGAGGACAACCCGCTCGTGGGCCCGGACGGGCTCTACGAGGTGCCGCGCTGGCGCCATGCGCTCATCAACATGGCCCACCCGCTGCTCAAGCAGGGCCTGGTCATCCTCGACACACCGGGGCTCAACGCCATCGGTGCCGAACCCGAGCTCACCGTCAGCCTGCTGCCACAGGCGCACGCGGTGGTGTTCATCCTGGCGGCGGATGCCGGGGTCAGCAAGTCGGACCTGGCCATGTGGCGCGAGCACCTGGCGCCAGCCGCCGAACGGCGCGACTCCCGGCTGGTGGTGCTCAACAAGATCGATACGCTGTGGGACGAACTCAGCACGCCGGCTTACATCGAGGCTCAGATCCAGCGCCAGCGCGAAGCCTCGGCGCAGGTGCTGGGCCTGAGCCCGGCGCAGGTGATCGCGGTGTCGGCCCAGAAAGGCCTGCTGGCCAAGGTGCGCGATGACGGCCGCCTGCTCACCGAAAGCCGCCTGCCCGACCTGGAGCGGGCGCTGGCGCAAGACGTGCTGGCGCAGCGCCGCACCATCCTGGTCGAGAGCGTGCAGGCTGGGCTGGAGGCCCTGCACGCCCAGGTGGAGCAACACCTGCACGCGCGTGGCCGCGAACTCGATGAGCAGCTCCAGGAGCTGGAGGCGCTGCGTGGCAAGAACAGCACCGTCATTCGCCAGATGCGCCTGCGCATCGAACAGGAACAGGCCGAGTTCGACGCCAGCGGCGCCCGCATCCAGGCGGTGCGCTCGGTGCACCTGAAGTTGCTCAAGGAGGTGTTCGCCTTGCTGGGCAGCACCCGCCTGAAGGCCGAAATGGCGCAGTTCGCGGCGGCGCTCAAGCAGCCGGGCATCAAGTTGGGTATCCGGCGGGTGTACGCCGAGGCGTTCGACCGCCTGCGTGCCGGGCTGCAGCAGGCGCAGGCACAGCTGGGCGAGGTGCAGGACATGCTGGGCAGCACTTTTCGCGAGCTCAACACCGAGTTCGGCTTCACCCTGCAACTGCCCGAGCGGCTCGACCTGCAACGGCACACCGAGGCACTGGACCTGATCGAGCGCAACCACCTGCAGTACCTGGGGCTGACCAACCTGTTCCGCTTGTCGCAGCCGGAGTTTGCCGAGCGGCTGGCCAAGGCCGTGTTGTCGCGCTTGAAGGCGGTTTACGAAGCGGCGGCAGACGAGGTGGAGCTGTGGAACAAGTCGGCCGCGGCCCAGCTCGACGGTCAGCTGCGCGAGCGGCGCAAGACCTTTGCCCGCCGCATTGAGGCGGTGCACCGCATTCAGCAGGCTGCGGGCGGACTGGACGAGCGCATTGCCGAGCTGCGCCAGCAACTCGAGCAGCTGGCCCAGGACCGGGAGGCGCTGGAGCGGTTGTCTCGCGAAGGGGTGGCGGTTACCGAGCCTGCCGAGGCGCCAGCTGCCGCCGTAGACACTCGAGCAGACACGGAAATGGCGACCGATGGCGAACGCTGACCGGCCCCGCGCGGGGCCGGAGATTGGCCAGGCTGCGTTTTTTGAAGCGGTGGTGCGTTGGCAAACCACCCATGGCCGGCATGGCCTGCCTTGGCAGGGCACGCACAATCCTTACCGGGTGTGGCTGTCGGAGATCATGCTCCAGCAGACCCAGGTGACCACGGTGCTGGACTACTACCCCCGTTTCCTCGCGCGCTTCCCCGACGTGCAGACCTTGGCCGCGGCCGAACTGGACGAGGTGTTGGCGTTGTGGAGCGGCCTGGGCTATTACAGCCGGGCGCGCAACCTGCACGCCTGCGCCCGCCAGGTCGTGAACGACTGGGGTGGGCGGTTTCCCTCGCGTGCGGCCGCCCTCCAGACGCTCCAGGGCATCGGCCGCTCCACCGCGGCCGCGATCGCGGCGTTCTGCTACGGCGAGCCGGTGACGATCCTGGACGGCAATGTCAAGCGTGTGTTGTCGCGCCTGCTGGCGTTCGAAGGTGATCTGGCGCAGGCCGCGCAGGAGCGCCGGTTGTGGGACCTGGCCCAGGCGCAGGTGCCCTCCCAGGCCGGTCACAGCGAGATGATTGCCTACACGCAGGGCTTGATGGACCTGGGCGCCACGGTCTGTCATCGGTCCCGGCCCGACTGCTTGCTGTGTCCTGCCGCCGACCTTTGCGAGGCCCGGTCATCGGCGCGGATGGCGGAGTTTCCGGTTCGCACGCGCCGGCTGGTGCGGCGTACCGAGGCGTGGTGGTGGCTGGTGTTGCGCCGTGCCGATGGGGCGTGCTGGGTGCAGCAGCGGCCGGCCCGCGGCATCTGGGCCGGGTTGTACGCCTTCCCGGTGTACCACACGGCCACCGAGGCCAAGGCTGCGCTGGAGGCGGCCACTGGTTACCCCGTGGCAGTGACCGAGCACCCGGTCGTGCGCCATGCCCTGACGCACCGCGACCTGTTGCTGCACCCGCTGGAGTGCGACTGGCCCGCTACCCACCAGCTGCCCGAGGCCTGGGGCCCGGGCCAATGGCTGGACGAATCCCGCGCCGACGCGCTGGGGTTGCCCACGCCGGTGCGTAGCTGGTTGAAAGGCCGTACCGGCGGCTGACGTGGCTGTCAGCCGTTGAAGCGCAGTGCGTCGAGCTCGCGGTGCCGGCGCTGAACCGGCCAGTCTTGCCCGAAGGTCGCGGCCAGCCGCTCCACCAGGTAGACCGAACGGTGCTGCCCCCCGGTGCAGCCGATGGCCACGGTGGCGTAGCTGCGGTGGTCGGCCACCATGCGGGGCAACCAGCGCTGCAGGAATTCGGTGATCTGCGCCTCCATGGCCTGCACCTCGGCTTCGGCGGCGAGGAAGCGCGCGACGGGCGCGTCCTGGCCGGTCAGCAGGCGCAGATCGGGCTCGTAGTGCGGGTTGGGCAGCATGCGCACGTCGAACACGAAGTCGGCATCCATGGGGATGCCGCGTTTGAACGCGAACGATTCAAAGACCAGAGTCAGCGTGGCCGGTGCGCGGCTGAGCAGCTGTTTGATCTCGCTGCGCAGGTGCGACGCTTTGAGGTGGCTGGTGTCGAGCACCAGGGCTTGGTCGCGCAGTTCGCTCAGCAGCTCGCGCTCCTGCTCGATGGCATCGACCAGGGCGCGCCGCTGGTCTTGCGAGTCCTTCAGCGACAGGGGATGCAGGCGCCGCGTTTCGGAGAAGCGGCGCACCAGGGTGTCGGTGGTGGTGTCCAGGAACACGGCAGTGAGCGGCTGGCCGCGCGACTGGATCTGGCGCAGCCGTTGTGGCAGGCCCGGCAGCGACTGGGCGCTGCGCACGTCCATGGCCACCGCCACCCGCTCGGCCCGGTGCGCCTGCTCCACCTCGATGAAGGGCTCCAGCAGCTCGGGCGGCAGGTTGTCCACACAATAGAAACCGGCGTCCTCCAGCGCGTGCAGCGCCACCGATTTGCCCGAGCCGGACATCCCGGTGATCAGCACCAGTTGCATGGCGGGGGTGCTCATGTCTGCATCATCTCGCGGGCGTGGGCCAGCGACGCGTCGGACAGGGCGTCGCCGCCGAGCATGCGGGCGAGTTCGCGCACCCGGTCCTCATGGGCGACGGGCTGCACGTCGCTCACGGTGCCGTGGGTGTCCATGGTCTTGCTGACGAGCAAATGGTGGTCGGCACAGGCAGCCACCTGGGGCAGGTGGGTCACGGCCAGCACCTGGCGGTCTTGGCCGAGGCGGTGCATGAGCCGCCCGACCGTGTGGGCCACCGCCCCGCCGATGCCGCTGTCCACTTCGTCGAAGATGAGGGTGGGGGCGCGGCCGAGCTGGCTGGTGGTGACCGAGATGGCCAGGGCGATGCGCGACAGCTCGCCGCCGGAGGCGACTTTACCCACCGGTCGCGGGCTGCTGCCGGGGTGGCCCGCTACCAGGAACTCGATGTTTTCCAGGCCGTGGGCCTGGGGCTCGTCGAGGGGCTGCAGGCGCACCTCGAAACGGCCTCCGGCCATGCCCAGGCCTTGCATGGCCTCGGTGATGGCGTCGGACAAGCGGCGGGCCGCTTCCTGGCGCTGGCGCGTGAGGACGGCAGCGGCCTGCAGCAGCTGCTGGCAGGCGGCGCGCTCGGCCTGTTGCAGGGCCTCCAGGTCGGTGTGGCGGTCCAGCTCGGCCAGCGATTGTTTCCACTGTTGCAGCCGCTGGGGCAGCTCGTCGGGCGTGCAGCGGTGGCGGCGCGCCAGCGACACCCACAACCCCAGGCGCTGGTCCAGGGCCTCCAGCGCGTCCGGGTCCACCTCGGTGTGGTGGGCGTGGTGTTGCAGGTCGTGGCAGGCGTCCTCGATCTGTGCGAGCGCGGTTTCCAGCGTGCTGGCCAGCTCGGCGTAGCGCGGCTCGATGTGCTGTTGCTCCTGCAGGGCCTGCACCGCCCGGTGCACCAGCGCGGCGGCGCTCGGCTCGCCGTCGTCCAGGGCGTGCAGGGCGGCTTGGGCGGCGTCAATCAGACCCTGGGCGTGGGCCAGGCGCCCATGCTGGAGGTTCAGCTCTTCCCACTCGCCCGCCTGCGGGGCCAGTTTGTCGAGTTCGGCGATCTGCCACTGCAGGCGCTCGCGTTCCTGCTGCAGGGTCGCCTGCTGAGCCCGGGCCTGCTCCAGGGTGCGTTGTGCCTGCCGCCAGGCGGCCCAGTGTGTCCGCACGGCCGAGCTGTCGAGCCGGGCGTAGCCGTCGAGCAGGGCGCGTACCGAGTCCGTGCGGGTGAGGCTTTGCCAGGCGTGCTGGCCATGGATGTCCACCAGGGCGTCGGCCACCGCCTTGAGCTGCCCGGCCGTGGCGGCACCGCCGTTGATCCAGGCCCGGCTGCGGCCCTGGGTGTCGATGCTGCGGCGCAGCAGCAGCGGCTCGCCCGCTTCGTGTGCAAACCCGTTGTCCTGCAGCCAGGCGGTCACCTCCTCGTTCGGCTCGAATTCGGCCGCAATCTCACACCGGCTGGCGCCCTCGCGCACCACACCAGCGTCGGCCCGGGCCCCCAGCACCAGCTGCAGCGCGTCGATCAGGATCGACTTGCCGGCACCGGTTTCGCCCGTCAGTACGGTGAATCCGCGCTGCAGGTCCAGGTCCAGCGAACGCACGATGACGAAGTCGCGCAACACCATGCGCAGCCAGCTCATGTCACCACCCCCTCGTTCCAGTGCAGTTTCTTGCGCAGTGTGTCGAAATAACTCCAGCCCACCGGGTGCAACAGGCACAACTCGTGCACCGAGCGGCGCACGGTGATGCGGTCGCCGTGCAGCAGGCTGGTGAAGGTCTGCATGTCGAAGTGGGCGCTGGCGTCGCGCCCGGCCACCACTTCCACAGCGATCTCTCCGGTGGCCGGCAGCACGATGGGCCGGTTGGACAGCGTGTGCGGTGCGATCGGGGCCATCACCCAGCCGTCGATGGCGGGGTGCAGCAGCGGCCCGCCGGCCGACAGGGCATAGGCCGTGGAGCCGGTGGGCGACGCGATGATGAGACCGTCGGCCCGCTGGTTGGCCACGAAATGGCCGTCCACTTCCACCCGCAGCTCCACCATGCTGGGCGAGCCGCCGCGGTTGACCACCACGTCGTTCATGGCAATGGTCTCGAACACGTAGCGGCCGTCGCGCACCACGCCGGCCTGCATGAGGGTGCGGCGGTCTTCCTCGTATTCGCCGCGCAGGATGGGTTGCAGGTGCGTGTCGAAGTCTTGGAACGGAATGTCGGTGATGAAGCCCAGCCGCCCCTGGTTGATACCCACCAGCGGTACGCGGTAGCGCGCCAGCTGCCGTGCGATGCCCAGCATGGTGCCATCGCCACCCATCACCAGGGCGAGGTCGCATTCGCGGCCTATGCCTTCGACGTCGAGCACGTGGTAGTGGGTGAGGCCCGTGTTGTGGGCGGTGTCGTGTTCGATCGCCACCTCGCAGCCCTGGTCGTGCAGGAAGTGGGCGATGCGCTCGAGCGCGTCGCGCGAGCCGACGGCGTGGTATTTGCCGACGATGGCCACATGCCGAAAGCGGCTGCCCGTTCGGGGCGATGTCTCCAGGTGCGGCGCAGGGGGCAAATTCATGCTCAAATTACAGCACAAGCTTTTTACAATGTCCCAATGTTAGACGACCGCTCCAAGCTGCTGCTGAAGACTTTGGTCGAACGCTACATCGCCGACGGCCAGCCGGTGGGTTCGCGCACCCTGTCGCGGGCCACCGGCCTGGAGCTGTCGCCAGCCACCATCCGCAACGTGATGAGCGACCTGGAGGAGCTGGGTCTGATCGTCAGCCCCCACACCTCGGCCGGCCGGGTGCCCACCGCCAAAGGCTACCGCCTGTTCGTGGACACGATGCTCACTGTGCGGCGCGACGACGTGCCACGGCTGGACCAGTTGCAGGCCGCTGGCAGCCTGGTGGCGGACCGGCCCCGTCAGGTCATCAGTCAGGCCGCGCACATGCTGTCCAGCCTGTCGCAGTTTGTGGGCGTGGTCATGGCGCCCAAGCGGCCGTCGGTGTTCCGCCACATCGAATTCCTCAGCCTGTCCGACCGGCGGGTGCTGGTGATCCTGGTCTCGCCCGACGGGGAGGTGCAGAACCGCATCATCCACACCCAGACGGAGTACACCCAGTCGCAGCTGCAGGAAGCGGCCAATTTCCTCAACTCGCACTATGCAGGGCTGACCATCGACGCGGTGCGCGAACGCCTGCGCACCGAGGTGGACGCACTGCGCAGCGAAATCGCTGGCTTGATGGTGAAGGCGGTGGAGGCTGGCTCCGATGCCATGCAGGAGCAGGACGACGTGGTGGTGTCGGGCGAGCGCAACCTGCTGTCGGTCAGCGAGTTCACCCATGACATGGGACACCTGCGCAAAATGTTTGACCTGTTCGAGCAAAAGACCCAGCTCATGCGGCTGCTGGAGGTGTCCAACCAGGCCGAAGGCGTGCGCATCTTCATTGGCGGTGAAAGCCAGGTGGTGCCGTTCGAAGAGCTGTCGGTGGTGAGTGCCCCGTACGAGGTCGATGGCACGGTGGTGGGGACGCTGGGGGTGATTGGCCCGCAGCGCATGCCGTACGACCGCATGATCCAGATCGTGGACATCACGGCCAAGCTCGTGAGCAATGCACTGAGCCAGACCAAGTAGCCGCCGCTGCCCATGGCTCAGCCCGCGTCTCAGCCGCCCGACGAAGACGAACGACTGGCCCTGTTGCATGGGCTGCAGTTGCTCGACTCCCTGCCCGAACCCGCGTTTGACCGGATCACGCGCTTGGCCACGCGGCTGTTGGGCGTGCCAATGGCGCTGGTCAGTCTGGTCGATCGGGACCGTCAATGGTTCAAGTCGCGGGTGGGCTTGGCGGCCACCGAAACGCCGCGTGAGCAGGCGTTTTGCGCCCACGCCATCTTGCAGACCGGGCCCTTCGTGGTGACCGACGCCCTGGAAGACGCCCGTTTTGCCGATAACCCGCTGGTGACTGGGGCGCTGGGCTTGCGCTTTTATGCCGGCGTGCCGATCCGCACGGCCGGTGGGCTGGCGCTGGGGACCTTGTGTGCGCTTGACCAGCGCCCGCGTACCCTGTCAGCCGACGACCTGCAGACCCTGCAGGACCTGGCCGACATGGTCAGCCAGGAGGTGCAGCTGCGCGAGTCCCTGCTGGCCACGCAGCACCGGCTGGACGCGAGCGAGCGGCGTTTCCGGGCTGTTTTCGAGCTGGCGCCGGTGGGGGTGGCGCTGGTGGCGCCCGATGGTGGCTGGATCGGCACCAACGCCGCGCTCAGTGCCCTGCTGGGATACGACCGCGATGCCCTGCGCCGAGAAACCCTGACCGGTCTCACTTGGGTGGACGACCGCGCCGCCGAGGCCACGCTGCTGGAGGCGCTGCGCCAGCGCCAGGCAGAGCGTTACACCCTGGAAAAACGGTACGTCCACGCCAACGGTGAGCCGGTCTGGGTGCGGCAGAGCGTCTCGCTCAAGTTCAATGCGGCGGGGCAGCCCGAGTACTTCGTGGCCGTGTTGGAGGACATCGGCGCGCGCAAGGCGGCCGAGGCGCGGCTCGACGCGGCGATGCGCGAACTGGAGCAGCGGGTGGCCCAGCGCACCGACGAGCTGGTGCAGGCCAACGCCCGCCTGCAGGCCGCGCTGGAGCAGCAGGCCGCTTCGGCCCGTGCGCTGCGTCAGCGCGAGGCCGAACTGACGGCGGTGCTGGAACACGCCAACGACGCCTACATCTGCATGGACGAGTCCAGCATCATCACCGTCTGGAACCTGCAGGCGGCCGAGGTGTTTGGCTGGACGGCGGCCGAGGCCATCGGGCGGCCCATGTACGAGCTCATCGTGCCGCCCGACATGCGGCAGGCGCACCGTGACGGCGTGCACCGCTACGTCGTCACGCGCCATTCGACGATGATGGACCGGCGGCTGGAACTGCCCGCGGTGCGCAAGGACGGTACGGTCATCCTGCTGGAGCTTCGCATCCGTGCGCTCAACGTCGATGGGCGGCACCTGTTCAGCGCCTTCATGCACGACATTTCGGAGCGCAAGCGCGAAGAGAACCGGCGGCTGCAGGAAGCGCGGGTCGACCCGCTGACCGGCCTGTACAACCGGCGCGCCCTGGAAGAGATGCTGCCGCAGGCCATGGCCCGCGCCGACCGAGACGACAAGCCGCTGGCGCTGCTGTTCATCGACCTGGACGGCTTCAAGGCCGTGAACGACAACCTGGGGCACGACGCTGGCGATGCCGTGCTGCGCGATGTGGCCGCCCGCTTGCGGGCCCATGTGCGCCAGACCGACACGCTGGTGCGGCTGGCCGGAGACGAGTTCACCGTGGTGCTGGAGCGCCTGCAGGGAGGCCTGCCCGCGGCGCGCCAGGTGGCGCAGAAACTGGTTGACCGACTGGCTCAACCATTTGAGCTGGACCTGGGCGTGGCCCGGATCGGCGCGAGCATCGGCGTGGCCATCTACCTGCCTGGCAGCGGGGAGTCGGCGGCCAGGCTCATCAAAACCGCGGACGGCTGGATGTACCAAGCCAAACGGGCCGGAAAAGGCTGTGTCTTGCCGTTAGAATAGCGTTTTGGCTCTGCTAAACTGCTCGACTTGGTCGGGCCGTTAGCTCAGTTGGTCAGAGCAGAGGACTCATAATCCTTTGGTCGTTGGTTCAAGTCCAACACGGCCTACCAAAAAATTCGAGTTGGAAGAAAAAGTCGTGAAAATCGATGTATACTTCTAGCTTCAGCAAGCGGCTGTAGCTCAGTTGGATAGAGTACTTGGCTACGAACCAAGGGGTCGTGGGTTCGAATCCTGCCAGCCGCGCCAAATCTGTAAGCCTCGCACCGGAAACGGTCGCGAGGCTTTTCAGTTTCTGGGCCTTGGGGCGCTCGCCCCTGTCCGGGCTTCAATACCATTGGAAGCAACCATGCCCCTTACTTCGATTGCCGTCCGCCTGAAGCGCTTGGGCTGCCTTGCCGGGTGGGTGCTGTGCGGGGTCGTCCCGCTCGCTGCCGCAGCGGAATCGCCACGCGTGGTGTCGCCAGCGCCCTTGCAGGCCATCGAACGGCTGGACGTGGCACGCTACATGGGCACCTGGTTTGAAATTGCCAAGTACCCCAACCGCTTTCAGCGCCAATGTGCCGCCGGGACCCAGGCCCGTTACCGGCTGCTGGATGCCGGCACACTCGAAGTGGTCAACCGCTGCCGCAATGCCAATGGCGAATCGGTCGAGGCGGTGGGCCGGGCCCGCCAGGTGGGGCCGTCGGATTCGGCCCGGCTCAAGGTGCGGTTTGCCCCCGCCTGGCTGTCGTTTCTTCCCATGGTCTGGGGCGATTACTGGGTGATCGACCTGGACGCCGATTACCGGCTGGTGGCCATCAGCGAGCCTGGGCGGGAGTACCTTTGGGTGCTGTCGCGTTCGCCCGAGGTGGATGACGCAGCCTACCAGGCGCTGCTGGGCCGTCTGGCCACCCAGGGCTTCGATCTGCAGCGGCTGGAGCGCACGCCCCAGCCCTGAGCGGCCGTGCCTGCGCATGGTGCATGCGGCGGTTGAGCGTTAAGCTCGGGACCATGAAAGCCTATCGCGCAAGCCTGCTCTGGTTCGACGCTGCCGCCGCGCAGCCCACTCCCCGCTACGAGGCCGACGGTCTGTTGGTGGTCGGCCCCGCAGGTGAGACGCCGGGTGCGGTGCGGCGGGTGGTGGCTGTTGGCGCGTACCGCGAACTGGCGCAGCGTTACCCAGGCGTGGCCGTGGAGCACTTCCCGGGCCGGCTCATTGCACCCGGTTTCATCGATCTGCATGTGCATTACCCGCAGACGGACGTCATCGGCTCCCCGGCCGAGGGGCTGCTGCCCTGGCTGGAGCACTACACCTTTCCCCACGAAGCGCGGTTTGCCGATCCGGCCTATGCGGACGAAGTGGCCGAGGTGTTTCTGGACGAGTTGCTGCGCCACGGCGTGACCACCGCGCTGACCTTTGCCACCTCGCACCCCGGCTCGGTGGATGTCCTGCTGGGGCGCGCCCGTACGCGCGGGCTGCGCCTGGTGGCGGGCAAGGTGCTGCAAGACCGCCACTCGCCCGATGGCGTGCGCGACGACACCGAACAGGGCCTGATCGACACCGAAGCACTGATCGGCCGCTGGCACGGCGTGGACCGGCTGGGCTATGCGATCACCCCCCGGTTCGCGCCCAGCTGTTCCGATGCCCAGATGCGTGGCGCGGGCGAGCTGGCCGCCTGCCACCCCAGCGTGTGGATCCAGTCGCACGTGGCCGAAAACCTGGACGAGGTGCGTTGGGTGCATGAGCTGTACCCTCACGCACGCAGCTACCTGGGCGTGTATGAAGGTTTCGGCCTGCTGCGTGAGCGTGCCGTGTACGCGCATTGCATTTACCTCGACGACACCGACCGCGCGCTGATGCGCGACACCGGCGCCGCCGCCGCCGTGAGCCCCACCAGCAACCTGTTCCTGGGCAGCGGTTTTTTCGACTACGACCGGGCGCGCCAGTCGGGCATGCGCTATGGCCTGGCCAGCGATGTGGGCGGTGGCACCAGTTTCAATCCCTTCCACACCATGCTGGCGGCGTACTACGTCGGCCGGGCCTCGGTCAACGGTGGCGGTACGCACAAGCAGGGGGTGAGCCTGGCGCCGAGCGAACTGTGGTGGCAGCACACGGCCGGGGCGGCCCATGCCATGGGGCTGGACGGCGTGGTCGGCAACCTCGCGCCCGGCTGCGAGGCGGACTGGGTGCTGCTCAACCCGCAGCGACTGCCCTTGCTGGCGCGCCGGCTGGGCCAGGCCGAGACGCTGGAGGAATACCTGTTTGCGTGGGTGGTCCTCGCCGACGACCGGGTGGTGGAGCGGGTGTCGATCGCCGGCGCTCCGGTGGCCTGACGCGCGGCGGCCCCTACCCATGGGCGACCCCTTTACACGCCCTTTACCCGGCTGCCACGGGAATGCCAACGACTTGCGCCACACTATGTCCATGGCACGCCGTTTGCCGTGACCGATTGTGTGAAGCAGGGATTTCATGCCGTTGTTACTGACCGTACTGCGCCAACGACTGGGCCGGGGTGCCCTGGCGTTGGCGACCGCGGGGCTGGCTGGGTGCGCCAGCCTGCTGCCCGCCGACAGCGACCCCCTGGCCGTGCCGGTGGAGGTGCCGTCGGCCTGGTCCGCCTTGCCGTCTGGGGTGCAGGCCAGGGACTCGGCCGAACTGTCCGCCTGGTGGGACCGATTCGAAGACCCCTTGCTCAGCGCCTGGGTGGGCCGCGCGCTGGCGCACCACACCAGTGTGCGCCAGGCTGTGGCGGCGCTGCAGCAAAGCCGCGCGCAGCGCGACGTGGCCATAGCGAACCAGTTGCCGTCGGTGCGGGCGTCGGGATCGGCCCAGCGCAGCCAGGTGGGCGATGGCACGCCGGGTAACACCTTCCGTGCCGGTTTCGACGCCACTTGGGAGCCCGACGTGTTTGGCGTGCGCCGCCAGGCCAGCGCGGCGGCCGACGCCGACGTGCAGGCCGCTGCGGCGGCGGTGGCTCAGGCGCGGGTCAGCCTGGCGGCGGAGGTGGCGGCCAACGCCATCGAACTGCGCGGGTTGGAGCAGCGGCTGCGGCTGTCCCGCGACAACCTGGCTAAGCAGGAGGAGTCGCTGCAGCTGACCGAATGGCGGGTGCAGGCCGGTCTGGCCTCGTCGCTCGACCTGGAACAGGCCCGTGCGGCGGTCGAGCAGACCCGCGCCGCCTTGCCGGCGCTCGAGACCTCGTTGCAGCAGGCGCTGAATGCCCTGGCAGTACTCACCGGCCAGCCGCCCGGTGCCTTGGTGCAGGAGTGGCGCAGGGGCGCGCGCGCGGATGTGCCTCGCCCACCGACCGATCTGACGTTGACCTTCCCGGCCGAGACCCTGCGCCAGCGCCCCGACGTGCAGGCCGCCGAACAGCGTGTGCTGGCGGCCTGGGCGCGCACCCGGCAGGCCGATGCCAGCCGCTACCCCAACCTGTCGCTGGGCGGCTCTCTGGGGCTCAACGCGCCGCGCCTGGGGGATCTGCTGGACCTGTCCTCGCTCACGCGCAGCGTGGTGGCAAGCGTCACGGCCTCGTTGTTCGATGGCGGTGCGGCGCGGGCCCAGGTGCGTGCACAGGCCGCTGCGCTGGAGCAGGCCCGTTTGGCCCACGAGGCCGCCGTGCTGAACGCCTTGCAGGACGTGGAGAACGCCCTGGTGGCGCTGCAGGGCAACCGCGAGCGGGTGGCCCGCCTGGAAGCGGCCGCCGAAGCCGCCGGCAATGCCGAGTTGTTGGCCCGCCAGCGCTATGCCAGCGGCCTGGTGGATTACCGCACCTTGCTCGACACCCAGCGCACCCTGCTGTCAACCCAGACCGAGCTGGCCGCCGCCCGCACCAGCTGGAGCAACGACCACGTGCGCCTCTACAAGGCCCTGGGGGGTGGCTGGGCCGCCGAGCCGGCCGAGCCTCCGCCCCAGAGCCCGATGACCGAACCTTCTGCTGCCCAGTCATGAAACCCACGCCTGCCTCTTCTGCCGACCTGCAAACCCTGCTGGGCGACGACCGGCCACCCCGGTGGTGGCGTAGGCCCACCTTATGGATCGCCGCCGCCTTGGTGGTGCTTGCTGCGGTGGGGGTGCAGCAGTACGTCTCGCGCCAGGCCCAGCGCACCGCCCCCAGCTACGTGACCGAGGCGCTGAGCGCCGGTGACATCACCCTCACCGTGTCGGCCAACGGCACCCTGCAGCCGACGCGCCTGGTCAATGTGGGCAGTGAACTGTCGGGTACCGTGCGCGAGGTGCTGGTGGACGTGAACGACCGTGTCACAAAAGGTCAGGTGCTGGTGGTGCTCGACACCGCCAAACTGACCGATCAGGTCAACAGTTCCCGTGCCGCCGTGGCGGTGGCCCAGGCCCAGGTGGCCCAGGCGGCAGCCACCCTGCACGAGGCCCGTGCGCAACTGGCCCGACAGGAGGAGGTGTTCAAGCTGTCGGGTGGCAAGGTGCCCTCGGCGGCCGAACTCGACGCCGCCCGAGCCGCGGTGGAGCGTGCCGTGGCCGCCGAAACCAGCGCACGTGCAGCGGTGTTGCAGGCCCAGGCGGCGCTGGCCACCAACGAGACCAACCTGTCCAAGGCCTCCATCCGCTCCCCGATCGACGGGGTGGTGCTGACCCGATCGGTCGACCCGGGCAACGCGGTGGCGGCGTCGCTCCAGGCAGTGACCCTGTTCAGCATCGCGCAAAGCCTCGGCCAGTTGCAGCTGGAGGTGTACGTGGACGAGGCCGACGTAGGGGCCGTGAAGGTGGGACAGCGCGCCAGCTTCACCGTCAGTTCCTACCCCACGCGCCGCTACCCGGCGACGATCTCTCGCGTCAATTACGGCTCCACCAAAACCGACAACGTGGTGACCTACGTGACCACGCTCGATGTGGACAACAGCGACCTCAGCCTGCGCCCTGGCATGACAGCCAATGCCAGCATCGTGGCCACCGAACGCAAGGGCGTGCTGCGGGTGCCGAATGCGGCCCTGCGTTTCAACCCGGCCAGCTCTAACGGCAACACCCCAGGCGACACCAGTGTGCTGGCCCGGATGATGCCGCGCCCGCCAGCCAGTGCGCCCAAAACGGCACGAGCCGACGCGCGGCCCGGCGCGCGCCAGATATGGGTGCTGCGCGACGGCCAGCCGGTGGCGCTGCCCGTGACCAGCGGCATCAGCGACGGGCGCTACACCGAAGTCAGCGGAGAGGGGCTGGAGCCCGGTCTGCAGGTGATCACTGGCCAGCTGAGTGCGGGGGCGGCGCGATGAGCGAGCCGGCGCTGATTGCGCTCGAAGGCGTCACCAAAACCTACGGGCAGGGCGTGGCCGCGTTCCAGGCCCTCAAGGGCGTGGACCTGTCGATCGAGCGGGGGGATTTCGTGGCCATCATGGGGCCGAGCGGTTCGGGCAAGTCGACCGCCATGAACGTGCTGGGTTGCCTCGATACGCCCAGCAGCGGCACTTACCGCTTCCTGGGGGTACCGGTGCAATCGCTCAGCCGCGACGAGCGGGCCCGGCTGCGGCGTCGCTACTTTGGCTTTGTGTTCCAGGGTTTCCACCTGCTGGCCCGCACCACTGCACAGGAAAACGTGGAACTGCCGCTGGTGTACCGGGGCGAGCCTGCGCGCCAGCGCCACCAGGCGGCCCGGCGCGCGCTCGCGGCGGTGGGGCTGGAGAACTGGGCGCACCACACACCGGCCGAATTGTCGGGCGGGCAGCAGCAACGCGTGGCCATTGCCCGGGCCATCGTTACCGAGCCGCAGGTGCTGCTGGCCGACGAGCCTACTGGCAACCTCGATTCGCAGCGCAGCCACGAAATCATGGAGCTGATCCAGCGCTTCAACCGCGAGCTGGGCATCACCGTGCTGATGGTGACGCACGAGCCCGACATTGCCGCCTATGCCCACCGGGTGATCCATTTCCGCGACGGTGTGGTGGACCGCGAGCACCGGCCGGCTGTGCCGGCGGAGGCGGGCTGATGCTGTTCAACACCCTGGTGCTGGCGTTGCGCTCGATCCGGCGTAATCTGCTGCGCTCTTTTCTCACGATCCTTGGTGTGGTCATCGGGGTGGCCGCGGTGATCACCATGGTGACCCTGGGCAACGGCGCCACCATGGCCATCCAGAACCAGATTGCCGGGTTGGGCACCAACCTGCTGCAGGTGCGGCCTGGGCAACGCCTGGGGCCGGGCATGAGCGGCACCTGGGCCCCGGCCTTCAAGGTGTCCGACGCCGACGCCCTGGCAACCCAGGTGGGTGGCGTGCTCACGGCAGCCCCCGAGTCCCGCACCGGCAGTACCGTGGTCGCGCAGGGGCGCAACTGGTCGAGCAGCATCATTGGCAGCACCAACGAATGGTTGGTGACCGGCAACTGGACGCTGAGCGACGGCCGCCGTTTCACCGACGAAGAACTGCGGGCCGGCGCTGCGGTCTGCCTGATTGGCGAGACGGTGCGCCGCGAGCTGTTCGGCCCGGTGGAGGCCATAGGCAGCGCGGTGCGGGTACGCCAGATGTCGTGCGAGGTGGTGGGCATCCTAGGCTCGAAAGGGCAGGGGGCGTTTGGCAACGACCAGGACGATCTGGTCTTCATGCCCTTGAACACCCTGCAGCGCCGCGTCACGGGCAACACGCGGGTCAACACCTTGCTGGTCTCGATGGTGGATGGTGCCGATGCCGACACGGTCAAGGCCGGGGTGCGCGACCTGCTGCGCGAGCGCCGCAAGCTGGCCGAATCGGACGAGGACAACTTCAACGTGCTCGACACCAAGCAGCTGGGAGAAACGCTGTCGAGCACGACCCGGGTCATGACCATGCTGCTGGGGGCGGTGGCGGCCGTCAGCCTGCTGGTCGGAGGCATCGGCATCATGAACATTATGCTGGTGAGCGTGACCGAGCGCACGCGCGAGATCGGTCTGCGACTGGCCATTGGCGCGCTGGAGCGCGAGGTGCTGCTGCAGTTCCTGATCGAGGCGGTGGTGCTGGCCGCACTCGGCGGGCTGATCGGCATGGCGCTGGCCGTGGGGGCGGGGGTGGGGCTGTCCACCCTGATGAACGTGCCCTATGTGTTCAATCCCGGCATCAACCTGTTGGCATTTGTGTTTTCGGCCGGTATCGGGGTATTGTTCGGGTTCTTCCCGGCCCGGCGAGCGGCCCGGCTGGACCCGATCGAGGCGCTGCGCCACGAATGAACCTGCAGGAGGTGGCCATGGAACGTACGCTGCAAACTGGGAGCGGCGCTGAGCCCCACGTGGCACGCCGGCAGGTGCTGTTGGGCGGTGCCGCTGCGGTGGTAGGGGTGGCCGCCGCGTGGTCCCGGCCGGCCCGCGCAGCCGGGTTGACTCTCACTCCGAGCCAGATGGAAGGACCCTTTTACCCCGTGCGCCTGCCAGCAGACCAGGACGGCGACCTGTTGCGCAACGGTGCGGTGGCGTACTCGCGCGGGCAGGCCCTGGTGCTGGAAGGCACGGTGGTGGACGTGGACGGCGTGCCCGTGAGCGGGGCGGCGGTGGAGATCTGGCAGTGCGACGCCGACGGGCATTACCACCACCCGGGCGACGGCGGGCGGGCCGACCCGGCCTTTCAGGGGTTTGGGCGGGTGGTGCTGGGCCGCGAGGGGGTGTACCGCTTCCGTACCTTGCGGCCGGTGCCTTACACCGGGCGCACGCCCCACATCCACCTCAAGGTGCGGCTGGGGCCGCATGAACTGTTGACGACCCAGGTGTACGTGGAAGGCGAGCCCGGCAACGAGCGCGACGGCCTCTGGCGCCGCCTGTCGGTGGCCGACCGGCGGGCGCTGACCGTGCCGCTGGTGCGCGACGGCTCGGGCTGGCGTGGCCGTTTTCCGGTCGTCGTGATGGCCTGAACCACGGCCTCACCCGCCCCCCGCCTGCTCCTACCAGGGGACCACTTCGCCGCGGTGGTCAACGAAGTGGGCGTGGGGCTGCGGGGGTAGCGCATCGAGCACGCGCAGCAGCCGTGCTGCGGCTTCGGCCGGGTCGTCTGCCTGGGAGCCCACGAATGGTGCGCTCAGGCGCGAGCGCACGGTACCTGGCTGCAAGGCTGCCACCACTGCCAGCGGGCGCCGCCGGGCCCATTCGATGGCGGTGCATTGCAGCAGCATGTTGAGCGCCGCCTTGGACGCCCGGTAGCCGTACCAGCCGCCCTTGCGGTTGTCGGCAATGCTGCCCACCCGGGCCGACAGTTTGCCCCACACCACCCGTTCACCCGTGGCCAGCAGCGGGCCGAAATGTTTGAGCAGCAGTGTGGGGCCGGTGGCGTTGAGGGCAAAAGCCCGCGCCAGGGCGTTGGGGGTCAGATCGTCCAGCCGTTTTTCCGGGGCATGGCCGTCGGGCATCAGGGTGCCGGTGGCGTCGAGCACGAGGTGCACCGGGCCATGCGCTGCCATGGCGGCCGCGGCGTTTTCCAGGAGCGATTCGTCGTCCAGGTCGATGCGAGGGGTGCTGTGTCGAGACAGGCCGATCACGCGCTGGCAGCGCGGGTCCCTCTGCAGGTGTGCCACGAAAGCCGAACCGATGGCGCCGCTGGCCCCGAACACGACGGCCGTGTAGCCGTCGCGCAGTTGCGTCATGCTGGGGTGGCTCATCGGCAGGTGCAGTCGGATGGCTGGTGCGCGCCGCCCAGGCGCCGCTGCAGCCAGGGACGCACCGGCAAGAAGGTGCGGTAGGCCGCTTCGAGCAGCACAGTCATGGGGCGGTTGCTGCACAGGCGGCCGAGCCAGTGCCAGCCGGGCATGGCCAGCCAGAGGCGAGCAAAAGCCGCCCCGCCACTCAGCAGGGTGCCGTCGGGCCTGCGGACGTGAAAGCGTGCCATCGCTTCAGCGGCGGACAGGCCCGCCCCGAGCGCGGCCTCTGGCGCGCTCACGTCCACCCAGGCCAGCGGTTCACGTGGCGCCAGTCGGCGGTAGTGCGCGATCTCGCGTCGGCACAGGGGGCAGCTGCCGTCGTAGTACACGGTCAGTGCGGGTTCGGTGTGCGGTGCGGGCATGGTGTGTATGTTGCGCCATTTTCAACGACCTTGCCGCCCACAGGGAAGGCGATCCGCTATAAACCCGGCCATGAAAGACGCAATCGTGATTTACCACGCCGATTGCCCAGACGGCTTTGGCGCAGCGTATGCGGCTTGGTGCGTGCTGGGCGATCGGGCCGATTACCTGCCGTATCGCCATGGGGAGGCGCCGCCCGAGGCCACCGGGCGCGACGTCTACATCCTGGACTTTGCCTTCGACGTGGAGGGCATGACGAGGCTGCAGCAGCAGGCCCGCTCGGTCACGCTGCTCGACCACCACCAGACCGCCCACGACCGCCTGAGCTGCATGGCGTGCGGGCCGGGCTTTCGGCTGCTGTTTGACATGCAGCGCTCGGGTGCGCGCCTGGCGTGGGAGCACTTCCACCCAGGCACGGCGGTGCCGCACCTCATTTCACGCATTGAAGACCGAGACCTGTGGTGCTGGGCGTTCGAGGACACCCGGCCTTTCCTGGCCGCGCTCGATGCCCTGCCGTTCGACTTCGAGGCCTGGGCCCGCTTCCATGCCGCGAGCGAAGACCGCGCCGAACGCCAGCGCCTCGTGGCCCAGGGCCAGGCCGTGGTGGACCGTTTCGCCCAGCAGGTGAAGGACATCGCGGCCGGAGCCTTTGAGGTCAACTTCATGGGCTACCCGGTGTTCGCCGTCAACGCCACCAGCGAGTTCACCAGCGACGTGGGCAACGAACTGGCGCAGCGCTCGGGCACCCTGGGCATTGTGTTCAAGGTGGACAGCCCCACGGTGGTGAAGGTGGGTTTGCGTGCTGTGCGCGGCTTTGACGCCAGCGCGCTGGCGGTGCAGTTTGGCGGCGGTGGCCACCCGCAGGCATGTGCGTTCCGCCTGCCGCTGGCGCGCCTGAGCGCTTTGCTCGACGGCACGCTGACCCCCTGAGGCAGGGCGTAGGCCGATTGACGCCGGCATGGATTCCTTATAAACTGTTTATACCGTTTACATTGTTAGGAGTTTGCCATGCCTGTGGATAAAAAAACCAAAGACGTTGCTGCCGCCAAGGCCAAAAAAGTCAAGCTGGTGCGCGACAGTTTTTGCATGCCCAAAGACGAATACGCTGAAATTGATGCGCTGAAGCAGCGCGTGCTGGCGCTGGGCAAGGCCGTCAAGAAAAGCGAACTGCTGCGGGCCGGGGTGCTGGCCCTGGCACGTGCCAGCGATGCCAGCTTGCTGGCCTACATCGACGCGGTGCCCAACCTCAAGACCGGCCGGCCCTCCACCAAGCCCGAAGCCGAGGCCGAAGCGGCTGCGCCAGCCGCCAAGCCTGCACCTGCGCCAGCCCCGGCAGCCAAGCCGGCGAGTGCTCCGGCCAGCCGCCGCCGTCCTGTCCGAAAAGCCGCCGCCGCGCCTGCAACAGCACAAGCTGCCGCAGCGGCCTGATCGCTGCCACGCGCCATGCCGATCGTCGTCGTTGCCAACCCCAAAGGCGGCGTGGGCAAGTCCACGCTGTCCACCAACATTGCCGGGTACTTCGCCCGGCAAGGCCACACCGTCATGCTGGGCGATGCCGACCGTCAGCAGTCCTCGGCCGTCTGGTTGCGGCAGCGGCCGCCCCAGGCGCGCCCGATCGTCACGTGGGACGCTTCGGCAGTGGATGTGCTGCGCCCGCCACGAGGCACCACCCACGTGGTGCTGGACACGCCAGCCGGCCTGCACGGTCGCCAACTCAAGGAAACCCTTAAGCGGGCCGACAAGCTGCTCATTCCTCTGCAGCCCAGCCTGTTTGACATGCAGGCCACCAAAGACTTTGTCGATGACCTGAAAGACCGCCGGCGCGCCGCCGACCTGGACATCGCCGTGGTGGGCATGCGGGTGGACGAGCGCACCATCGCCGCCGAGCGCCTGCGCGCCTTTGTCGAAGAACTGGACCTGCCGGTACTCACCCACCTGAGGGACACGCAAAACTACGTCCGCCTCGCCATGCAGGGGCTGACGCTGTTCGATGTGCTGCCCAGCCGCGTGGCCAAAGACCTGAAGGCGTGGGAGCCGATCACGGCCTGGCTGGACTGATCAATCTGGCTCAAAAAAGTGGTTTGAACATCGACAGCAACTCCAGGGCCACGCTGGGGTGTTTCGCCAGACTTTCAGCCACCAGGGGCGTGTTCATGTACTGGGAGTAGCCGGGCAGTTTGTGCACTTCGGGGTCAGACAGGTCACGAAACCCCATCGACCAGTCGTTAAAAATTCGTCCTTCGGTGTCTTCCTCATCGATCACGATCGTGTTTTCATGCCTGGGGTCCTGTTTGATGTGTTCAAACAGGTCCTTCACCTGCTGGCGTTCGCCTTCAATCAGCTGCAGAAAATCGCCGTCCTTGTACAGCAACATGCCGGTCACATTCCGGCGCATGTTGTTACGCCTTGACGTATCCAGCAAATTCACCAGATCGGTTTTGGAAAAAGGCACAGTGGCAGAGCTCACATAGACGAGTCGGTACATGGCTTGAGATTGCGAAAAGCGTTAGAGAAAAATTGTCTGGCAATTATGCGTGCTTTGCCGCTTTGTTGCAGATACATCAACCAGACGTGACGCGGTTCCTGCCGGTGCGCTTGGACTGGTAGAGCGCCTGGTCGCACCGGTGGATGAAGTCTTCCAGAGGCTCTTGCGGCTGCAAGGCTGCTACACCCAGCGACAGCGTCACCCGGCCCACCTGGGCGTCTTCGGCGCTTTCCACGCGCACCCGCATCAGCTCGGCCACTTCTTTGGCACGGGCCATGGTGCAGTCGCTCAGCACCACCAGAAACTCTTCACCACCCCAGCGCACCACCGGGTCGCTGGCACGCACCGCGCCGCGCAGCACCTGCGTCACCTGGCGAATCACCCGGTCGCCGGCGGGGTGGCCAAAGCTGTCGTTGATCGATTTGAAGTGGTCGATGTCGCACATGATCAACGCCAGGGGGGCCCCGCTGGCCACGGCTGCTGCGTACCGTTCGCTCAGCGAGCGTTCGCCCTGGTGGCGGTTGAACAGGCCGGTCAAGCGGTCGAGCGTGGCAGCCTGTAGCAGGTCGCGCTCTTTCTTTACCCGGCTGGTCACGTCACGGCCCACGCTCACGTAGTGCGTCACTCGGCCCGATTCGTCGCGCAGCGGCGAGATGTTCTGTTCAAAGTGAAACAGCGTGCCATCGCGCCTTCGGTTGATGAAGATCGCCTTGAAATCCCGGCCGCTTTGCAGCTCTTGTCGCAACACGTCATAAAAGTCTTCGCCATGCTCGCCCGAGCGCAGCATGGCGGGGGTTTGGCCCAGCAGTTCATTGACGCTGTAACCCGTCACGTTCGCAAAGGCCTGGTTCGCAAACACGATGTGGGCCGTGGCATCGGTCAGCAGCACCGGGTCGCTGGCCGAATCCAGTGCTTTGGCCAGCAGGCGCCCGCGCTGTTCTGACAGCACGTAATCGGTCATGTCGTGCTGCACCGAAACGAAGTGGGTGATCTGGCCGTGGTCGTCGCGCACCGGCGAAATGTTCCAGCGCACCACATAGGGCGTCCCGTCCTTGCGGTAGTTGGTGGCCGTACCTTCAAAGTAGTGGCCATCACTCAGGCAGGTTCGCATTCGGGCCAGCACCTGCGGGTCGGTGTCGGGCCCTTGCAGCATCTTGAGCGAGCGCCCTTGCAACTCTTCCAGCGTGTAGCCTGTCATGCGAGAGAACGCCGGATTGGCGGTGAGCACGGGATAGCCCGCAGCCGCGTCGGCCGAGGTAATTACCACCGCGTTCCAGGCCTGCATGATGGCCATGCGCAAAACGGCCAAATCTGAATGGGTCATTTGTGAATTTATACCCATTTGGCGTGCGGGCGCAAACCGGTAGGGGTACGGTATTTTTTGGCTAAACAACGCTTCGGACCATACTCCAAAAGAAGTAGTCTGTACATGTGAAAGGGTGGTTGTATCCTGTTGGTTGATTTGGGCTGGACCGGCTGGGAGGCTTTCAGGAGGTTGGCCTTGTTGGCTGATGAAAAATCGACCGTAACGCGCCGGGCGCCAGCAGCGATGCGCCACAATGACAGACACTACCGTATGACCACTCACGATTCCTCGAGTGCGCTCCAAGTTTGGGCGTTGCAGCTGACCAACGTGCCCATGATGGCTGTGGGCGTTGATGGCCTCATCACCGACGTGAACGAAGCGGTGTTGCGGCACAGTGGCTTGCCCCGGGAACACTGGGTGGGGCGTATCTTTGGGAGCCACTTTGAAAACCCCGAGGCCGCGCAGAAGCTATTCGACCGCACGCTGGCCACTGGGCACTCGGTCAACCAGCTGGTTCATGTGCGCACCCAGCACGGGCAGCAGGTGGAGTTGGATCTGACATTGACCGCGTTCCGTGGTGTGAATGGTCAGGTCCAAGGGCTGTTTGTGGAGGCGCGTAACGTCACCGGCGCGCGTGCGGCCGAGCTCAAACTTGAGGCTGCCTCACGCTACGCCAGAAGCCTGCTGGAAGCCAGCCTCGATCCGCTGGTCACCATCAGTACCGAGGGCAAGATCATGGATGTCAACCGCGCCACCGAGCTGGCCACCGGTTGGCCGCGTGAGGCTTTGATTGGCAGCGACTTTTCCGAATACTTCACCGAGCCCCAGAGGGCGAGGGAGGGGTATCAGCAGGTCTTCTCACAAGGTTCCGTCATGGACTATGCACTGGTGATGCGCCACAGGTCGGGCAGCATCAAAGAAGTGCTTTACAACGCCAGTGTGTACCGAGATGAGAAAGGGCAGGTGGCAGGGGTGTTTGCCGCTGCCAGAGACATTACGGCGCTGAAGCGTTTCCAGCGAGAGCTCGAGAGCACGAACCGCGAGGTGGTGCTGTTGGGCGAAATGACGGGTCTGTTGCAGAGCTGCCGTACCGTCCAAGAGGCGTTGCCCATCATCACTTTGACGATGTCGCAACTCTTCCCTGAAGCCAGCGGGCAGTTGATGTTGCTCAACCCAGCGACGAACTGGCTTGAAGATGCTGGTACCTGGGGGCGGCACAGGCACCGTTTGCATTCACTGCCCCCTTCGGAATGTTGGGCCTTGCGCAGAGGTCATGTGCACGAGGTGGGTTTCGGCCCCAGCATCAATCCGCCCTGCGTGCAGGTGAAATGCAAAAACAAGCCGTATTTGTGCATGCCTTTGCTGGCCCAAGGCAGCAATTTGGGAATCATTCAGCTGGTAATAGATCCACTGCGGGCAGACCAAGCCCGACTGACCCATGCTAGGCACCTCGCTGCCACAGCGGCCGACAGCGTCAGCCTAGCCTTGGCCAATTTGCAGCTCAGAGAGTCCTTGCAAGCTGCATCCATCCACGACCACCTGACCGGTTTATACAACCGCGGGTACATGGAGGAAGCGCTTGCCAGAGAAATCAGCCGAATGGAGCGTGACCACAAACCGTTGACGGTGGCAATGCTGGATCTGGATCATTTTAAGCAGTTCAACGATCGCTACGGTCACGAAGCTGGTGATGCCGTGCTGCGGGCGTTCGCTCAGTTGTTGTCTGGTTTTCGCGAAGGCAGTGACCTGGCATGCAGGTATGGGGGCGAAGAATTCCTCCTCATCTTGCCAGATTTGCACCCTGACAAGGCGGTGGACCGGCTGGACGCGCTACGGCTGGCGGTGGCCGCTCTTCGTGTGGAATACCAAGGCAAGGCGTTGCCTCCTCTGACGGTGTCGGTGGGCTTGGCCTCTGCACCACACACACCGTTAACGGCAGCGAACTGGTCAGCAAGGCGGACGAGGCCTTGTACTTGGCCAAGAACCAAGGGCGCAACCGAGTGGTGATGGCAACCAGTACCTAAGGGCAACCAGCACCTAGGCCATGGTCCAACCCGCTTGACCCACCACACACCGCACCATGCCACATTCATTTTTGGACAGCTTGCTGGCGGCCATACCTGGTCGCTGGGAGAAGGTCATCGTCACGCTGCTGCTGATTGCGGTGGCGCTGTTGCTTTCGCACATGTGGGCGCGCTACCTAGCGCGGGGTGAAATTTCGTCGGAAAAGCGGCGCATGCACCTGGTATGGGCCCGCAATGTGATCTGGTTTGTGGTGGTGCTGGTCATTGTGTCGGTCTGGGCCTCCACGATTGCCGGGTTTGCGCTTTCGCTGGCGGCGGTGGCGGGTGCGATGCTGATCGTCAGCAAGGAGCTCATCATGTGCGTGCAGGGCTACCTGTATGCCACGCTGGTGCAGCCATTCAAGGTGGGCGACATCGTGGAGTTCAACCAGTTGCGGGGGCGGGTGATCGATATCGACATGTTCGCCACCACGCTGGCCGAGCTCGATGCCTCGGGCCGGCTCACTGGCAAGGTGGCCGAATTCCCGAACGGGCTGCTGCTGACCACCCCTTTGAAGAACATATCGCCCACGGGTGACTTTGCGCTGCACTTCATACGCATCCCCATGCCCGAGAAATGGCCGCACGGCTTGGATCTGGATGCCCTGGAACAGGCGGCCATGGCGGCGGCCGAGCGGGCTACCAGCCCCTGGCAGGAGGAAGCTAGCACCCACTTCCGCAAGCTCTCGCAGGAAAGCTTCATTCCGTTCCCATCGGGGCGCAGCAAAGTATCGTGGGACTTTTCAGATCCCAAGCACCTGGTGCTGGTGGTGCGGGTGGCCTGCCCTTCACGGGAACGTACCCAGGTGGAGCAGCAGGTGTTCAAGGACACCTGGAAGGCCCTGGATGTGGCCAACCAGATGCCAGCAGAAAGTAAAAAGCCCGCTGTGTGAGTGGCACAGAGGGCTTTTTCGTATCAAAAAAAACTATTCAGCAGCCTCCCAGCTGCTATTGATGCTTGGCGTGGATAAAAACCAAGAATCGCTCATCTTGTTCCGACCTGAATGGCGGCCAAAATGGCAATAATAATTAAATAAAACGTTAAAAACTTTATGTGTGACTGCAAACTTGGCAACTACACCTTTTGGCCGATTCGTTCAAGGCTGCGGGTGTGTTTTCAGAAGGGGCGGCGCTTGATCCTTCGCTCTACCGCCGATGCCGCGTAGAGGAACAGCAGGGTGCCAATCAGGTCACCGATCAACATGGGCAGGAACGAGGCTGCCCAGCGGTGGTCTGCCGACGTTTGATGGAAGTAGGCGTTGTGAGCAACGGCACTCAAGGTGGCGCAAATGGCGGCGACGTACAAAAGATCTTTGATGCTCAAGCCGGCCAGATCGCTCTGAATGCGCAGCAGGCGTCTGGCCACCAGCACACCGACCAGCGGCGACGACGCTGAAAGGGCTGCAAGCACCAGGGACTCGAGCATGTTGTGACCCAGATGCGGATAGTTGGTAAAAAAGGCGCCCAGAAAAAGGCCCAACGCCCCACGCCACCCCAACAACAGAACAGCGACGACGCGAAGCGCTGCAGGCAGAAAAACCCAGTTGGCAAAGGGGCTGGATTCGAAGTAGGCAAAAAGCCAACGGTTCACTTCGAACAGCAGAACCCAGAGGACGACGACCGCCGATACTTCTACGGTCTGTGTTTTGAGCCGTTCTCGGGCCTGTTCCACGAAGTCTCCCTGGCTTGTTCTAGGCACTGGCCAAGCCTGTCGAAATATTCTTCGGCAGCTTTGGTGGGAACGATGTATTTGACCCGATGGTCGTGCTCACTGGATACGAACGAGAGCATGCCCTTGCTGTGCAAGGTTTTGATCCGCCGAAAGGCGGTGCGCTCAGGCGTGCCCTGTTCCATCCTGGTCACTTCCGTGACCTGCAGTTGTTTGCCCGACTCCCAGGCTGACAGCAGCAACCCCAGCAGGCGCTCCTCCACAGTGTCAAGCACAGGTAGGCTGGGCATCTGGCGCACAGCACTGAGCAAGTTCAAAAACTTGGCGTAGGTGCTGGCGTGCTTGGTGACTGACATGCCGCAATCTTATGTCATGTCTCAATGTCTTGGCCTGGCGCTGCCATTGCGCTGGAGGCGGCCGCCAAGAGCAATGAAGCAAAAGCCTGCACCGCAACCCCCAGTACCAAAAGTGTCAGCAGCCACATTGCCGTTCATCCCTGAGTCTTTTCAAACGGTCTTTTGGTCTGCGTTCCCCATCCGTACCGTCACCTTGAGTCTTGAAAGCCGGCGCAGCAGGCGGATGCGTGCTGCCACAGGCCACCAGTCGTATAGAAAGATTTCCATCGGCCGCCACATGGCAACCCAACCGCCAATGACGATACTCTGCTGAAGAATCTGCATGGCGTGAAGTCCGGCGCCGGAATCGCTGCCCAGCCATTGGCTCACTCCAATGGATGCAGACAGGAAGGCCAGCCCGATGAGCAGGCTGGTGCGCCCTCGTTTGAAGAGGTCTTTCAGCTGTGCCTGCGTTGACTGCGCTGAAGCCTCGAAATGTGCGCGTATCGCCTGTTCAACCAGGCCCAACTTTGCAAGATTGCCGGGTGGTTGATCAAGATGAATGAGCAATTCCAGGGCAGCGTTTTTGGGCAGCTCTTTGGCGTATTTGACAATGTAGTCGTCTGCGTCAGCATCCAGATCCCTGCTGTGGAATGGGGAGGGATCGATCGCGTTGAACAACTGGTCGATATGTGTGACGTGCACCTCGACGCACTGCGTGGGTAGATCCTCTGGGTTCGGCATTGCCTCAGGATAACTCGCCCAGAGGTGCAGCAGTTTCGATGCGATTGCCCGATGTGGATGGTTACTGCATCGAAGAGCACATTAACCCTAGACCACAAACGCCGTCATCACCCGACCCGCACTGACCAAGTAGCCATGCTGAAAGCTGCTCAATCTTGGGAAATGTTCAGCCCTGCAGACGGCAACACGGCTGTGACTGATTCGTAAAACCAGACGTATAACGCGAGGGTGGAAAATAAAAAATCCTAATTGGATCAACCACTTAGGCTTGTATCTGGCGGAAGCGGTGAGATTCGAACTCACGAACGGTTGCCCGTTGCCGGTTTTCAAGACCGGTGCAATCGACCACTCTGCCACGCTTCCGAGGATCGACCGAGATTGTAGCCGCCCCGATGCCGTGCCATGCCGCTTCGCTTTGCCTGACGCGCTGTAAGAAAAAAACGGACAGCAGGAACAGCCACTTCCCGACTCCTCTAAGTCGGCCGGCTTGCATACATTGACCTCACGAGCGACAGGGAGCGATGGTCTGAAGACAACCGGAGGGCGGTCATGGATACAGCAACTCTTGACAGGGGGCCGCAGGCGGCCCGTGTGCACGGATGGGCCACAGCGTGGCAAGACGAACCCGATACCTGCGCTGAAAGAGCGGACAGGACGGTGGAGTACCTGCCATTTCGGGTACGCCGGGTGGTCACCCGAAGCGATCTGGCGCAGGCGGTGGCGGTGCGGAGTTTGGCCTATGGCCGGCACCTGCCGCCGGCGCTGACCAAGGCACTGCGGACGCCTGAAAAGGCCGATACGCAGCCTGGCACCGTCATTCTGCTGGCCGAATCCAAGCTCGACGGCTCTGCTTTGGGCACCATGCGAATACAAACCAATGCGGTCAGCCCGCTGGGTATGGAGCAGTCCATCCGGCTACCTGACTGGATGGCGGGACATCATCTGGCCGAAACCACGCGCCTTGCGGTGGCCGGAGACCGCAGCGGCCATCTGGTCAGGCTGGCTTTGGTCAAGGCGGGCTACCAGTTTTGTGTCATGCAGGGTATCCGTTACATGGTCATCACTGCCCGCGCACCAGTGGACCGGCAATACGAACGCCTGCTTTTCCAGGATGTGTTCCCTGGAATGGGGTACATGCCGCTGGAGCACGTCTTCAACTTGCCGCACCGGGTGATGTGTTTTGATGTGGAGCAGGGCGAAGCACTTTGGACACGCCACAATCACCCACTGTTGCACTTTTTCACCCGCACTCAACACCCTGACATCTGCTTGAACGGTTGAGCCAGTCCCTTCAGGGTTGTGATGCCGTGCCGGCGCCGGCGCTGGGGATGGAGTCGGTACCCAGCACCCAGTCCACGCCTTCCAGTTCGCCTTCGGTGGGTTTCAGGTCGCTGAGGTAGTGGTTGAGTGCATCGTCGCGGATGAAGTCCGCAGCCGATGTGGCACCCAGGATGTCGTGAGGTGCTTGTGGCCGTGCGACCACGAAGCCTTGAACGTAATCCACCCCGATTTCGGCCAGAGTTTGCACGGTTTCCGCATCTTCTGCCCATTCGGCAATCGTTTTCATGCCCAGGTTTTGCGCCAGACTCACAATCGCCTCCACGATCGCGACGTTGGCGGGGTGGCGGTTCATGTTGACAATGAAGCTGCCGTCGATCTTGAGCAGGTCGGCCGGCAGTTCCTTCAGGTAAGAAAACGAGGTGTAGCCGGCACCGAAATCGTCCAGCGCGATGCGGGCACCGAAACCGCGGACCCTGTCAATGAAGCGGCGGGTGTTGCCCATGTCGTGCAAGGCCACACTTTCGGTGATTTCCAGACACAACCGCCGAGACACCGGCCCGGCGGTTTGCAGCTGATCGTATACAAATTGGACGAACCGCTCGTCGTTGAGCGAGGCCCCGCTGAGGTTGACGCAGACGAAGTGATTGGCCTCCATGCGCGATTGATGCTGCTGCAGCCAGCTTAAGGTGGTGGTGAGGACCCAGCGGTCGATGGCGCTCATGCGGCCGGCATGCTCGCCTGCGTTGATGAGCCGCTCGGTCGGCACCCGGCCGCCGGTGGCGTCTTGCATGCGCAACAGCACCTCGAAATTGAGCGACGCATACGGGTTGCGCAGCGACAGAATGGGTTGCATTTCCAGGAACAGGCCGTCGATCGACTGCCCCGTGGCCAAGCGTTCGACCAGCTGCAGTTCGGCTTCGTTCTCGCTGAAAACCCGGGAAGCCTTGTCATATACCTGCAGGCTGGAACTCCGGCCTTTTTTGGCCTCGCGGCAGGCGCGGTCTGCAGTTGACACCACTTCTTTGGGCCCCAGGTCTGGGTGCACCTCGATGAGCCCGATGGATACTCGCACCTGAAATGCGCGTTCACCAACGGAGTAGGGTTCGTTGCCCAGTGCCGTGACTATGCTGCGGCACACGGCCTCGGCTTGAGGCAGCGGTGTACCTGGCATCACCAGCAGAAACTCGTCGCCACCGACCCGGCCCACCACCATCTGCCCGCTGAGCCGCTGGACGATCCGCCCGCAGACCTGTCGCAGGACCTCGTCTCCGGCGTTGTGGCCGTAGAGGTCGTTGATCAATTTGAACCGGTCGAGGTCGAGGTAAGCCACCGCCAGCGGTTGCCCGCTGCGAAGGTGCCGCAGGGCTTCGTCCAGGGCCAGTTCGGTGCCACGCCGGTTCAATACCGTGGTGAGCGGGTCGTGGTTGGCGAGGAATTCCAGCCGGGTTTTTGCCCTTACCGTGGTGCTGATGTCCTGGAGGGACCCCTCCACCTTGCCTTTGGACCAGGTGGCTTTGACCAAAAAATGACGCGGGTCTTGCCCGTGCTGCCCGCCATCGGTCACTTCCAGTTCGGCACCGCCTTCCGCCCGAGCGGCTTCGGCCAGCTGCTCCCATGGCCCGCGGCCAAAGCGGGCTGGCCAGCTGTCCGATCCCGGCGCCTGCACTTCCGGGCCCAGCATGTCGACCAGTGCCGGGTTGGCCCCGAGGAAGCGGCCGTCTTCGTTCAAGGTGAACAGCCCAATGGGAATCACGTCGAAGGTATGCTGCAGCTCGGCCTGCATCTGCAGTTTTTCGGCGTGTTCCTCGCGCATGCGCTCTGCCACGGCCAGTGCCGTGAGCACCGACGAGGCGAGTGCGGCGGTCACGCTGTTCACCGACCCGATCAGCACCGTCAAACCCAGTGCCGCAGCGGCCACCTCATAGACGTTGGCCAACAGCGCCACGCCGATTGAGGCGGCGTACCACAAGGCCACCCGTGACTGGGTGGCCATGAGTATCTGGGCCAGCAGGAAGATGTAGATCAGCACGCCCACCGTGGTGGCGGCCCAGACGATTGGCAGGAAGTCTTCGTAGGAGAGAAGGACCGACAGCAACAGGATCGGCAGGGTGCTGAGCTGGACGGCGTTGATCAGGCCAGCGCGCCCCAGTCGCTCCAGCTGATCGATGAACAGCTGACGAAAGAGGACGATGGTCACGGAGTAATACAGCGCGATGGTGATGGGCCGTAAATGTTGCAACACGACCTGCGGTACCGTATGACCCAGCCACTGCTGGTCCCAGCCTGCGGACAGCGCAGCCATGCGCAGGTTGAGCAGCAGCCAGCTTGCAAACAGCAAGTAATGGTGGTCTCGGTTGAGCAGTCCGGCGATCAGGATGAATGCGGCCAGCACCAGCATGCCCCCGTCGAGCAGGCCAGCGTTGCGGTGGAACTCCCGGTTGGCGATCGCCAGTTCGGCGGGCTCCCACTGCTCGACCGAAAAACGGGCCGGCCCGCGAAAGGCGATCTGGCAGATCACTGACCGAACCGATTTGTCAAGCGCCAGTGCAAACCCCCCACGAGAGACGGACATGGCGCCCTCGACCTGGTCTCGCCCTGCACTGCCGAGCCAGTGGCCATCGGTCGTGTTCCAGCATTGCATCTCGGTCGCATGTCGAGATGGGAACTCCAGCACCGTTGCGGTGCTGCGCCATTCGGGCTCGACTTGTACCCATACCGGTTCGGTGGACAACTCGGATTGCCACAGCGTGGATGGCGGCGCGTCGCGCAAGGCCGCTGCAGCGTCGGTCAGC
Organism: Comamonadaceae bacterium; assembly: GCA_030602185.1. Classification (GTDB taxonomy): domain Bacteria; phylum Pseudomonadota; class Gammaproteobacteria; order Burkholderiales; family Burkholderiaceae_C; genus JAUWAE01. The sequence continues at coordinate 64,026 of JAUWAE010000001.1, forward strand.
ATCCATTCGGGCGCGCTCTGTGGTACCAGCCGGAACGGCTGCTGACTGTCGGGGTCGGCCGCGTATTGACTGGGCAGCAGCGTTAGTGTGAGTACAGAAAACAGCGCAATCAGCGCAGGCAACCACCCGGTCGAGAGGTTGCGCAACCAGGCGTCTATGCGGGTGTGCAGGGCGCCGAGTCTAGACATCGGGGTGCCCCGAGGGGTGTGCATGCATTGGGTGTTGTCGGTATCACACGTACTCCCTGCGCCTAGTCTTGCTTGTGCTGCGCATTATGCGGGGAAAAGATGGTCATTGGCAGCGCCTGGTGGACTTGTGCCACACTCGCACGCCATGGACAAGACAGCATGGGCGCGGGAGGCGCTGGCCGCTTTCGATCGCTTCGTGCAAGCCGGCGACGGCCTGCGCCCGCGCCCAGGGCAGCGGCTGATGGCCGAGCAAGTGGCGTGCAGTTTCAGCGAGGCCGATCTGGGGCGCGTGTCCGACGACCTCGCGGAGCCGTCCGCCCCCCCCAGCCGATCGATCGCTGTGATCCAGGCGGGCACCGGCGTGGGCAAGTCCCTGGCGTACAGCCTGCCCGCAGTGGGCCTGGCACTGGCGCGGCAGACCCGGGTGCTCATATCCACCGCCACCGTGGCGTTGCAAGAGCAGCTCATACACAAAGACCTGCCGGCTGTTGCGCAGGCCTTTGGGCAGCCGGTGAGGTTCGCGCTGGCCAAGGGGCGTGGGCGGTATGTCTGCCGCCTCAAGCTGGACCGCTGGCTCACGGCACGTGACCCCGGCCAATCGGTCGACTTCGATGCCGACGACCTCGTCGAGGACGACCTGTTCCACGATGCGGCCGCCACCCAGTCCCTGGCGGGACACCGCGACGACACCGAACGCCTGGCGCTCTACGAAGAGATGCGCGACGGCCTGCAGAGTGGCCGCTGGTCGGGCGACCGGGACACCTTGGCCACGCCGCCCGATCCGCTGCTCTGGCAGTCGGTGGCGGCCGACGTGAGCTCTTGCACCGCCCGCCATTGCCCGGCCTATGGGCAGTGCAGTTACTACGAGCACCGCAAGGCCTTGGTGGGGGCCCAAGTCATCGTGGTCAACCACGACCTGCTGCTCAGCTCGCTGGGCTCGCGCACCCTGCCAGAGCTGGACAACTGCCTGCTGGTGCTGGACGAAGCCCACCACCTGCCAGCCACAGCGCTGGACCGCTTTGCCAGCCACATGGACTTGAGCCGTTTGACCTGGATCGACCGCCTGGCCAGCCGGGCGCTCAAGGTGGGCGGTTTGCTGGCGGTGGAAGAGATGGCCGACGTGCCCCAGCACTCGGCCCGCCTGCGCCAAGGCCTGCAGGACCTGGCCCGCCTCGTCTTGCACCAGTACGGCGACGCCTTGCAGGGCGGCCAGGCGCGGGGCTGGGCGGGTGCCCGTTCGTCTGCACCGGCGCGCGTGCGCTTGCCCCAGGGGCGGCTGCCCGAGGTGCTGCTCTCCACTGTGGCGCAGGTGGCCCACAGCGCCCTGGGTTTCCTGGACGCCTTGCGCGCCCTGAGCAAAGCCTTGCGCGCGGAAATCCGCGACCACCCCGAGGAGGCCCGGCGACTGGCGACTTACTACGCTCAGCTGGGCACGCTGGCCCCCAAGCTGGAAGCCGCGTTCGCCACGGCGCAGCTGCTGTTGCAGCAGCCCGACGAGGGCCAGGCCCCGGTGGCCAAATGGTTCACCGCCCAGGCCGGCACCGAGTACCTGGTGGTGCAGGCCCATGCCAGCCCGACCCTGCCAGGGGCCACCTTGCGCAGCCACCTCTGGGGTGCGGTGCGCGGCGCCGTGCTCACCTCTGCCACCTTGACCAGTTGTGGCCGGTTCGATTTCTTTTTGCGCGAGGCCGGGCTGCATGGCGATCCCGACGTGGTAGCGCTGGAAGTGCCCAGCCCGTTCGACTTCGCGGCGCAAGGGCGGCTGGTGCTGGCTGCCACCCGGGCCGACCCCAAGGACGCCGCCGCCTTCACCGCCGAAATGGTGCAGGGGCTGCTGCGCGACCTGGCCCAGGTGCGCCACGGGGCGCTGGTGCTCTTCACCTCGCGCGAGCAGATGCGCCAGGCCACCGAGGCGCTGCCGCCCGACTTGCGCCACCGTGTGCTGGTGCAAACCGAATGGCCACGCGGCGTGCTGCTGGCCCGCCATGCCCAGCGCGTGGCCGACGGACAGCCGTCCATCATTTTCGGCATGCAGTCTTTTGGCGAGGGCCTGGACCTGCCGGGGCGGCTGTGCGAAGACCTCTTCATTACCAAACTGCCCTTCATGCCGCCCGACGACCCGGTGGGTGAAGCGCGTGCCGAATGGCTGCGAGCCAACGGCCGCGACCCCTTCATGGAGCTGGTCGTGCCCGCCACCGCGATCCGCCTGGCGCAGTGGGTGGGCCGCGCCATCCGCACCGAGTCGGACGAGGCCCATGTGTACTGCTACGACCGCCGATTGCACCAGACCGCCTACGGCCAGCGCCTGCTGGACGGCTTGCCGCCGTTCACCCGCATCCAGTCTGCGCCACCGGTCTCTGTCGTCGCTTGAACCGGCCGCTTGATGCCGGTACCTGACCATCTACCCGCCCCTATAGCCAACCATGCCCCGATTTGCCGCCAACCTCAGCCTGCTGTTCACCGATCGCCCGTTTCTCGACCGGTTCGAGGCTGCAGCGCGCGCCGGTTTCGACGCGGTCGAATGCCAGTTTCCCTACGAATGGCCCGCGGAAGTCGTGGCCGAGCGGTTGCATGCCCATGGTCTGTCGATGGTGCTGCACAACCTGCCGGCGGGCGATTGGTCTGCCGGCGACCGCGGCATTGCCTGTCACCCTGATCGGGTGAATGAGTTCCAGCAGGGTGTCGGGCAGGCTCTGCACTACGCCCGCGCGCTTGGCGTACCGAGGCTGAACTGCCTGGCTGGCACCGTGCCCCCTGGGGTGTCGCTCGAGCGGGCGCGGGCCACTTTTGTGGCCAACCTGCGGTTTGCTGCAAAGGCCCTGGCGGCGCACGGCATCACCTTGTTGACCGAGCCCATCAACACCTTTGACATTCCCGGCTTCTTTCTGCACCGCACCGACCAGGCCCTGGAGATACTGGACGAAGTGGGGGAGCCGAACGTCAGACTGCAGTACGACATCTACCACGCCCAGCGCATGGAGGGCGAGCTCGCCGCGACGCTGCAACGCTGCCTGCCACGTATCGGACACATACAGCTGGCGGACAATCCCGGCCGGCACGAACCGGGCAGCGGCGAAATACGTTTCGATTTTCTGCTGAGCCGGCTCGATGGGTGGGGCTACGGTGGCCACGTCGGTTGCGAGTACCGTCCCGCGAACGGTGGGCCCGGTGGCACCGAGGCCGGGCTGGGCTGGATGGCTGCATTTAAACAACTAAATTAACATCATTTGGATCATATTGGTCATTTAATTTTGATTTATTCGGCTTTTTGAGGAACAATCACGCGGTGATTTACCGCGTTCTTTCCGTTGAGCCCGATCCAGCGCCAGCCGCCGATTGCTTGTCCCGCCAGCAGCTGTTTGGTCGGCCGGTGCAGGTGTGTGTGGTCCACCACCCCGCGCAGGCCGTGGCCCATTTGCTGCACCAGACGCACGATGTGCTGCTGGTGGATGGCCATTGGTCGGTCGACGAACTGCTTGCTCTGGTGCCAGTGAGTGCAGGGGCCGTTCCTCTGCTGATGGTCTCGGAGCACGCTCTGGACAAGGCGCCCTCGGCACAGGCCGGTGGCTACGCGGATCACCTGGTGCAAGACGGCCAGGGCCGCTGGTTGCAGCGCCTGCCAGGGTTGGTGGAGGACGCGCTCAAACGGGCCCGGCTACACCGCAGCTTGCGCCACGAACTCCACCGGCGGCACCAGCACCACCAGCGCCTGGAGGCCCACCAGCATGCCTTGAGCAGCCTGGAGGCCGCGCGCCGCCGTCAAGATCTGCTGCTGAAGTCTCTGGCCCAGGCGCAGTCGCGCTTCATCGCGAACGCCAGCCCGCAGCAGGTGCTCACGGGTTTGCTCGAGTCGTTGCTGGAAGCCACGGAAAGTGACCATGGTTTCATGGCCGAGGTGGTGCTGCATGCCAAAGGCGCGCGCCGTATCGGGCTCAGGGCCCTGGCCGACCGAACGGGCCGGGTTCCGTCGGAGCACGAACGCGGTCTGGAGCACCGGCTTGGCAGGGCCATGGACAACCCGACCAGCCTCTTGGGCATGGTCGTTCGGCGTGGTGAGTCGGTCATCTCCAACGCCCTGCCGGAGGATGACTGGCGCGCGCTGCCGTGGCTGCCCGAGTGGCATCGCCCGTTTCAGAGCTTTCTGGGCTTGCCAGTCCTGCTCAACGGCCAAGTCGTTGGATTGGTGGGGCTGGCCAACAAGCCCGGCGGATACCGCAACGAAGACGCCGAGCGCCTGTCGCCGCTGTTGACGGCGCTGGCCCAGATGGCGGCGGCATGGCGGTCACAGGCCGCCCGTGCCAAAGCCGAGCGCGCCCTTCAGCTCACGCTGTCGAACATCAACCAGGGGCTCCTGTGCATCAACCACGACGGCCGGGTGGAGTTCTTCAACGACCGGGTGGTGACCTTGCTGGGCTTGAACCGGCGGTTGCTCAAAAAAAGCCGCCGCCCCGTGCGCGACCAGCCCGGCCACAGCAGCCTCCTGGGGCCCGATGCCCCGGGAACGTTCTGGTTGCAGACCCCCGCCCACCGGACGCTGGAAATCCAGGTCCAGGTGCTGCCAGACGGGTGCAGCGTGCGCACTTACACCGATGTGACCGATTACATGCAGGTGCAGCAGGCGCTCAAGGCGGGCGAGCAACGTCACCGCGAAATGGCCGATCAGTTGCAGACCATCCTCGAGGCGATACCGGATCTGCTGTACGAATTTGACGAACATGGGAGCATTCTCTACATAGGCAAGGGCCACCCTGGCCTGCTGGGGGGCGGCCTCGACTCCTTGGGCCGCATCACCGTGCGCGAGCTGCTGCCGCCCGAGGCCGCCGCCGAGGTGGAGGCCGCCATCGCCGAGGCCTCGCTGTGCGGCGCCTCGGTGGGCCACCAGTACCGCCTGGACTTGCCGGACGGGACACGCTGGTACGAGTTGTCGATGACGCGGCGTGAGCCACGGCCGGGTCAGCCCCCGCGGTTCGTCATGCTCTCCCGCGACATCACCCAGCGCCGCCTGATCGACGAGCGGATCCAGCACATGGCCTACCATGACGCGCTGACCAACCTGCCCAACCGGCGCCTGATGCAGGACAGACTGGCCAGGGCGCTCAAATCGGCCAAGCGGTTGCATCAGCATGGCGCCTTGCTGTTCATCGACCTGGACAATTTCAAGGATTTCAACGACACCCTGGGCCATGACCAAGGCGACGAGCTGTTGCAACGGGTGGCGGTCAGGTTGCGCGGTTGCGTGCGGGACGCGGACACCGTGGCCCGCCTGGGTGGCGACGAATTCCTGCTGATGATCGAGGGGCTCGGTGCCGATGCGGCGGAGGCGGCGGCCCAAGCCGATCAGGTGGCACGCAAGGTGCTCACCTCGCTGCGTCAGCCGTACGAGTTGGCGGGTCGGGAGCACAGCAGCACGCCGAGCATCGGGGTTGCCTTGTTCGGTCAGTCCAACGACACGGTCGAAGACCTACTCAAGCGCGCCGATCTGGCCATGTATCGCGCCAAGGTGGAGGGCCGCAACACGGTCAGCTTCTTCGACCCCGAGCTCCAGGCCAAGGCGATGCGTCGGGCCGAACTGGAGGCCGACATGCGCGTGGCGATGCGCGAGGAGCAGTGGTTGCTCTACTTCCAGCCGGTGGTAGACGAATTCGGCCACGTGCTGGGCGCCGAGGCGCTGGTGCGCTGGCACCATCCGCAGCGGGGCATGGTATCGCCCGCCGTGTTCATTCCTGTGGCCGAACAAAGCGGCATGATCCTGGCCATCGGCCAATGGGTGTTGCGGCAGGCCTGCGCCTGTCTGGCCGAATGGGCGCGGCACGATCGGCTGCGCCACTGGACCTTGTCGGTGAACGTGAGTGCGCGCGAATTCCGCCAGCCCGACTTTGTGGATCGGGTGAGGGAGGAGGTCCTGCGCGCTGGCGTCGCACCGTACCGACTCAAACTCGAAGTCACCGAAAGCATGTTCATGCACGATGCCGATGAGATCGCTGAACGCATGTCGGCGCTTCGGGCATTCGGCATCCGCTTTTCGCTCGACGATTTCGGCACTGGCTATTCCTCGCTGGGCTACCTCAAGCGCCTGCCACTGGACGAGATCAAGATCGACCAGTCCTTCGTGCGCGATGTGCTGGACGACGAAGACGATGCCGCCATCGTGCGCGCGGTGCTGACGCTGGCCAACACCTTGGGGTTGTCGGTGGTGGCCGAGGGGGTGGAGCAGCCAGCCCAGCAGGATTTTCTGGCGCGCCATGGCTGCCGGGCGTTCCAGGGCTTCCTCTTCGGTCGACCGATCAGCGTGAGCGAGGCGTCAAGCTACGCCGCTAGCCTGCCGGTGTCCACCTCCGTCACCTTGCAGTGATCGCAATCGCGGCGGGGCGGCTGGCTGCCAGATGGGCGGCAGCGTCGTCGAGCCAAAAACCGAGCGCGTCGTAGTAGCCCTCCCAGACACAGCCATTGCATCCACGGCCGCAGCAGGTGGTGGGTTCTGGTGGCGGCGGGCGCAAGTGGACGCCGGCCGCGGCAAGGGCGGTCAGCGTTTCGCGCACGCGCAG
>JAUWAE010000281.1 GCA_030602185.1 Comamonadaceae bacterium
TACCACATGAACTGGCTGTCGTGGAAGCTGCACCAGCGCAAGCGGTTGCAGCCCTGGGTGGGGTTGCCCAACATCCTGGCAGGCGAATTTGTGGTGCCGGAGCTGCTGCAGGAGGCTGCCACGCCTGCGGCCCTGGCGGAGGCCACGCTCCAGTGGCTGGCCAGCGACCCTGCCACCGCAGCGAAAGTGCAGCAACTGCAGGCCCGCTTCGCCGCCCTGCACCATGAACTCACCCGCAACACCGCCCAGCTGGCCACCGATGCGATCGCGCAAGTCCTTGTCTGAAACACAGACCCTGCAGCAGTCGTTTGTGTGGGGTGACCCGGGCCTGGTGGCCGGGGTGGACGAGGCCGGGCGTGGTCCGCTCGCTGGCCCAGTGGTGGCGGCAGCAGTGATCCTCGATGAAACCCAGCCCATCATCGGGCTGAACGATTCCAAAAAACTCTCGGCCACCCGGCGCGACCGCCTGTTCGACGAGATCCGCGCGCGGGCGCTGTGCTGCTCGGTGGCCATGGCCTCGGTCGAAGAGATCGATCGCCTGAACATTCTGCAGGCGACGATGCTGGCCATGCGCCGCGCCGTGGACGGTCTGCGCCTCAAGCCCCGGCTGGTGCTGGTGGACGGCAACCGCCTGCCGGTGCTGGACGTGCGGGCCGAGGCGATCGTGCAGGGCGATGCCAAGGTGCAGGCGATCTCGGCGGCCTCCATCCTGGCCAAGGTCACCCGCGACCGCGGCCTGGACGAATTGCACGAACGCTATCCACACTACGGGTTCGACCAGCACAAGGGCTACGGCACCGCGCATCACCTCGAGGCCTTGCGGCGCTGGGGGCCTTGTCCGGCCCACCGGCGCAGCTTTGCCCCTGTGGCCGAGGCGGTTCGGCGCGCTGCCGACGCGGCCACTTCGCCTGCCTGAGCCCCTGCATGCCAACACCATGACCACCGACCTCATCACCTCCCGCGACAACCCCTGGGTCAAGCAATGCCGCGCACTGGCCCAGGACAGCAGCGCCTACCGCAAGGCCGGTCAGGTGTGGCTGGAGGGGGACCACCTCTGCCGTGCCTTGCTGGCCCGCGGGCGGCTGCCGTCGGTGGTCGTGGTCACCGAATCCCATCCCTATGGGGTGGACGGCTGGGGCCTGCCGCCGTCTGTGCGGCGGGTGGTGCTGGCAGACCGCCTGATGGCTTGGATCAGTGGGCTGGAATCGCCTCCCCAGGTGGCCTGCCTGTATGAGCTGCCGGTGGCAGAGGGTCTGGAGGCCGATGCCCCCACGGTGGTACTGGACCGCCTGCAGGACCCGGGCAACGTCGGCTCCATCCTGCGCAGCGCGGCCGCTTTTGGTTTCCAGCAGGTGGTGGCGCTCAAGGGCACGGCGGCCTTGTGGTCGCCCAAGGTGCTGCGCGCAGGCATGGGGGCGCATTTCGGGCTGCACCTGGTGGAGAGTGTGGCGGTGGAAGACCTGCAGACCCTGGTGGTGCCGCTGGTGGCGACCAGTTCGCACCAAGGCACGTGGCTGCACCAGGCCGAACTGCCCTGGCCCTGCGCCTGGCTCATGGGGCACGAAGGGCAGGGGGTCTCCGAGGCGCTGATGGCGCGGGCGGCGCACCGCGTCCGCATTGCGCAGCCCGGTGGCGAAGAGTCCCTCAACGTGGCCGCCGCCGCCGCGATTTGCCTGCACGCGAGTACCGTCACGAAAACCCCCGCTCGGCTATAATGCCAAGGTTTACCCTAACCTCGCGCACCTGCCGTCGGCTGCGGCCGGCCTCCCCCTGAAATTCATCCAATTTCCCGGCGGGCACAGGTGCGTCCAAAACTGGAGTGTCCCGTGTTCCCCGTCCCAGCAAAAGCCATCCTCGCTCTCGCAGACGGCACGGTCTTTACAGGTGTGTCCATCGGTGCCACGGGTCAGACCGTGGGCGAGGTGGTCTTCAACACCGCCATCACCGGTTACCAGGAAATCCTCACCGACCCGAGCTACCGCCAGCAGATCGTCACCCTGACGTACCCGCACATCGGCAACTACGGCATCAACGAGGAAGACGTGGAGGCAGATGCCGTCCACGCCGCCGGCCTGATCATCAAAGACCTGCCCCTGCTCGCTTCCAACTTCCGTTCGCAGCTCACGCTGAGCGACTACCTCAAGCGCGAAGGGACGGTGGCGATTGCCGGGATCGACACCCGCAAGCTCACCCGCATCCTGCGCGAAAAGGGTGCGCAGAACGGTGCCATCATCGGCCTAGCCGAAGGTGAGGCCGTGACCGACGCGCTGAAGGCCCAGGCCGTGGCCGCCGCCCAGGCCGCGCCCAGCATGGCCGGGCAAGACCTGGCCAAGGTGGTGACCACGAAGCAGCCCTACGTCTGGACCCAGACCGAATGGCAGCTGGCGCGCGAAGACGGCACGCCGGGCTAC
>JAUWAE010000222.1 GCA_030602185.1 Comamonadaceae bacterium
GTAGGCCAGCTTCACCGGGGCTTCGAAGTGCGGCACCAGGCGCTTGTAACTGTTGGTGCCGGGGTTGGTGATGGCGTTCAGGGCACGGGCGTGCTTGATGATGCCGCCGATGTAGTACAGGGCGGTGTCAGACAGGCCGGCGTAGCCGTTGCCAGCGAACAGGTTCTTGCCGTCTTTCCAGATGGACTGGTGCACGTGCATGCCGGAGCCGTTGTCGCCGTGGTAGGGCTTGGGCATGAAGGTGGCGGTCTTGCCGTAGGCGTTGGCCACGTTCTGGATCACGTACTTTTGCAGCAGGGTCCAGTCGGCACGCTCCACCAGGGTGGAGAACTTGGTGCCAATTTCGCACTGGCCAGCACCGGCCACTTCGTGGTGGTGCACTTCGACCGGCACGCCCACGGCTTCCAGGATCTGGACCATCTCGTTGCGCATGTCGATGGTGCTGTCCACCGGCGCCACGGGGAAGTAGCCGCCCTTGGTGCGCGGACGGTGGCCACGGTTGCCGCCTTCGAGCTTGGCACCGGTGTTCCAGGGGGCTTCGTACTCTTCGATCTGGTAGAAGCTGTGGCCGGGCTCGTTGCTCCAGCGCACTTCGTCGAACAGGAAGAACTCGGGCTCGGGGCCGAAGAAGGCGGTATCGCCAATGCCGGAGGCCTTCAGGTAGGTTTCGGCGCGCTTGGCGATGGAACGCGGGTCGCGCTCGTAGGCCTTGCCGTCGGTGGGTTCGATCACGTCGCACACCAGCACCAGGGTGGTTTCTTCAACGAACGGGTCGATGAAGGCGCTGTTGGCGTCCGGGGTCAACAGCATGTCGGAGGCTTCGATGCCCTTCCAGCCCGCAATCGAGGAGCCGTCAAAGGCCTGGCCTTCTTCGAACTTGCTCTCGTCAAACTGGGACACCGGAATGGTGATGTGCTGCCATTTGCCACGGGTGTCGGAAAAACGGAAGTCAACGAACTTGACGTCGTTGTCTTTCACGATCTGCATCACGTCTGCGACGGTCTTGGCCATCAGAAATCTCCTGATCTGGAAAGGACAAAAAAACTGTACTGCGGGAAGACAGCAGAAAGCGTGCCAGCCATCACCCCAAGGCGAGCCGCAACCCGCCCGTCATTACGCACAATATTGGTGCATTTAATCCCTTTTTTGGGGATTGCGTCAACGCACCATTTCGGGGCCAAGCTGCGCACCGGTGCGGCGCAAACCGCTCAGCAACGCCTCGTAAGCCACTGGCGTGAGTGTAGCCTCGCCCTTGACGCCCAGTTCGATGTGGCGGCCGTATTGCGGGTGATCGACACTCGGCAGGCTGAACACCTTGACGCCAGGGTGCTCGGCTTCGATGCGCTCCATGAGTGGCGTGAGGGCCGCCTCCATCGCACCAAACACGATCACCGAGCGTTCGTCTCGCGCCACGCGGCGCTGCCAGTGGGCGTAGTGCGTGTCCAGCACCCATTCGATCATGGGCCACGCCATGACCGGGAAGCCCGGCACGAAGTGCACCGCCCCGCCGCCCGGCCCGAGGCAGCTGAAGCCCGGGATCTTGTTGTAAGGGTTGGGAATGATGGCCGCACCGGCGGGGAACACGCCCATGTTGAGGCGGTGGACGTTGTCGGCGCGGTCGGGCTCGAAGGGCTGGCCCTGCTCGGCTGCGACATCGCGCATCCGTTCTTCGATCAGCGCCTTGGCCTGGGGGTGCAGCACGAGATCGGCCCCCAGGGCGGCCGCGGCAGCCTGGCGGGTGTGGTCGTCGGGGGTGGCCCCGATACCGCCACAGGAAAACACCAGGTGGCCGCTGGCGAAGGCGTCGCGCAGCGCGGCCGTGAGGGCGGCACGGTCGTCGCCCAGGTAGCGGGCCCAGGCGAGCGACAGGCCACGCTCACCCAGCAGCGCAATGACCTTGGGCAGGTGCTTGTCCTGGCGCTTGCCAGAGAGGATTTCGTCGCCCACGATGACAAGACCGATGGGCGCGACGGGAGCAGCAGCAAAAGAAGTCATGGGATTTCTCGGGCCTGGACGTCGATCACTTCGCCCCGGGCAGCCACCGGTGAGGGAGGCGCTTCGGAAGCAGGCGGTGGCCCCTCCTCCAGGGCTTTGGAGGGTGCCGCCGCCTCGGCGCGCAGGCTGTCCAGCGCACCCAGCAGGTAATGGGCGAACCACAGCGAGGCAAAGGCAAACACCAGCGCGTAGATCCAGATGGCCAGCGGCACCAGCAGGGGCGCCAGGGCAATGAACATCGCACCCGAAGCCCACAGCAAGGTGGGGGCTGCACCCAGGTAGCCCGACAGCACGCCCATGGTCAGCAAGGGCACCCGGTTCTGGCGCAACAGCTGCTCGCGCTCCTCGCGGCTGGCATGCTCGGCCAGGGCGTCGAAAGCGAACACACGGTAGGTGAGCCAGCCCCAGATGAGTGGTGGCAACACCAGCACCAGCGGCGGGATGAGCCAGAACGGCACCGACACCAGCAAGGCCAGCAAGGCCAGCACGGTGGACCAGAGCGACCACACCACGCTGCCCAGCAGGCTGCCGCCGCGCCGGCGCTCCAACGCCGCAAAGCGGCGCTGCGCCACCAGGTCCACCATGGCGGGGGTCATGAGCAGGGCCACCAGCAGCAGCGCCATCACGACGATGAGCGGCGTGGCCAGCGCCAGCACCACCAGCGGCGCGAACACCGCACGCAGGCTGCCGAAACCGATCGACTCCAGCCAGTTGAGCAGGAAGGAAACGAGCTCCCAGGTTTCCAGCCAACCCATGACCGAGGCGATGGCCGCGTCCCAGAACAAATAGCCCAGCGCGAAAGAAGCCGCCACCATCAGGATCAGGGGCAGCACAGACAAGGCAATGACACGCGGGTGCAGGCAATACGCCACCGAGCGCCAGAAGGAGCCGATCAACAGTCGCATGCCGCCAAGGATACATGCAAGCCCGTCCACACGCTGCGGCGGCCCTGCCGTTACGATGTCGGCATGACCACGCAGCCCCCCCGACCGCGCGTTGCCATCGATGGCGTGACCCTGGAAGTCCAACACCTGCCTGGTGGAGCCCCCGATCGGGCGCCGCTCGTGTTCCTGCACGAGGGACTGGGTTCGGTCGACCTGTGGGGCCAGAAGGGCAGCTACTGGCCGGCCGAACTCTGCGCGGCCACCGGGCGCAGCGGCTGGGTCTACTCGCGCCAGGGCTACGGCGCCTCGGACCCAATCCCCGACGTGCGCGGCCAGGGTCGCCACGCCCCCGATTACATGCACCGTGAGGCCACTGTCACGCTGCCTGCCCTGCTGCGGGCATTGGACGTGACCCACCCGGTGCTGGTTGGCCATTCCGACGGTGCCACCATCGCGCTGCTGCATGCTGCCGCCGCACCGGTGACGGCGTGCATCGCCATGGCCCCGCACGTGTTCGTGGAAGAGGTGTCGATCCGCTCGATCGAACAGGCACGCGAAGCCTACCTGCACGGTCCGCTGCGTGCGCGGCTGGCGCGCTACCACGCCGACGTGGACAACGCCTTCTGGCAGTGGAACGACGTCTGGCTGTCGCCCGCCTTCCGCGGCTTCGATATCCGGGCCGAATGCGGCCAGATCCGCGCGCCCCTGTACCTGGTGCAAGGGCTGGACGACGAGTACGGCACCCTGGCGCAGCTGGACGCGATCGCAGCTGCCGCCCCGCAAGCCCAACGGCTGGAGCTGCCGGCCTGCGGCCACAGCCCGCACCGCGACCAGCCCGAGGCGCTGACCGCCGGGCTGACAGCCTTCCTCGCCACGCTGCCCTGAGCCGCCGAACAGACCGGCGGGTACTCAGCCGCGGGGCGGCCGTGCGTCAACGGGCCAT
>JAUWAE010000211.1 GCA_030602185.1 Comamonadaceae bacterium
ATCGGGCAAGGCATTCGGGCGCTCCTGTGCGGTACGGGCTGGAAAGTGGGTCTCGAGCACCTGGCCCACGGCTTCGACCGCTTGCGCGAGCCCGTGTTCCGGCTCGTCAGCCCGCCAGGCGGCACGCAGGCCGTCGAGCACCGGAGCCCAGGCGTCGGGGGGCACGTGCTGGGCCAGCGCACGGTCGGCCACGATTTCGATCGCCCGCTCGGCCAGCAGCACGTACACCAGCACGCCGTTGTTGTCGGGGGTGTCCCACACGCCAAGCTGACCGAACCACGACAGGGCCCGCCGCCGCACCAGGGCTGGCACGGCCGCCTCGTCGGGCACCGGCCACAGCCAATTCAGCGGCAGGCTGGCCTCGACGCACAGGCAGATTTCGCCGGTGTGGCGGCGCTCACTGGCCGCGACCTGCTCGGCCAGGCGCTGCGCGGCTGCCGGTGGCACGGCGCGCCGGCTGTCGGCCTCGTCGAGCCACAGGTGCCTGACCATCCGCGCGAGCCGCCCCGCCACGGCCGACCTCACCACCGGCCGGAGGCACCGCCTCCGCCGAAACCGCCGCCCCCACCGGAGCGAAACCCTCCACCGCCGCCGCCCCAGCCACCGGGGCCGCGCCCGCCCATGCCCCCACCCCAGTGGCCTGGCCCTCGGCCCCCGCGCGGGAACGACCGCGCACCCGGCAAGTGCGCCATCCACAGGCTCATCGCCAGGCCCAACACGCCCACCACCATGCCCAGCCACCAGAGGCCACTGAACTGCCACACCAGCAACCCCGCCACCGCCCCGGCGCCCAGGCTGCCCAGGCGGGTGCCCAGGAGCTGGCGCAGCACCGCGGCGATGATGGGCACGGCAAAACCGATGAAGACGAGCAGGTCGACCCAGATTTCGGCCCCATCGTTGCCGGTGTGGCCAGTGCCGGCGGCGGCCGGCGGCAAGGGCAGTGACTCACCCCGCAAGCGGGCCAGGATCTGGTCCACCCCGGCGTTCAGGCCATCGGCGTAGCGCCCATCGCGGAACGCGGGGGTGATGGCCTGTTCGATGATGCGGTGCGCCACCAGGTCGGGGATGGCGCCCTCCACCGCCCGGGCGGTGGCGATGCGCAGCCGCCGGTCGTCCCTGGCCACCACCAGCAGGACGCCGTCGCCCACGTCGCGGCGCCCGATCTTCCAGGCATCGCCCAGGCGCTGGGTGTAGTCCACAATGTCTTCGGGCGCGGTGGTGGGCACCAGCACCACCACCACCTGGCTGCCACGCTCGGCCTCGAAGGCGGCCAGCTTGGCCTCCAGCGCCTGGCGCTCGGCGTCGGTGAGGGTGGCGGTCTGGTCCATCACCCGGGCCGTGAGCGCGGGCACCGGCAGCACGGCCTGGGCCAGCGCCGGCCAGGCCAGCAAGCCCAGCCACAACGGCCACCACAGCGCCAGCCACCACGGGGCCCGGGCCCGCCAGCCGCCCGGTCGGGTCACTTCGACGTCCCGAAATCCACCGCGGGCGGCGCACTCAGCGCCGCCTCGTTGGCCACGCTGAAGTTGGCCTTGGGGCTGTAGCCGAACGCCATGGCGGTGAGGTTGGTCGGAAAGCTGCGCGCCAGCACGTTGTACGACTGCACCGACTGGATGTAGCGGTTGCGCGCCACGGTGATGCGGTTTTCGGTGCCTTCGAGTTGCACCCGCAGATCGCTGAACCCCTGGTTGGCCTTGAGGCTGGGGTACTGCTCGGCCACCACCAGCAGCCGACTCAGGGCGCCCCCCAGCTCGCCCTGCGCGGCCTGGAAGCGCTGCATGGCCTGCGGGTCGTTCAGCATCTCGGGGGTGACCTGGATGGCGGTGGCGCGCGAGCGGGCCTCGATCACCCGCGCCAGCGTGTCCTGCTCGAACGCCGCCTCGCCCTTGACGGTGGCCACCAGGTTGGGCACCAGATCGGCGCGGCGCTGGTACTGGTTGAGCACCTCGGCCCAGGCGGAGACGGTCTCCTCGTCGAGGCGCTGGAAGTCGTTGTAGCCGCAGCCGGTGAGGGCGGCAGCCAAGGTCAGGGCCAAGGCCCCGCGTGTCAATGTGGCCAGCATGGCGGTCTTCGCTCCTTGGCGTGCGGCGCGGCCCCCTGGCCCACGACCGCCGTCAGCCGCCATGTTAACGGACCGTGGCGACAGCCCCCCACGGTGTCGTCTGGGCTGGAGCGACCGCCGCGGCGTCGCGGCGGGCCCAGGCCCGCTCGTGGAAGAAATAGGCCACGGCCTGCACGGTCGGCTCGAGGATGCTGAGCGTCATCGCGGCCCACAGGTTGCCGGTGACGGCGTAGGCCACAGCGGCCGCGACCACGATGTGCATCACGTAGTAGCTGCCGGTTTTCATGAGGGTACGGCGGTGGGTGCGTGCCACGTAGCGGAGGTGTGCCATGGTGGGCTCCTGTTCGGGTATCGAGCACTCAGTTTAGGCCTAAATCAACGAAATTTCCAATTGGAAATACATTTCCAATCGATAATTGCTATCGATGAGGCGGCGGCTGTCTGGGGGGTGCTGCCATAGAGAAAACGACGGCAATTCGGCGAATCTGACAGCCGCTGCAGCACGCCGGCAGGCAAGGCCACGGCCTTGGCAGACGGGTTGCGCCGTCGCGCGCATCGGTTTATTCTGAAAAAAGACACGGGCATGTCCCTGTCTCTCCTGTTGCCGGGGCGGCCCGTCGGGCCACTCCCCCTGCTGTGCAACGGGCGATCGTTCAACGGCCAACGGGTCGCTTGAGTGTTTTTGATGGGCTTGCGCCCCGTGCGCAGGCCGACCGACCGCGGTGCCCGCCCATGGCGCTGACGTGGTCTGGGTTGTGGTCAATGGCTTGCGCCGGCGATGGCAACCCACCCGAAACAACCCATTGCATGACCAGTACCGACAGGAACCGACTCACCCCATCCGCTTCGATTTCTTTTCGCCCCGCGCGCCCAACCGACGGCGCCGCCCTGTGGCAGCTGGTGCGCGCCACGGGCACCCTGGAAGCCAATTCGGCCTACGCCTACGTGCTGCTGGCCACCGACTTTGCCGACACCTGCCTGGTCGCCGAGCGCGGCAGTGAGCTGGTGGGCGCGGTGATCGGCTACCACCCGCCGCGCGAGCCCGACACCGCTTTCGTCTGGCAGGTGGGCGTGCGCCCCGACTGCCAGGGCCAAGGCCTGGGCCTGCGCTTGTTGCAACACTGGCAGGCCTTGCCGGCCCAGGCCGGCCGGCGCTGGGTCACCGCCACCGTGGCCGAGGACAACCCCGCCTCGCAGGCCCTGTTCCGCCGCTTCGCGCACGCCCTGGGCACGGGTTGTCAGGTCCATCCCCACTTCCCCGCCGAGCTGTTCCCCGCCGGGCACGCGGCCGAGCCGCTGTACCGCATCGGGCCGATCCCGCACGCCGCCCTGGTGCCGGGCTGACCCCTCCCCGCGGGCGCTGAGCGCGCCCTGTCGCGGCGCCACGCCATGCCCGGGCCCGACCCGGTGGCAGCGCCATTCCCCGAGCGGCCGCGTATGCCGCCATCACGCCACAAAAAGGAGCACACCATGAACACGTTCGAACGCCTCGAATCCGAAGTCCGGGGCTACTGCCGCAGCTTTCCCGCCGTCTTCAGCAGCGCCAAGGGCGCCTGGATGACCGACACCGAGGGCCACCGCTACCTGGACTTTTTCGCGGGGGCCGGCGTGCTGAACTACGGCCACAACCCCGACAAGATCAAACAGGCCCTGCTGGGCTACCTGATGCGCGACGGCATCACCCACACGCTGGACATGTACAGCGAGGCCAAGCAGCGCTTCATCGAGCGCTTCGACCAGGTGATCCTGCAGCCGCGCGGCCTGCGCTACAAGTTCCAGTTCCCTGGCCCCACCGGCACCAACGCGGTGGAGGCTGCGCTGAAACTGGCCCGCAAGGTGACCGGGCGGGAGCAGGTGGTGGGCTTCACCAACGCCTTCCACGGCATGACGCTGGGTGCGCTGGCCGTGACCGGCAACGGCTTCAAGCGCGCCGGCGCCGGCGTGCCGCTGGGCCACAGCGCGTCGGTGCCGTTCGACGGCTACCTGGGCGCCGACACCGACAC
>JAUWAE010000014.1 GCA_030602185.1 Comamonadaceae bacterium
GCGGGTTCGCTGGTGGCCTATGCGCTGCTCATCACCGACCTGGACCCGCTGCAGTACAACCTGCTGTTCGAACGCTTCCTGAACCCGGAGCGGGTGTCCATGCCCGACTTCGACATCGACTTCTGCCAGACCAACCGCGACCGCGTCATCGACTACGTCAAGGACAAGTACGGCAAGGACGCGGTGAGCCAGATCGCCACCTTCGGCACCATGGCCGCGCGCGCCGCCATCCGCGACGTGGGCCGTGTGCTCGATTTCGCCTACGGGTTCTGCGACGGCATTTCCAAGCTCATCCCCAACAAGCCGGGCATGAGCGTGACGCTGCAGTACCCGCCCGACCCGCCCAAGCCCGGCGACAAGAACAACTACGCCATCGCCATGGAGCCGGTGCTGGCCGAGCGCATCCAGAAAGAGGAAGAGGTCAAACAGCTGATCGAGCTGGCGCAGAAGCTCGAGGGCATGACGCGCAACATCGGCATGCACGCCGGTGGGGTGCTGATCGCGCCCGGCAAGCTGACCGATTTCTGCCCCCTGTACCAGCAGCCGGGCAGCGAGTCGGCCGTGAGCCAGTACGACAAGGACGACGTTGAGGCCGTGGGCCTGGTGAAGTTCGATTTCCTGGGCCTGGCCACGCTGACCATCCTGGAGCTGGCCAAGGAGTTCATCCTGCAGCGTCACCCGAGCCAGGCCGGTTTCGCGTTCGAGAACATTCCGCTCGACGACAAGGCCACCTACAAGCTGTTCCAGGACGGCAAGACCGAAGCGGTGTTCCAGTTTGAAAGCCGCGGCATGCAGGGCATGCTGCGCGACGCCAAGCCCACCCGGCTGGAAGACCTGATCGCCCTGAACGCGCTGTACCGCCCGGGGCCGATGGACCTGATCCCCAGCTTCGTGGCGCGCAAGCACGGGCGCGAAGAGGTGATCTACCCCCACCCCCTGGTGGAGCCGGTGCTGGCCGAGACCTACGGCATCATGGTGTACCAGGAGCAGGTGATGCAGACCGCCCAGGTGCTTGGCGGGTACTCGCTCGGCGGCGCCGACATGCTGCGCCGTGCCATGGGCAAGAAGAAGCCCGAGGAGATGGCGGAGCACCGTGTCATTTTCCGCAAGGGCGCGGCCGAGAAGGGCATCAGCGAGGAGAAAGCCGACGAGGTCTTCGACCTGATGGAGAAGTTCGCGGGCTACGGCTTCAACAAGTCGCACGCGGCCGCCTATTCGCTGCTGGCCTACCACACCGCCTGGCTCAAGGTCCATTTCACGGCGGAGTTCTTCTGCGCCAACATGACCATCGAAATGGACGACACCGACAAGCTCAAGGTGTTGTTCGAGGACGCGCTCAAGTTCGGCATCACCTTCGAGCCGCCGGACGTCAACCGCGGCACCTACCGCTTCGAGCCGGTCAGCGACAAGGTGATCCGCTACGGGCTGGGCGCCGTCAAGGGCACCGGCCAGCAGGCCATCGAGGCTATCGTGGCGGCCCGCGAGGGCAGGGGCGTGGGTCCGGCCGGCGACACCGTGGGCCCGTTCAAGAGCCTGTTCGACTTCTGCAACCGGGTGGACCGCAGCCGCCTGAACAAGCGCACGGTGGAGGCACTCATCAAGGCGGGTGCGTTCGACACTTTCGACCTGAACCGGGCCTCGCTGCTGGCCTCGGTCGAGCGGGCGTTCGACTACGCCAACGCCCAGCAGGCCAACGCCCAGCAAGGTGGCCTGTTCGACATGTTTGGCGCCGACGACCACGGCGCCAGCACCCAGGAGCCTGGCCTGGTGGACGTGCTGCCCTGGGGCGTGAAAGAACGCCTCACGCACGAGAAGACCGCCATCGGCTTCTACCTCAGCGGCCACCTGTTCGACGAGGTGGAGCGCGAGGTGCGCCGCTTCGCCCGCACGCCCATCGGCGACGTGGTGGACAGCCGCGACCCCATCCTGATTGCCGGCATCGTCACCGACCTGCGCATCATCAACGGCCAGCGCGGCAAGGTCGCCATCTTCAAGCTCGACGACAAGACCGGCACGCTGGAAGCCACCGCCGACGAAGGGCTGATCAACCAGCACAAGCAACTGCTGAAAGACGACGAGCTGGTGGTGGCCCAGGTGCTGGCCCAGCCCGACCGCTTCTCGGGCGGCCTTCGGTTGAAGCTGCAACAGCTGTGGGACCTGGGGGCGGCGCGCTGCCGCTTCGGCAAGTTCCTGCGGGTGGCGGTCAACGGCCAGGCCCCCGACGTGGCGGCCCTGGTGCGCGAATTCCCACCGCGGCGCGAGATGAGCGAGCAGGGCGAGTTGGTGCGCGGTTTGCCGGTGCGCCTGCAGGTGCTGCGCGAGACCGCGCGTTGCGAGTTGCAGCTGGACGACCGTTCGCTGTTCTTCCCGTCCGATGCGGCGCTGGCCGCCTGGATGGCCCAGGCCCACGAGCGCCGCGCCGAGATCGTGTTCGATTGACGGCGCTGGGCCTGCCGGCGATCAGTCCTGCGGGCGGAAACCCAGGATCAGCGTGGACGGCACGCGCCCGTTCTCGTCCTGCGGCAGCTTGCCGGTGCGCTCGATGGCGCGCAGCACCGCGTCGTCCCAGGCGGTGTGCCCGCTGGACTTGAGCAGCTTGCTGCCCACGATGGTGCCATCGGGCAGGGCGCGGACTTCCACCTCGGCCCTCGGGTTGCCGTTGACGGTGTCGGCAAACACGATGTTGGGTCGTATGCGCGCCACCAGACGCCCCCCATAGTTGGCCGAAGGCCCGCTCGACTGGGTGGCTGTGCCGCGTGCCGTGGCCCCGCCCATGGCGTTGGCCTGGCCCATCATGCGTTCCAGGTTCTTCTGGCGCTCGGCTTCCAGTTGTGCCTGCTGGCGGGCGGCCTCGGCTTTCTCGCGTGCCTGCTTGTCCTTCTGCGCTTGCGCCTCGCGCCGTTGGCGTTCCTCTTCGCGCTTGGCGGCTGCCTCGCGCTCGGCTTGCTGGGCCTTGCGGCGGGCTTCGGCCTGGCGGGCCTCTTCCTGTTTCTTGCGTTCCGCTTCCAGGCGCAGGCGCTCGGCGCGCGCTTTCTCGGCCTGCTCCTGCTCGCGCTGTTTCTGCAGCGCGATGTCGGCCTGGCTGGGGCCCGGTGGGGCTGGCGCCGGCGCGGGTGGGGGCGGCGGCGTGGGGGCGGGCTCCGGGCGAGGTTCCGGGGCGGGCGGGGGAGGCGGTTCGGGCTCGTTGGCGCGTGGGGCCGCCACCTGTGGCAGGCGCGACCACAGCTCGGCCTCGGCCACCACCACCGTGTCGCGCTGCCAGCCCACGCCCCAGGTCAGGGCCAGGATCAGCAGCGCATGCACCACCAGCGCCGCACCCATGGGGCCGCGCCAGCGCCCACCGCCCGGCGGGTTCAGGTCCAGTGTGTCAGCCGTGGCCTGCATCTGCCTTGTCCACCGTGGTTCAGCGCTCCGGCTGGACCGACAGGCCCACCCGCGCCACGCCCGCGCGCTGCAGCGTGTCCATGGCACTGACCACCGTTTCGTACTTCACCGACTTGTCGGCGCTGATGATCACCGGCACTGCCGGCTGGTCGGCCGCCACCGGCCCTTGCAGCGCCTTCACCCGGGCCACCAGCGTGCGCTGGGTCACAGGCTCGGGCGTGCTGCTGGAGCCGCCGTCGCGCACCGCCAACTGGCCTTCCTTGTCGATCACCACCTGTACGTAGCGGTCGGGCTGGCGCGCGGCCTGGCCCACGCTGGGCAGCTCGATCTGGCTGGGGGCCAGCATCGGCGCGGTCACCATGAAGATGATGAGCAGCACCAGCATCACGTCGATGAACGGCACCATATTGATCTCGTTCATGGTGCGGCGGCCTTTGCCTCGGGATGCGACAGCGGGCATGCTTGGCTCCGTTCAGCGGCTCGGGGTGGTACCGGCCGGGCCCATGGCCCCCACGTGGCGGTGCAGGATGTTGGAGAACTCTTCCATGAAGGTCTCCAGCCGGTTGGCCACGCGGTCGATGTCGTGGGCGAAGCGGTTGTAGGCCACCACCGCGGGGATGGCGGCGAACAGGCCGATGGCGGTGGCCACCAGCGCCTCGGCAATGCCCGGTGCCACCGTGGCCAGCGTCACCTGCGTCAGCGCCGCCAGACCGGTGAAGGCGTGCATGATGCCCCACACGGTGCCGAACAGGCCCACGTAGGGCGACACCGAACCGACCGAGCCCAGGAAGGACAGGTTGACCTCCAGCGCATCGACCTCGCGCTGGTAGCTGGCGCGCATGGCGCGGCGCGCGCCGTCGAGCAGGGCGTCGGGCTGGGTGATGCGGCGTTCGCGCAGCTTCTGGAACTCGCGCATGCCGCTGGCGAAGATGCGTTCCATCGGGCTGCCTTCGCGCGCGTTGCGGCTGGCGGCCTCGTACAGGTCGTTGAGGTTGGCGCCCGACCAGAAATCGCGCTCGAACGATTCGGTGAGCCGGTTCACCCGCTTCAGCGCGAACACTTTGCGGAAGATGGCCGCCCAGCTGATGACCGACACCGAGATCAGCAAGGCCACGACGGCCTGGACCACCCAGCTGGCGTTGAGCATCAACTCGACGATGGAAAAATCGTGGGTCATGGTTGCAGTGCGTGAAGAATCGCTTGGGGGATGCGCCCGGGTCGCAGCCGTGCGGCCTCCACCCAGCCAATGCGGATCGTGCCTTCGCACAGCCGTTCGGCGGGGGTGTCAGGGCGGGTCAGCCAAGCCTCCTGATGCAGTGTCAAAGAGGCCTTGCCGAGTTCCGTGACGCGGGCGGTGACATGTAACAGATCGTCGAGCCTGGCCGGGCGGTGGTAGCGCAGTTCCGTGCCGGTGACCACGAACATGCCGCCGGTCTCGTCGCGCAGGCGCTGCTGCTCCACCCCCAGGTGGCGCAGCCATTCGGTGCGCGCCCGCTCGAAGAACTTCAGGTAGTTGGCGTAGAAGACGATGCCACCGGCGTCGGTGTCTTCCCAGTAGACCCGCACCGGCCAGGCGAACGCGCCTGCGGGCACGTCAGGCGGCAGGGTCACCATCGGGTGCCGGGGTGCCTGGGGCGGCGCGGCGGCCGGGCCGCGCGGTGCCACGCTGCTGGTCGCGCTCCACCTCCAGCGCGCGCCACTGCGGCGCCAGCTGGTTGAGCACGCCGTTCACGTACTTGTGTCCGTCGGTACCGCCGAAGGACTTGGCCAGCTCGATGCATTCGTTGATCACCACGCGCCACGGCACGTCCACGCAGTGGCGGAACTCGTAGGCGCCGATCCACAGCACACCGCGTTCGATGGGCGAGATTTCGGCCAGCGGGCGGTCCAGCAGCGGGGTGATGGCGGCGTCGAGCTCGGCCGCTTCGGCCACGCAGCCGTGCAGCAGCGCGTCGTAGTGGGCGCTATCGGCCTTGTGGAAACCGCTCAGGTCGCGGGTGAACAGGTCGATGTCGTCGGCCTCGTTGCGGCCCACCAGGTGCTGGTAGAGCGCCTGCAGGGCAAACTCGCGGGCGCGGGTGCGGGCGGACTTGTCCGATGCCTTGCGAGGCCGTTCGGGGGCGGCGGGCTGGTTCATGCGCGGTCCAGCGATTGCAGCAGCCGCGCCATTTCCACCGCCACCTGCGCCGCGTCGCGGCCTTTTTCGTCCTGGCGGGCCACGGCCTGCGACAGGTTTTCGGTGGTCAGGATGGCGTTGGCGATCGGAATCTGGTGGTCCAGCCCCACGCGCGTGACACCGGCGGCCGATTCGTTGCACACCAGCTCGAAGTGGTAGGTCTCGCCGCGGATCACGCAGCCCAGCGCCACCAGCGCGTCAAAGCGTTCGGTCTCGGCCAGTGCCTGCAGCGCCAGCGGCACTTCCAGCGCACCGGCCACCTGCACGTGTTCGATGTGGTCGTCGGCCACACCCAGCTGCAGCAGCTCGGTGCGGCAGGCGTTGACCAGCGCATCGGTGATGCCCTGGTTGAAGCGCGCCTGCACGATGCCGATGCGCAGCCCTGTTCCGTCCAGCGCCTCGGCGCTGCCTTTGTTGGCACCCAACATGTCTTTATCCTTCCGTCTTGTTCAAAAAGCCGACCACTTCCAGGCCGTAGCCGGCCATGCTGGGCATGCGGCGTGGCGTGCCCAGCAGTTGCATCTTGTGCACCCCGCATTCGCGCAGGATCTGCGCGCCGATGCCGTAGGTGCGCAGGTCCATGCGGCCGCGTTCCGGCGCCTGGGCCGAGCGGGCGGTCCCTTCAAACTGGGACAGCAGCTGCTCACCGCTTTCGCCGCAGTTCAGCAGCACCACCACGCCGCGGCCCTGGTCGGCCATGTGGCGCAGGCTGGTTTCCAGCGTCCACGAGTGCATGGCTCGACCCACCTCCAGCGCGTCGAGCACGCTCAGCGGCTCGTGCACCCGCACGCTCACCGCTTCGTCTGCGCCCCACTGCCCTTTGACCAGCGCCAGGTGCACCGCGCCACTGGTGTCGTCGCGGAAGGCGTGGGCCTGGAATTCGCCGAAGGCGGTGTTGAGTGGGCGCGAACCGACGCGGCGCACCAGGCTTTCCGTGCGGCTGCGGTACTCGATCAGGTCGGCGATGGTGCCGATCTTCAGCCCATGTTCGGCGGCAAACACCTGCAGGTCGGGCAGGCGGGCCATGGTGCCGTCGTCCTTCATGATCTCGCAGATCACGGCCGCGGGCGTGCAGCCGGCCATGGCGGCGAGGTCGCAGCCCGCTTCGGTGTGGCCCGCGCGCATCAGCACGCCACCGTCCACCGCCTGCAGCGGGAAGATGTGACCGGGTTGCACCAGGTCGTCGGCCTGGGCGTTGGCGGCCACGGCCACCTGTACGGTGCGGGCGCGGTCGGCCGCCGAAATGCCGGTGGTCACGCCTTCGGCCGCTTCGATGGACACGGTGAACGCGGTCCCCATCTTGGTGCCGTTGCGCGGCACCATCGGTGGCAGTTTGAGCCGCTCGCAGCGTTCGCGCGTCAGCGTCAGGCAGATCAGGCCGCGGCCAAAGCGGGCCATGAAGTTGATGGCTTCGGGCGTCACGTGGTCGGCCGCCAGCACGAGGTCGCCCTCGTTCTCGCGGTCTTCCTCGTCCACGAGGATGACGATCTTGCCGGCTTTCATGTCGGCCACGATCTCTTCGACCGAAGAGATGGCAACCGGGGGGGTGTGGGGGGTGGTCATGGTGGGGTTCCGTGCCGTGTGGCTCAGGCGGCCGAGCCGACGGGGGCTGTGAGGGCGGGGCTGGCGGCGAGCATGCGCTCGACGTAGCGGGCGATCAGGTCGATCTCGAGGTTCACCGGACTGCCAGCCTTCAGGTGGCCCAGGGCGGTGTTCTCGACCGTGTGCGGTATCAGGTTGATGCTGCACTCGCAGCCTTCGGCGAGGTCCTGCACCCGGTTGACGGTGAGGCTGACGCCATTGACGGTGATGGAGCCCTTGTAGGCCAGGTACTTGCCGAGCGCGGTGGGGGCCAGCACCCGCAGTTCCCAGCTTTCGCCCACCTGGGCGAAGTGGGTCACGCGGCCAATGCCATCCACGTGGCCGGACACGATGTGCCCGCCCAGCCGGTCGTGGGCACGCAGCGCCTTTTCGAGGTTGACCGGGCCGGGCTGGTCGAGGCCAGCGGTCTTGTCCAGCGATTCGGCCGAAATGTCGATGGTGAACTGGCGTTGGGGCAGGTCCAGGGTTGTCACGGTCATGCACGCGCCATTCAGGGCGATGCTGTCGCCCAGACCCACGTCGTCGAGGTAGCCGGGCGGCGCCTCCACGCAGAGGCGTTTGCCGTGTTGATCGGAAGAGCCGAGGGGGTGGACGGCGGCGATGCGCCCCACGCCGGTGATGATGCCGGTGAACATCCCGCTATTGTCGCAGGAAAGGGGCAGGCCGGTGGGAGGGCCGCTGGCCGCCACCTCACTGGCGCACTTCGTCGACCAGGGTTTTGAACTCGTCGATGTCCTCGAAGCTGCGGTAAACGCTGGCGAATCGGATGTAGGCCACCTTGTCGAGCTTTTTCAGCTCCCGCATCACCATTTCCCCCAGGCGGTGGGAGGGTACTTCGCGTTCTGGCAGGTTCAACAGCCGTTCCTCGATGTGGGCGATCGCCGCGTCCACCTGCTCGGTGCTCACCGGGCGCTTGCGCAAGGCCAGGTTGAAGCTGGCGCGCAGCTTGGCCGGGTCGTAATCGATGCGCCGGCCGTCCTTCTTCACCACCGCCGGGAAGGTGACCTCCGGCCGCTCGTAGGTGGTGAAACGCTTGTCGCACTGGGCGCAACGGCGCCGGCGACGGACGAATAGCCCCTCCTCGGCCACACGCGTTTCCACCACCTGGGTGTCGCCGTGGCCGCAGAAGGGGCACTTCATGACCGGCTTACTTGTAAACCGGGAAGCGGGCGGTTAGGGCGTTGACCTTGGCACGCACGGCTTCGATGTTGGCCGGGTCGCGCGGGTTGTCCAGCACGTCGGCAATCAGGTGGGCCGTCAGGCGGGCTTCCTCGTCCTTGAAGCCGCGGGTGGTCATGGCGGGGGTGCCGATGCGCACGCCGCTGGTCACCATCGGCTTTTCCGGGTCGTTCGGGATGGCGTTCTTGTTGATCGTCATGTGGGCGCTGCCCAGCACGGCCTCTGCTTCCTTGCCGGTGATGCCCTTGGCGCGCAGGTCCACCAGCATCACGTGGCTTTCGGTACGGCCCGACACGATGCGCAGACCGCGCTGCGTGAGGGTCTCGGCCACGATCTGGGCGTTCTTCACCACCTGCTGCTGGTAGGTCTTGAACTCGGGCGTCAGTGCCTCCTTGAAGGCCACGGCCTTGGCGGCGATCACGTGCATCAGCGGGCCGCCCTGCAGGCCGGGGAAGATGGCGCTGTTGATGGCCTTCTCGTGCTCGGCCTTCATCAGGATGATGCCGCCGCGCGGGCCGCGCAGGCTCTTGTGGGTGGTGGAGGTCACCACGTCGGCGAACGGCACCGGGTTAGGGTACACGCCGGCGGCGATCAGGCCGGCGTAGTGGGCCATGTCCACCATGAAGATGGCGCCCACGTCCTTCGCCACCTTGGCGAAGCGCTCGAAATCGATCCGCAGGGCGTAGGCAGACGCACCGGCCACGATCAGCTTGGGGCGGTGCTCGTGCGCCTTGCGCTCCATCGCGTCGTAGTCGATCTCTTCCTTCTCGTTCAGGCCATACGACACGACGTTGAACCACTTGCCCGACATGTTCAGCGGCATGCCGTGGGTCAGGTGGCCGCCTTCGGCCAAGCTCATGCCCATGATGGTGTCACCGGGCTTGAGGAAGGCCAGGAACACGGCCTCGTTGGCCGAGGCGCCGCAGTGCGGCTGCACGTTGGCAGCGTCGGCGCCAAACAGCTGCTTGACGCGGTCGATCGCCAGTTGTTCGGCCACGTCCACGTACTCGCATCCTCCGTAGTAGCGCTTGCCGGGGTAGCCCTCGGCGTACTTGTTGGTCAGCTGGGTGCCCTGGGCAGCCATCACGGCCGGCGAGGCGTAGTTCTCGCTGGCGATCAGCTCGATGTGGTGTTCCTGGCGCGCGTTTTCGGCCTGGATGGCGGCGAACAGCTCGGGGTCGGTCTGTTCAATCAGGATGTTGCGGTCGTACATGGCAGTCCAGAGGAGGTCGATGGACCCGTGGCGGGAAATGCGTCGAAAAGAGAGACATCACGGGCTGCCCAGGCGAACGGCTCAACACCATGGCACGACAGACACCATGGCCGTGCGCTTCCCAGTGGTGTACCCACGTCAGCCTGCCCGGAACCGTCTGACGGCTCCAAACCGGCCTATCGCCAGTCGCGCACAAGCAAAAGATTTTATCAGGAGGCTTTGGCCGTGGTCTCCACCTGGGTGGGGCTGGCTTCGGCTTCCAGTTCCGGGGTCCCGGGCAAGGCCGGTGCGCCGGGTGTGCTGCGCCGTTGCAGCGCATTGAATGCGACGCGCTGGCCCTGTGCGACCCGCTGCAGTCGGGTGTGTTCCGACAGCACCTTGTCGATGTAGTCTTGGCCGTCGCTGGAGATTGCGCCCACGTACAGGCGCAGGCCACCTTCCACCGAGCCGGCGCGGCGGATGGTTTCTTGCAGCACCAGGGCACCCACGCGCAGGTTGCTCACCGGGTCGAAGGCCGCGAGCCGGCCGCCAAAGTCTTCGTACTTGTCGGCATGGACCTTGGTCATCACCTGCATCAGGCCCTGGGCACCCACCGGGCTGGCGGCAAACGGGTTGAAGCGCGACTCGATCGCCATGACCGCAAGGATCAGCGTCGGGTCGATGCGCACCCGCTCGCCCACCTCGTAGGCTTCGGCCACCAGAGCACCGATCGGCTCTTTGGCGACCCGGTACTTGCGGCTGAGCCAGTCAGCCACCTGTTGCTGCTCCTTGGGCAGGTCGTGCGGGTTGGCCGCGGTGACGCGGTCCACCGCGCTGGGGTCGGCCGCGATCTCGCTGCCTTGGCTCTGCCGTTCCACCAGCCAGCCGAACAGTCGGCGTTCTGCGCTGTCGCGCAGTTCGGGTTGGCTGGCCAGCAGCACCAGGCCGGCGGCCAGCAGCAGGCCGAGCAAGGCCATGCCGTTGTGAGTCAGTGACACCACACCTTGCGCCACGTCTTTCAACGCGGTTCGGGTGCGGTTCAAGGCGCCGGCAAGGCCGGGCCGCTTGGGCGCTGTCATAGCACGCTCCTTTCTGTGCAGGGTCCAGGCCGTGTCGGCAGGCGGCAGCAGCTGGTCCTTGCGAGATTGGGGGTCGCCATTGACCGCAACGAAGCGGTCAACTTAGCCGGGGTCGGCAGCGTCTTCGGGTTAATCCCTAAAAAAGTGGCGCGATATTAGGGGCTTCAACATGCACAGTCAATACTTACAAAAAGTATTTTTATGCATTAATAGATATAAAAAACGGAGGTCGCCCTCTGAAAACCAGGGGCCGTAAAAAAAACAATGAAGCCGATAGACGCGATTGTGAAATTCAGTTGGTCATCGGCTTTACGGCTGCTTACACTGGAGTCGTCTGTAGGTTGCGTCTCTGTAAAGCGCCTCCAGACTACTGCCCGCCACACGGTCCGCCGCGTGGCCCGGCAAACAACTGGAAGCAATACCTTGCTTCCGGCAGGGTGTGACATCCAACTCCACCCTGTCTCACGGCATGAACTGGGTTCTGCCGGTGGCCCCAGCGGGTGCAGCCTGCTGGGGCCAGTTCGTTTCTGGCGCCCGAAATTCCACCCGCCTCAGTCGCGTGTGGCCCGGCGCCGCACCATGTCGATGTAAGCCTGTCCGTCGGGCGGGCGGCCGCTGCGCTGGCTCTCCCACAGCATCCGGCCCAGGCACTCCATGACCTCGTGGTGGGCATCGTGCAGCGAGCCGCGGCGCGCAGCCAGCAGTTCCACCGCCTGCCTAATGCCCGGCGGCTGGTCGATCGAACATTGTTCGCTGATGCTCAGGTGCATCGACAGGTGCAGGAACGGGTTCTCAGCCGCCTCTCGGACCTCGTGCAGGCGTTGCAGCGCCTGCTCCACGTCCGACAGCTCGGCGTGGTACTCGGGGTGGCGCTCGATCCATTCATGGGCGATCACTTCGATCGCCTCCATCGGGGAGCCGGTCTGGCCTTTGGCGTGGACCGCACAGAAAAAGCGCCGGACGTCGGCTTGGGAGGGGGCAAACATGGTGCGATTGTCGCTGCCTCGCCGGGTTCAGATGCGCCAGCCGGGCAGGGTCCACTGGCGCCACAGGGCGATGGCGCGCAGGCCGGCGGTCATGATCACGCAGGCGAGCAGCGCCTGGCTGGGCGAATCGGTGAGCCACCACCAGCCGAGGTAGGTCCAGCCGCCGGCGAAGGCGCAGATGGCGTAGGGCTGGTGGTCGTGGAAGGCGCGCGGGATTTCGTTGCACACCATGTCGCGCAGCACACCGCCAAACACCCCGGTGACCACCCCCATGAGCACCGCCACCAGGGCGGGCGCGCCACTGTCCAGCGCCTTGCTCACCCCAGTGGCGGCGAACAGGCCGAGGCCGAGTGCGTCGGGCCACTGCATGGCGCGTTCCGTCGGCTCGAAGTGGCGGTGGCGCAGGAACAGCATGGCGCCCGCGCTCAGGCCGAGCAACCCCCAGAGCCACTCCACATGGGCGACCCAGAAAAACGGCCGCTGGTCGAGCAGCAGGTCACGCAGCGTGCCGCCGCCGAAGGCGGCCAGGAAGGTGACGGTGAACACCCCAACGGCGTCGAGCCGCTTGCGTGCCGCGGCCAGCAGCCCCGACAGCGCAAACGCCAGGGTGGCAGCGATTTCCACGGCCAGCCGCAGCGTCTCGGCCCAGGGGGACAGGTTGTGCATGGGCCCGATGTTAGCGCGACGGTTACCATCCCGCCTCTGCCTTCCGGAGTGCCGCCCTTGACGTTTGCCCCCATCACCGACCCCTGGTTCTATGCCGTGGCCGTGCCGGCCGTGTTGCTCATGGGGGTGAGCAAGAGCGGTTTCGGCTCTGGCTTCGGGGCGCTCGCGGTGCCGATGATGGCGCTCGCGGTCAGCGTGCCGCAGGCGGCGGCGATCATGATGCCGTTGTTGTTCGTGATGGACGTGCTCGGCATGGCGGCCTTCCGCAAGGACGTGGACCGGCGGTTGCTGGCGTTCCTGGTGCCGTTCGCCCTGGTGGGCACGGTGCTGGGGACCGTGCTGTTTCGCTACGTGGACACGCGTGTGGTGGCTGGCGTGGTGGGCGTGCTGACCCTGCTGTTCCTGGCCCAGCGGCTGCTGTTCCCGCCGCGGCCCGACGCGCCGCCGCCGCCACGCTGGGCGGGTGCCCTGCTGACCATCACCGCCGGCTTCACCAGTTTCGTCTCCCACGCGGGCGGGCCGCCGGTCAATGCCTATGTGATCCCGCTCAAGTTGCGGCCGGTGGTGTTCACCGCCACCATGGCTTTTCTGTTCTTCGTCGTCAACATGAGCAAGTGGTTGCCTTATGCCTGGCTGGGCTTGCTGGACTGGCGCAATTTCGCCACCTCGCTGCTGTTGATGCCGCTCGCGCCCCTCGGGGTCTGGGTGGGGGTGCGACTGGCGCGGCGCATCGACCAGCGCCTGTTCTACCGGCTGGTGTACTGGGGCATGTTCCTCACCGGGGTGAAGCTGGTGTGGGACGGCTGGTTTTGACGCCGGTGGCGCCGGCGCCCGTTGGGCGCACTGTCACTGGCTGGACAGGGCGCTTGCGCGGGATTGCCTACAGTGCAACCCATGAAAACCTTTCCCACCCTTGATGCGCTGGCCGCCTGTATTGGCCAGGAAGTGGCCGTTAGCGACTGGCACACCGTGACCCAGGCCCAAGTCAACCAGTTTGCCGAGGCCACCGGCGACCACCAGTGGATCCACGTCGACCCCGAGCGCGCGCGCCAGGGGCCGTTCGGTGCCCCGATCGCCCACGGTTTCCTCACGCTGTCGCTCATGCCGCAGTTCCTGGCCACTGCGCTGAAGGTCGAATCGGTGCGCATGGGCGTGAACTACGGGCTCAACCGGGTGCGGTTCACCGCGCCGGTGCCAGTCGGCAGCCGTCTGCGAGCGCGCTTCGTGCTCAAGGCCTGCGAACCGATCGAGCCCAACGGCCGCCAGATCACCTGGGACGCGACGGTCGAGTGCGAGGGCAGTGACAAGCCCGTGTGTGTGGCCGAGTTCCTCGCCCGCAGCTACGCCCAGTGACCCAACCAGGTTCTGGCGTTCAGGCAAAGCCCTGCTGGCGCCAGGCCTCGTAGGCCACCACGGCCACCGCGTTGGACAGGTTGAGGCTGCGCTGGCCGGGCCGCATCGGCAGGCGCAGCCGTTGGGCTTCGGGAAAGCTGTCGCGCAGGGCAGGGGCCAGGCCGCGGGATTCCGAGCCGAACACCAGCCAGTCCCCGGGCTGGAAGGCGGTCTCGTGCACGGTGCGCTGGCCGCGCGTCGTCATGGCGAAGAGTCGGTCGGGTGCGGGGGCCATGGTCTGCAAGAAGCTGGGCCAATCGCGGTGTCGGCGCACGTCGGCGTACTCGTGGTAGTCCAGGCCGGCACGGCGCAGCAGCTTGTCGTCCATCGAGAACCCCAGCGGCTCCACCAAATGCAGCTCGCAGCCCGTGTTCGCGCACAGGCGGATCACATTGCCCGTGTTGGGCGGGATTTCGGGTTCGACCAGGACGATATGGAACATGGGGGGCGGATTATTCCATGCCCTGCTCAATGCCCTGTGCCGGCGGGGTGCGGGCGAACACCCAGCCGCTGACGCTGGCGGCGCCGGCCTCCAGCACGGCACGGGTCGCGGCAGCGAGCGTGGCCCCGGTGGTCATCACGTCGTCCACCAGCAACACGTGCGCTCCGTGCATCCGATGGGCGTGGTGTTCGGTCACGGTGAAGGCGTGGCGGGTCGCGTCGTGACGGGCCTGCCGCGGCAATGTGTGCACCGCGGCAGTGCTGCCGTCGCGGCTGAGCAGGTCGGGCCAGGCCGGTGGCAGATCGGTGCGCCGTCGCAGGGCGCGCACCAGTTCCCAAGCCTGGTTGTAACCACGTGTCACCAGCCGCGCAGGCGTCAGCGGTATGGGCGCCACCACGTCCACCCTACCCAATGTCGTGAGGGCGTCGGGGCACTCCAACATCAGTTCGGCGAGGGGCGCCGCCCAGCCGGTCTGCCGTTGGAACTTGAGGCCCTGTACCAGCCCCGACCACGGGTAACCGTAATCCACCCGCGCATGCACCGTGCGCCACGCCGGCGGTGGCTCGGTCTGGCAGCGGTGACAGCGGGTCAGGCCAGGGGCCAGCCGCAGTGCACACGACGGGCAGCGTGATTGCAGTGGGGCATGGGCGTTGCGGCAGTTCGCGCACACCGGAGCACTTGGCCAGTGGCCGCAGACGTCGCAGGAAGCGGGCCACTGCAGGCCCCGCAGCAAAGATCGCATGCCAGCACTATACTGCCGCGTCCTTCGCCCACCCATGCCCACACCCCCTTCCGATTCCCTTGCCGTGCCCGCTCTGGACCCTGTGGCGTCTGCCCGCTGGCGCGCCCGTGCGCTGGAGACGAGTCCCTGGTTGCACGAAGAGGTGGCGGCGCGCATGCTCGACCGCCTGGATTGGATGCGCCAGGTGCCGAGCGACTGGGTGCATTGGGAGGCCGTCCACGGTGGCCTGGCGGCGCACGCGCGGCTGCGCGAGCGCTACCCGCAAGCGCGGGTCTGGCTGGGTGGCTTGGATCCCGAAGCCACGGGGCGCCGCCTGCGGGACGAGCAACGGCAGGCCTTGCCCGTGTGGCGCCGGGCCGTGGCCCGCTGGACCGAGCCGGCCTCGCTTCCCGTACCCGAAGGCGCCCGTGGTGTGGCCGATCTGGTTTGGGCCAATATGGCATTGCACATCCACCCCCGTCCAGCCGAACTGCTCGCCCTCTGGCGGGACTGGCTGCGGGTGGGCGGCTTCGCGATGTGGTCCGGCCTGGGGCCCGACACCCTGATCGAGTTGCGCCAACTGCACGCCGCCCAGGGGTGGCCGCCGCCCGCACACCCCTTCACCGACATGCACGACTGGGGCGACATGATGGTGGAGGCCGGCTTTGCCGAGCCAGTGGTCGACATGGAGCGCCTGACCCTGACCTATCCGAGCGCCGAGCGACTGCTGCTCGACCTGCGCGCCTGGGGGCGCAACCTTCACGCACAGCGTCCCGGCAGTTGCCGTGGCCGCGGCTACCGACGGGCCTGGTTGGAGGCGGTTGAACAGGGGCTTCCGCGTGACGCGGAGGGCCGGCTGCAGCTGACGGTGGAAGTCGTGTACGGCCATGCCTTCAAGCCCGAGCCGAAGGTGCGTGTGGCATCGAGCAGCGAGGTCTCGCTCGACGACATGCGCGCCTTGCTCAAGCGCCCGAAACCCGAGCGCTGACGGGAAGGTCCATGCGACCGGGCAAAGCGAGGCTACAATTGACCTAGATCAAGGCTTTGGTGCTTCCCGACAAGGGGAGCCCACGGCCTTGCCTGTGTTACAGAAGGTGCGAGTCCGTGTCTTCAGAAAGCCAGAATTTCCGTTTGGCCACCGTCTCACCACAAGGGGTGCGGTGGCTGCTCAAGCGCAATTGCTCGCTGACGCCGAGGCAATTGCTGTTGGCATACGGTGTCCTGTGTGGCCTGTCTTTGGCCGTGTCGGGGTTCTTCTGGGCTATGGGTGCGGTGCTGGTGCTGCCGTTTGCGGCGCTGGAACTGCTGGCACTGGGGGCGGCGTTCGTCTTCTACGCCCGCCACGCGGCCGACCGCGAGCGCATCTGGCTCGAACCGGCCACTTTGGTGGTGGAGTGGGAAGACGCAGGGCGGCTGGTGCGGCACGAGTTGACGCGTCAGCGTGTCCGGGTGCAGCCCGTGCAGCCACGCAACGCGCTGGTCGAGTTGCGTGCCGGGGCACAGGCGGTCCATGTGGGTCGCTACCTGCGGGCAGACCTGCGGGAGCAGCTCGCGCGTGAGTTGCAACTGGCGCTGCAGACCGGCTGAAGGCGGCCTAGGGATAGCCCTTGGCGGTATGGACAGGAAAGTTTGGTGTAATCGGTATTGATATAAATCAATGCTTATATTTGAGGCGAATAAAGTGAGCACGATGAAGAAGTCAGGTCATTCGTTGCGCCGGCTGTGGGCCAGCGCCAAAGCCACGGCCGGCACGCTGTCCCTCGGGGCGGCGGCCTGGGTCTCCACCGCCGCCTATGCGGTGAATGACCTGCCCGGTGGTCCTGCGGTCAATCAGCTCAACTTCCATCCGCCCGTCACCAAGATCGCTGAAGAGCAGCACTGGCTGCACTGGTTCATGCTGGCCATCTGCTCGGTCATCTTCGTGCTGGTGTTCGGCGTGATGTTCTACTCGATCGTCAAGCACCGCAAGTCGGTGGGCCACAAGTCGCAGGAGCTGCCTGAGCCGATCTGGGTGGAACTGGGCTGGACCATCGTGCCGCTGCTGATCGTGATCGGCATGGCCTTGCCCGCCACCAAGGTGCTGGTGGCCCAGAAGGACACCACCAACAGCGACCTGACCATCAAGGTCACCGGCATGCAGTGGAAGTGGGGCTACGACTACATCAAGGGTGAAGGCGAGGGCATCGGCTTCCTGTCCACCCTGGATCCGACCCACCGCGTCATGTCCGACAGCGGCAAGCCCGAGCGCCTGGACGACTACCTGCTGAAGGTGGACAACCCCATGGTCGTGCCTGTGGGCAAGAAGGTCCGCATCATCACCACCGCCAACGATGTGATCCATGCCTGGATGATTCCGGCGTTCGGCGTCAAGCAGGACGCGATCCCCGGCTTCGTGCGCGACACCTGGTTCCGTGCCGAGAAGACCGGCGACTACTACGGCCAGTGCGCCGAGCTGTGCGGCAAGGAGCACGCCTACATGCCCATCCACGTGAAGGTGGTGACGCAGGAAGAGTACACCGCCTGGGTGTCGGAGCAGCAGAAGCTGATGGCCGCCAAGGCCGACGATCCGAACAAGGTGTGGACGCTGGCCGAACTGGTCAAGCGCGGTGAATCCGTCTACGCAGCCAACTGCGTGGCCTGCCACCAGGCCAACGGCAAAGGCGGCGGCCCGATCAAGGCGCTGGACGGCTCTGCCATCGTCACGGCCGAAGACAAGGCTCAGTTCATCAACATCATGCTCAATGGCGTGAACGCCATGCCGGCCTGGAAGCAGCTGTCCGATACCGAAATCGCGGCGGTCATGACCTACGCGAAAAACAGCTGGTCCAACAACACCGAACGGCTGGTTCAACCCGCCGAAGTGCTGGCCGCGCGCAAGTGATCCAGACCGGGAATTTTTGAAACGAGGAAATCGCCATGAGTGCAGTTCTTGATCACCACGACGCGCATGCGCACGATCACGACCACCACGCGCCCACCGGCTGGCGGCGTTGGGTGTTCGCCACCAACCACAAGGACATCGGTACGCTGTACCTGCTGTTCAGCTTCGTGATGCTGATGGTCGGCGGTGTGCTGGCCCTGGGCATCCGCGCCGAGCTGTTCCAGCCCGGCCTGCAGCTGGTCAACCCCGAGCTGTTCAACCAGCTCACCACCATGCACGGCATCATCATGGTGTTCGGTGCCATCATGCCGGCCTTCGTGGGCTTCGCCAACTGGATGCTGCCGCTGCAGATCGGCGCCTCCGACATGGCCTTCGCCCGCATGAACAACTTCAGCTTCTGGCTGATGGTGCCTGCGGCGATCATCATCGTGCTGTCGTTCTTCATGCCCGGTGGCGCTCCTGCTGCTGGCTGGACGCTGTACGCGCCGCTGACGCTGCAGATGGGCCCGTCCATGGACGCCGCGATCTTCGCGATGCACATCCTGGGCGCCTCGTCCATCATGGGTTCGATCAACATCATCGTGACCATCCTCAACATGCGTGCCCCCGGCATGACGCTGATGAAGATGCCGATGTTCGCCTGGACCTGGCTGATCACCGCCTACCTGCTGATCGCCGTGATGCCCGTGCTGGCCGGCGCGATCACCATGACGCTGACCGACCGCCATTTCGGCACCAGCTTCTTCAACCCCGCCGGCGGCGGTGACCCGATCATGTACCAGCACATCTTCTGGTTCTTCGGTCATCCCGAGGTGTACATCATGATCCTGCCGGCGTTCGGCATCGTGAGCCAGGTGGTGCCGGCGTTCGCCCGCAAGAAGCTGTTTGGTTACGCCTCCATGGTGTACGCCACCGGCTCCATCGCCATCCTGTCGTTCGTCGTCTGGGCGCACCACATGTTCACCACCGGCATGCCGGTGACCGGCCAGCTGTTCTTCATGTACAGCACCATGCTGATCGCCGTGCCCACGGGCGTGAAGATCTTCAACTGGATCGCCACGATGTGGAAGGGTTCGATGACCTTTGAAACCCCGATGATGTGGGCCGTGGGCTTCATCTTCGTGTTCACCATGGGTGGCTTCACCGGTCTGATGCTCTCCATGGCACCGATCGACATCAACTTCCAGGATACCTACTACGTGGTGGCGCACTTCCACTACGTGCTGGTGGCCGGCTCGCTCTTCGCCATGTTCGCTGGCGTGTACTACTGGCTGCCCAAGTGGACCGGTGTGATGTACAGCGAATTCCGCGGCAAGCTGCACTTCTGGTGGTCGATGATCTCCTTCAACGTCACCTTCTTCCCGATGCACTTCCTGGGTCTGGCTGGCATGCCCCGTCGCTACGCCGACTACCCGATGCAGTTCGCCGATTTCAACGCGATCGCCTCCGTCGGTGCGTTTGCCTTCGGCATTGCCCAGGTGTACTTCTTCTTCTTCGTGATCCTGCCCGCCATGCAGGGCAAGGGCGAGAAGGCTTCCCAGAAGCCCTGGGAAGGCGCCGAAGGTCTGGAGTGGGAAGTGCCGTCGCCGGCCCCCCATCACACCTTCGAGAACCCGCCCAAGCTGGATGCGACCGCCACCAAGGTGATCGGCTGAACCCGAGTCTGTGAGCCATGAACCCTGAGCAACGCAAGAGCAACGTCCGACTCGGCCTGATCCTGGCCACCGTGGCCCTGGCGTTCTTTGCCGGGTTCGTGGCCAAGTTCGTCCTCTTCGGGAAGTAAGGCGAGATGTCGCTGCGCAAGGAAAATCTCAAGGTCACCGGCAAACTGGCGGTCATCGCCCTGGGCATGTTTGCCTTCGGGTATGCGCTGGTGCCGATCTACCGTGCGATTTGCGAGGTCACCGGCATCAACATCCTGGCGCTGTCGGAACGGCAGGTGCCGGGCATGGGCCCGACGCTGCCGGCCAACACGCAGGTCGACCGGACGCGCAAGATCACCGTCGAGTTCGACACCAACGTGCGTGGACCGTGGGATTTCAAGCCCCTGGTCCGCTCCATGGAGGTGCACCCCGGTGAGCTGACGACCGTGATGTACGAGTTCCAGAACATCCAGAACCGCACGATGTCGGCGCAGGCCATCCCGAGCTACGCGCCGCGCCAGGCGGCCAACCACTTCAGCAAGGTGGAGTGTTTCTGTTTCACGCAGTACACACTGGCGCCGGGCGAGAAGAAGGAGTGGCCGGTCGCGTTCGTGATCGACCCGCGGCTGCCCAAGGACGTGACCACCATCACGCTGTCGTACACCTTCTTTGAGGTCGGGGGTAAAACCCCGCAGGCACCGACCGCCGAAGCGCCGGCCGACGTGCGTCTGGCCTCTCGCGGTGCGGAGGCGTCGTGAGTGCGCCACCGGTACACCGCCGCAAGGCGTCGTTGCTGGACACGGTCCGCGCGGTGCTGTGGGGGTTTCTCGGCGTACGGCGCAAAAGCGATTTCCAGGAGGACATCGCCAAGCTGAACCCGATCGCCTTGATGGTGGTGGGCGTGGTGCTGGCCTTTCTGTTCGTGGCGGCCCTGATGGGGATCGTGTTTTGGGTGACCGCCTGAGTTTCGACAAACCGAATTCAATTCAACAAATCAAGCGCAAGTAGGAGTGAGCATGTCCGCAGCAACGCATGGCACGACGCCGTACTATTTCGTTCCGGGGCTGTCCAGGCACCCGGTGATGTCGGCCATCGGCCTGTTTTTTGTCGCTTTCGGCGCCGGGCAGTGGATCAACGGCGTGGCCTGGGGCAAGTACTCCGTGGCGTTCGGTTTGGCCTGGTGGCTGATCGTGTTGTACCAGTGGTTCCGCGATGCGGTGGTGGAAAGCGAGAGCGGCCTGTACGGGCGCAAGATCGACATTTCCTACCGCTGGAGCATGAGCTGGTTCATCTTCTCGGAGGTGATGTTCTTCGGCGCCTTCTTCACCGCACTTTGGTGGGCCCGTACCCATTCGGTGCCGGCGCTGGGCAACATTGAAAACGCCCTGATCTGGCCCGACTTCCAGTCGATCTGGCCGTCGGTCATGGCCGGTGTCACGGCATCGCCCGCCGGCATCGTCGAGCCCTTCCAGACCATGGGCCCGTTCTGGCTGCCGACCATCAACACCGCCCTGCTGCTGACGTCGGGTGTCACCCTGACCATTGCCCACCATGCGATTCAGGACGGCAACCGCAGCAAGACCATCGCCTTCATGTGGCTGACCGTGCTGCTGGGTGTGGTGTTCCTGTTCGTTCAGGGCTATGAGTATGTGCACGCCTACCGCGACCTGAACCTGCGCCTGGACTCCGGCATTTTCGGCTCGACCTTCTTCATGCTGACCGGCTTCCACGGCTTCCACGTGTTCGTGGGCATGTTGATGCTGCTGTTCATCACCCTGCGTCTGCAAAAAGGCCACTTCACCAAAGAGCGCCACTTCGGTTTCGAAGGTGCGGCTTGGTACTGGCACTTCGTGGACGTGGTGTGGCTGGGTCTGTACATCCTCGTGTACTGGATGTGACCACCGTCGCCTTGGTCGAGCAAAAAAGCGCCCCAGGGCGCTTTTTTGCTTGTGTGCTGGGGTGTGTCAGCGCATGGGCAGGCCGGTCGGCTGTATCCAGCCCAGGTGGTAACTGATGATCACGGCCAGGAACAGCAGCACCGACAGGCCGACCCGCATCGCCAGGGCGCGGGCCATGCGGCGGGATTTGGCGGCCTCGCCACTGCTGGAGTCGCCCCGCATCATGGCCACCAGGGCGACGACGAGGCTGATCACGATGGCCACGAAGGCCAGAATCACGAGGTATGTCATGAGGATAATTATCCGATGACGCGGCGCAGCGGTGTGGTGGCGCGCGCATTGGTCGCATTGGCCGCGTTGTTGGGCGTGACTGTGACGGCGGCGTTGGGTTTCTGGCAGCTTGGACGGGCCGAAACCAAGGCGCAGTTGTGGTCGCAACGGGAGGCCCGCGAGACCTTGCCGCCGATCGGCTGGCCCGACATGGCAGATGTGGCGGCCCGCCAGGATTGGGATGCGGTTTTCGACCGCACCGTGCGGTTGACGGGTGTCTGGGTGCCCGAGGCCACGGTCTATCTCGACAACCGGCCCATGAACGGTCGGCCAGGGTTTTTCGTGCTGACGCCGCTGCGGCTGGACGGCAGCGACGCTGCGGTGGTGGTGCAACGCGGCTGGCAGCCGCGGCGTGCCGACGACCGCACGGCCGTGACCGACGTGCCGACGGCCGAGGGCCCCGTCGAGATCGTGGGGCGATTGGCCCCAGCTCCTTCCAAGCTATACGAGTTCGGGCCGGAAGCCGGTGGGCGTATCCGGCAGAATATCGACCTCGGCGCCTACGCGACGGAGTGGTCGTTGCAGCTGTACCCGGTGTCGGTCCAGCAGAGCGAGCCCGCGGCACCGGCCGATGGCTTGTCGCGCGACTGGCCCCGCGTGGGGGCCGATGTCCACAAGCATTACGGGTACGCCTTCCAGTGGTTTGGCCTCTGTTCCCTCATTTTGGTGTTGTATGTCTGGTTCCAAATCATCGCCCCCCGGCGACGCGGCTGACGTGGCGACGTCGCACGGGCGGCCCGATGAGCCCCTGACCCTCACGGTCCATTCCCTGCCTCTGGCGGGTGAAGCCCTGGCGCGCGACCCCGCCGCCACCCGCATGGGGCGCTGGAAGATGCTGCTCATCCTGCTGGTGTGCGCGTCGCCGGTGATCGCGTCCTATTTCACCTACTACGTCATCCGGCCCGAAGGGCGGCGCAACTACGGGGAACTGATCGACCCGCAACGGCCCATGCCCGAACTCGTCGGCGTCAACGCCGAAGGACAGTCGGTGCCGTTGACGCAGCTGCGCAACCAGTGGCTGTTCATCAGCGTGGCCGACAGCGCCTGCGATGCCCAGTGTGAAAGCCACCTGTACCTTCAGCGCCAGTTGCGCGAAGGCCTCGGCCGGGAAAAAGACCGGATGGACTGGGTCTGGCTGCGCACTGGGTCGGTCGAGTTGCCCGAGCGCTTGCGCCGCGCCACCGAAACCGCCGTGGTGCTGCACTTGGACGAAGCGCAGATCTCGCGCTGGCTCGTGCCGGCACCGGGCCAGCAGCTGAGCGATCACCTCTATGTCGTGGATCCGCTGGGCAACTGGATGATGCGCTTCCCGGCCAACGCCGATCCGGCCAAGGTGCGGCGCGACCTGGACCGCCTGCTGCGCGCGTCCAGCTTCTGGGACCGACCGGGGCGCTGACGATGCAGGAAGTCGCTCTGTACGATTACACGCCGGTCTTTCGGCTGATGATGATGGGCCTGGTCATCGCGCTCGGGCCGCTGGCCTGGGTGTGGCTGCGCCGGCGCGACGCCAGTCCGGCGCAGCGGCTGGCCTGGCTCACCGGTCTCACCCTGTTCCTGACCTTCGACCTGGTGCTGTTCGGTGCTTTCACCCGCCTGACCGATTCCGGACTGGGCTGCCCGGACTGGCCGGGTTGTTACGGCAGCGCGAGCCCCATCGGCGCCAGTGCCGCCATCGCAGCCGCCCAGGAGGCCATGCCCCTGGGACCGGTCACGTTCTCCAAGGCGTGGATCGAAATGATCCACCGTTACCTGGCCACGGCGGTCGGGGTACTCATCCTCGTGCTGGCCAGCGTGAGCTGGGCCGAGCGCCGGCGGCTGCACGTGTCGTTCGTGTGGCCGCTGGTGACGCTGTTCTGGGTCTGCCTGCAAGGGGCGTTTGGCGCCCTGACGGTGACGATGAAGCTGTTCCCTGCCATTGTCACGCTGCACCTGCTCGGAGGCATGGTGTTGCTGGCCCTGCTGCGGATGCAGGCGGTGCGTTACACCCATGCCATCGACGACGTGGTGCCGCCGGCGTACGGCGGGCGCACGCGGTTGGCGCTGTGGGGCGTGTTCGGGCTGCTGTGGCTGCAGATCGCTTTGGGCGGCTGGGTCAGCACCAACTACGCGGTGCTGGCCTGCCGAGACTTCCCGACCTGCCAGGGCAGTTGGTGGCCGGTGATGGACTTTGCGGGGGGCTTCGAGCTGTGGCGCGAGCTCGGCCAGCGGCGCTCGGGCGATGCCATCCCCTTCCCGGCCTTGACCGCCATCCATTACACCCACCGCTTGGCGGCCTACCTGGTGTTGGCGGCGCTGGCCGCGCTGGCCTGGCATTTCCACCGCCATGAAGGCCGTACCGGCCATGCCCGCTGGCTGCTGGCGCTGGGCGGCTGGCAGCTGCTCACCGGCCTCTCCAACGTGGTGCTCGAGTGGCCACTGGTGGCCGCGGTGTCGCATACCGGCGGTGCGGCGGCCCTGGTCGTCGTGCTGACGGGCTGGCTGACCGAGGCCCACCCGAGCCGCGCCACACGGCCGGGCCGCGTCCCGGCAGCGAATGGAATTCCCGCATGACCGCCCCAGAAATGTCCCTGTCCCCAGCGCTGCCGCCCACCTGGCGGCAGTTTTACGCGCTGATGAAGCCGCGCGTCATCCAGCTGATCGTGTTTTGTGCCCTCATTGGCATGGTGCTGGCCGTGCCCGGCGTACCCACGGCGGCGCAGGTGGCGCTGGCGGCGTTGGCCTGCTTCGGCATCTGGCTGGTGGCGGGTGCCGCAGCGGCCTTCAACTGCGTGGTGGAGCAGCACATCGACGCCAAGATGAAGCGCACCGCCTGGCGTCCCACCGCCAAAGGTGAGCTCACCAATGCGCAGACACTGACCTTCTCCGCCCTGTTGTGCGCGGTGGGGTCGGTGATCTTGTACGTCTGGGTCAACCCGCTGACCATGTGGTTGACGTTCGGCACCTTCGTGGGCTATGCCATCGTGTACACCGTGGTGCTCAAGCCGCTGACACCGCAGAACATCGTCATTGGCGGCGCCTCGGGGGCCATGCCACCGGTCTTGGGCTGGGCCGCCATGACCAACACCGTCACCGCCGAAGCCCTGGTGCTGTTCCTGATCATCTTCCTGTGGACGCCACCGCACTTCTGGGCCCTCGCGCTGTACCGGGTCGAAGATTACCGCAAGTCAGGCCTGCCCATGCTGCCGGTGACGCACGGTTCGGAGTTCACCCGGCTGCACATCTTCCTGTACACGCTGATCCTGTTTGCCGCGTGCCTGCTGCCCTTCATGCTGCGCATGAACGGGTGGTTCTACCTGGCGGTGGCGCTGAGCGTGGGTTTCAGCGGCTATGCCTGGG
Source organism: Comamonadaceae bacterium (assembly GCA_030602185.1). Lineage (GTDB taxonomy): Bacteria > Pseudomonadota > Gammaproteobacteria > Burkholderiales > Burkholderiaceae_C > JAUWAE01. The sequence goes on from JAUWAE010000014.1 coordinate 24,908, forward strand.
CGCTGTGGCGCAATTATTCCGACCAGCTGGCGCGCAAGACCTTCCGTTTCTCCCTGATCCACCTGTCGCTGCTGTTCGCGGCCATGTTGGTGGACCATTACCTCGTGTGAGCCGATGATGCCCATGCCCGATTCTTTCCTGTCTCGCCGCCGCGCCCTGGTGGCGCTGGGGGCGGCCACGCTGGCGCCCTGGGCCCTGACCGGCTGCGACCAGACCCCGCCCTTTGTCGGCATCGACATCACCGGTGCCGATTACGCCACCGGTTTCGACTTGCTCGACCACAACGGGCAGCGCCGTACCTTGAAGGACTTCGAGGGCAAGGTGGTGGTGGTGTTTTTCGGCTTCACCCAGTGCCCCGACGTCTGCCCGACCTCGCTCGGCGAAATGGCGCAGGCCAAGGCGCTGCTGGGCGAGCAGGGCGAGCGGCTGCAGGGCCTGTTCATCAGCGTCGACCCGGAGCGCGACACGCCCGAGATCATGCGCGAGTACATGGCCAATTTCGATCCGGGCTTCCTGGCGCTGCACGCGCCGCTGGACCAGCTGCCGGACGTGGCCAAGTCGTTCAAGATCTATTACAAAAAGGTCGATGGCCAGACCGCGACCAGCTACACCATGGACCATTCGGCTGGCAGCTATGTGTACGACACGCGGGGGCGCATCCGGCTGTACCACCGCTACGGCAGCGGGGCCGAGGCCCTGGCCAGCGACGTCAAGCGGCTGCTGGCCGAGGGCTGACCCTCGCTGGCGCGGCCTTCCTCAGGCCGCCACCTTGTCCTTCTCGGACGTGAAGGCGTCGGCGTAGAACTCCTCGGCGGGCAGGCCGGCGGCAAGGTAGTCGCGCTGAGCGGACTCGACCACGATGGGCGCGCCACAGGCGTACACTTGGTGCCCCGACAGGTCGGGGAAGTCCTGGAGCACGGCCTGGTGCACGAAGCCGGTGCGGCCGCTCCACTGGTCTTCGGGCAGGGCGTCGGATACCACCGGCACGTAGCGCAGGTTCGGCATCTCGGCGCATTGGGCCTCGATCCAGGCGTGCTGGTAAAGGTCGGCCGGGCGGCGGCCCCCCCAGTACAGCACCGCGGGGCGCTGCAGGTTCTTGAACCGCATGTGTTCGATGATGGCCTTGATCGGGGCGAAACCGGTGCCCGAGGCGAGCAGAACAATGGGTTTGTCCGAGTCTTCGCGCAGGAAGAAACTGCCGTAAGGGCCTTCGATGCGCAGGATTTCCTTTTCCTTCATGCCACCAAAGACGTGGTCGGTGAACTTGCCGCCGGGCATGTGACGGATATGCAGTTCCATCGACGGGGCTTCGGCCTGGCGGTGCGGTGCGGTCGCCATGGAGTAGCTGCGTCGGCTGCCGTCGCGCAGCAGGAATTCGACGTACTGGCCGGCGTGGTACTGGAAGGTGTCACTCGCGGGCAGCTGCAGGGTCAGCACCATCACGTCGTGTGAGGCCTTTTCCAGAGACGTCACGCGTACCGGCATTTTCTTGATGGGGAAGGCGCCGGCTTCGGTGACCTGTTTGGATTCGAGCACGACGTCGCTGGTGGGGGTGGCGCAGCAGGTGAGCACGAAGCCAGCGGCTTCCTCGTCGGCGCTCAGGGCCTTGCTCTGGTGTGTGCCGTGTACCACCGTGCCTTCGAGCTTCTTGCATTTGCACGAGCCGCAGGCGCCGTCCTTGCAGCCGTAGGGCAGCCCGATGCCCTGCCGGATGCCGGCGGCCAGGATGGCCTCGTCTGGGTTGGCGGTGAAGGTGCGCCCGCTGGGCTGGACGGTGATCTGGAATGTCATACTGTTTGGAATAGGGCGGGCGCCACGTGCGCCCAAAACGCTGGATTTTCTCAAATTTGCGAGGACGCATGATCTGGATGGGTGCATTGCCTGCGCGGTTTCGCCGCGAGCGGGTGCTGGTGGTGGGGTGTGGTGACGTGGGGTTGCGGGCCGCCCGTGTTCTGGGAGGCGGTCGCCGGGCCCGGATCTACGCCCTTACATCAACGCCGGAGCGTGTGCCACTGCTGCGTGCTGCAGGGCTCACGCCCCTGACGGGAGATCTGGATGACCCGCGCAGCCTGCAGCGGCTGGCTGGCTTGGCGACACGCGTGCTGCACCTGGCCCCACCGCCGGGAGATCGCCCCGGGCGGTGGGACGTGGACCCACGCAGCCGGGCCCTGGGCCAGGCACTGGCGCGCCGTGTGCCCCCGCGGCAACTCGTTTATGGCTCTACCACTGGCGTCTACGGAGACTGCGGGGGTGACTGGGTACACGAAGCGCGCCCGGTGGCCCCCGACAC
>JAUWAE010000061.1 GCA_030602185.1 Comamonadaceae bacterium
CGCCCACGGTGCCGCCAATTTCCACGATCGCCACGTCCACCGCGTCGGGCGTGCCCACGCCGGCGCCGCGCTTGACGAACTCCTGGATTTCGTTGGTCACGTGCGGGATCACCTGCACCGTCTTGCCCAGGTAGTCGCCGCGGCGCTCCTTTTCCAGCACCGACTTGTAAATCTGCCCTGTGGTGAAGTTGTTGGCCTTCTTCATCCGGGTGGTGATGAAGCGCTCGTAGTGGCCCAGGTCGAGGTCGGTCTCGGCGCCGTCGTCGGTGACAAAGACTTCGCCGTGCTGGAACGGGCTCATGGTGCCCGGGTCGACGTTGAGGTAGGGGTCGAGCTTGATGAGGGTGACTTTGAGGCCGCGCGATTCGAGCAGCGCAGCCAACGAGGCGGAGGCGATGCCCTTGCCCAGCGAGGACACCACGCCACCGGTCACGAATACGAATTTGGTCATGTCGCAGGCGAGCCAAAGCGGCCCGCGGGTGAGGAAATAGGGATTATAAAAGTAGGTGTACATTCCCGCCCATGAATGACCTTGCCGGCAAACACATCGTCCTGGGCCTCTCGGGGGGCATCGCGTGCTACAAGTCGGCCGAACTGTGCCGGCTGCTGACCAAGGCCGGCGCCACGGTGCAGGTGGTGATGACCGAGGCCGCGGCCCAGTTCATCACCCCGGTGACGATGCAGGCCTTGAGTAACCGGCCGGTGGTGACCAGCCAGTGGGACGCGCGCGAGCCCAACAACATGCCCCATATCAACCTAGGGCGCGAGGCCGACGCCATCCTGATCGCGCCGGCCAGTGCCGACCTCATGGCCAAGCTGGTACAGGGCCGGGCCGATGACCTGCTGACCCTGATGTGCCTGGCCCGCCCCGTGGAGCGCGTGCCCCTGTTGCTGGCCCCGGCCATGAACCGCGAGATGTGGGCCCACCCGGCCACGCAGCGCAACGTGGCCCAACTGCAGGCCGACGGCGCGGTGGTGTTGCCCGTGGGGCAGGGCGACCAGGCCTGTGGTGAAGTGGGTGATGGCCGGATGCTGGAACCCCCGCAACTGCTGGACTTGCTGCTGGCGCATTTCCAGCCCAAGGTGCTGGCCGGGCAGCGGGTGCTGGTCACGGCCGGCCCCACGTTCGAGGCCATCGACCCGGTGCGTGGCATCACCAACCACTCGTCGGGCAAGATGGGGTTTGCCGTTGCCCGCGCCGCGCAGGAAGCCGGGGCCCAGGTGACGCTGGTGGCCGGCCCGGTGCACCTGGCCACGCCCTGGGGCGTGAAGCGGGTGAACGTGCAGTCGGCGCTGGAGATGCAGGCGGCGGTGCAGGCCGAGGTGGGCCAGGCGACCGTGTTCGTGGCCGCCGCTGCCGTGGCCGACTGGCGTCCCGCCAATGCCTCCGACCAGAAGATCAAGAAAGACGGCAGTGGCCTGCCGCCCGCGCTGACCTTTGTGGAGAACCCCGACATCCTGGCCGGGGTGGCTGCGAGCGAGCGAGCCCGTTCAGGAGCCCTGTTCTGCGTCGGATTTGCCGCCGAAAGCCACGACCTGGAGGTGAATGCCCAGGCTAAACGGGTGCGCAAGGGGGTGCCGCTGCTGGTGGGCAACATCGGCCCCGCCACCTTCGGGCAGGACGACAACGCGCTGCTGCTGGTGGACGAGCACGGTTGCCGCGCGGTGCCGCACGGCCCCAAGCTGGCCCTGGCACGCCAGCTGGTGGCCGAGATTGCCCGGCGCCTGGCCGCAGGCCACGGCTGAAATCCACCGCGCGGGCTTTGACAGGCGGTGCCCCTGCGGCGACAATCAAATATCAGTTTAAAGTTATGAATGGATGGGTGTCCGTGCGCCCATCAGAGGAGACGGCCATGTCGCATACCCAGCCCCCCGTTGCATCCCCCCTGTCGCGCCGGCGTTGGCTGGCCTGGTCGGGCGGTATGGCGCTGGGTGGTGTCGGGCTGCTGGCGGTGCCCGAAGTGCGGCTGTTCGCGCAGCAGGTGCAGGACTTCATCGCTGGCCCGCCGGTGCCCGATGTGGCGCCGCAGCGCCTGTCGAAGCACGTCTGGATGGTGTACGCCAAAGACGGCTTCCCCACCGCCGAGAACCAGGGGTTCATGGCGAACGTGGTGTTCGTGGTCACGTCGGCTGGTGTGGTGGTGCTCGACAGTGGCTGTTCGCTGCAGGTGGGCGAGATGGCGATCCGCATGATCCGCACCGTGACCCAGCAGCCGGTGGTGGCCATTTTCAACAGCCACTACCACGGCGACCATTGGCTGGGTAACCACGCCTTTGTGAATGCCTACGGCGCCGGGCTGCCGATCTACGCCCTGCCGCACACGATCGAACAGATTGCCGGCGCCGAGGGCAGCATGTGGCGCAGCATGATGGAGCGCTGGACCAACCAGGCCACGCTCGGCACCAAGGTGGTGGTGCCCAACCGGCCCACCGCCCACGGGCAAGACTTCCGTTTTGGCGATGTGACGCTGCGCATACACCACTACGGCCGTGCCCACACGCCGTCGGACCTGTGCGTGGAGGTGGTGGAAGACCGGCTGACCTATGTGGCCGACATCGCCATGGACAACCGCATCGCCAACATGGACGATGGTTCTTACCGCGGTACCTTCAAGTACTACGACGCCTTGCGCGCCGCCGCGGGTGACCAGCTGTGGGTGCCGGGCCATGGGCGCGCCAGCCAGACGCTGCTCAAGGACTATGGCACTTTCATGGCCGGCATCTACGAGCCTTGTCTGAAAGCGGTAGAGGCGGGCGAGGGCATAGAAACGGCCAAGGCCGCAGTGCTGAAAGACCCCCGTGTGGCGCCGCACGCCAAGACCATGGCCGGCTTTGACAGCAACATCGGCAAGTATGTGAGCCTGGCCTACCTGGAAGCCGAGAAGGAAGCGTTCTGAGCGAAACGCTTCAAGCGGCGGGCTTGGGCGATCGGTACTGCCACCAGGGCAGCACGCTGCGCAAAGGCCGGACCTGGCCGCTGGCCTCGGCGCGGTAGCCCGGCAGCAGGGGCCACTGACCGGCCCAGGTGGGCCCGGCGAGCACCTGGCGCAGTGCCTGCACTGCGGGCTGCTCCAGGGCCGATTTCAGGCACACCAGGTGGTAGCTCTCGGTGGCCAAGGGCACAAAGTCCAGCCCACGCGCCCGTGCGGCCGATTCGGTGCCCAGGCCCACGTCGGCGGAGCCGCTGGCCACGGCCAGCGCCACCGCGCTGTGCGAGGGCTCGCAGCGGTCGTGGCCGTTGAGCTGGTCGAGCGTCAGGCCGGCTTCGGCCAGCAATTCGTCCAGCAACACCCGGGTGCCGGTGCCGATGGCCCGGTTGACGAAGCGCAGCCGCCATCTGGCCACGCGGACCAGGCTGTCGATGCGCAGCGGGTTGCCGGGCGCCACCATCAGCCCTTGGGTGCGCTGGGCAAACCCGATCAGCTTGTGCCGGCCGGGCCGCAGCAGTGGCTGGTAGGTGCGGCGGCTCAGGCCGTCGCTGGCGGGCGGCAGCCGGGTGTGGAAGCCGGCCAGGGCGCAGCGCCCGTCGTTGAGTGCGCGCAGCGCTTCGGTACTGCCGCAGAACTGGATGTCGAGGTACAGGCCGGCGGTGGCGCTGGCCACGTCCTGCAGCCGCAGCAGCGCGTCGTCGTGGCTGGCGTACAGGCTCAGCACATGGGCCGAGGGCTCGAACGCCAGTGCCAGGGTGCGCTCCAGTTCGGCCCGCAAGGCTTCGATCTGGGGGGCCAGCCGGGCTTGTGCCAGCCGTTCGGTCCACAGCAGCTTGTCGCCAAACGCGGTGAGCTGGGCGGCCTGTCCACGCTCCCACATGATCAGTTCCTGGCCCAGGCGTTTTTCCCAGTCTTTCAACTGGCCCCACACGTGGCGGTACGACAGCCCCAGCGCACGCGCTGCCCCTGAAATCGACCCTTCCGTGCGGACGGCGTAGAGCAGCGCGATCAGGGGGTTGTGGATCTGCGCTTCCCGTTCCCGGTGGTCGCTGAAGTCGTAACTGAGGTGCACCTTGCGCATGGGCCCGAGTGTGCCCGATCGGGCCGGGGGGCGGCGATGCCGTATGCACGCGGCTTCATACCTCGTCACCCCCATGGGCGCGGGCGTGCCAAGCCGCTAGCATCGCCAGCCATGAATACCTTTTCAGACAGTGTGTCCACCGCAGTGGGGCTGGTGCTCTCCATGGACCCCGGCTTGTGGGCGGTGGTGGGCCGGTCGCTGGCGGTCAGTGCCACGGCGTGTCTGCTGGCTTGTGCCATTGGGTTGTCGGTGGGGGCTTGGCTGGGGGTGGCGCGTTTTCGCGGGCGCGGTGCGGTGATCACCGTGCTCAATGCCGCGTTGGCGGTGCCGTCGGTGGTGGTGGGGCTGGTGGTGTACCTGGTGCTGTCGCGCAGCGGGCCGCTCGGCTTTCTGGGCTGGCTGTTCAGTTTCCAGGCCATGGTGCTGGCGCAGACCCTGCTGGTGCTTCCGGTGGCGATCGCCTTGACGCGGCAGGCGGTGGAGGATGTGGACCGACAGCACGGCGAGCAGCTGGCCTCTTTGGGCGCCGGGGTGGGCTGGCGTGGCGCGCTGCTGGCCTGGGACGAGCGTTACGCCCTGTTGACGGTGGTGATCACCGTGTTTGGCCGGGCCATTGCCGAGGTGGGGGCGGTGATGATCGTGGGGGGCAACATCGATGGGTTCACCCGCGTGATGACGACCGCCATCGCCCTGGAGACGAGCAAGGGCGACCTGCCGATGGCGTTGGGGCTCGGCATCGTCCTGATGGCGGTGGTGTTGCTGCTCAACGCGCTGGTGTCGCTGCTGCGGCGGTGGCGTGAGCGGGTGGATACGGCACCGGTCCACGCCGGGGCGATGGGGTGGTCGGCATGAGGGCCGAGGCGGGGATTTCGTACGTTCCGGCGGGGCCACGGCCGATGGCCCTGCAGGCCCGAGGCCTTGAGGTGCGCCTGGGGCCTGGTGGGCGGGTGTGTGCGCTCAAGGGCCTGGACCTGACGGTCCACGAGGGTGAGCGCGTGGCCGTGGTGGGGGCCAATGGCAGTGGCAAGAGCACCCTCCTGAGGGCCTTGCACGGCTTGTTGCCCTTGCAGCGGGGCGATGTGCTGCGCGGCCCGGGGCGTCAGGCGATGTTGTTTCAGCGGCCTTACCAGCTGCGCCTGAGTGCCTTGAACAACGTGCGGGTGGGGTTGTGGCTCCAGGGCCTGGCCTGGCGGGCCACGCACGAGCCGGCCTGGCAGGCGCTGGAGCGGGTGGGGCTGGCTGCGTTGGCCCACCGCAACGGGCGCGCCCTGTCGGGTGGGCAACAGCAGCGCCTGGCCCTGGCCCGTGCCTGGGCCTTGCGGCCGGCGGTCTGGCTGCTGGACGAGCCCACCGCCAGCCTCGACCCCCACGCCAAGCGCGAGGTAGAGACCCTGATGGCCGAATTCGCGGCCGAACCTGGCACGACCCTGCTGTTCAGCAGCCACAACCTCGGTCAGGTCAAGCGGCTGGCCAGCCGGGTGCTGTACCTCGAGGGCGGGCAACTGCTGGCCGACCTGCCAGTGCACCGGTTTTTCAGCGACCACGCGCTGGCGGCGACGTGCCCACCCGCGTGGGCCTTTTTGCAAGGAGAAACGGCATGATCCAGCGTCTGGCTATCGGCATGGCTACCTTTTGTCTGGCCTGGGCGGCCCAGGCGCAGGCCATCGTGGTGGCGTCGACCACCTCCACCGAACAGTCGGGCCTGTTCGGGCACATCCTGCCGCTGTTCAAGCAGGCCTCCGGCATTGATGTGAAGGTGGTGGCGCTCGGCACCGGGCAGGCCATCGACATGGCGCGGCGCGGCGATGCCGACGTGCTGTTCGTGCACGACAAGGTGGCAGAGGAAAAGTTCGTGGCCGATGGCTTTTCGGCCCGGCGCCAGGAGGTGATGTACAACGATTTTGTGCTCGTGGGGCCCAAAGCCGATCCGGCGACCACCAAGGGCAAGGACATCGTGGCCGCGCTGAAGAAAGTGGCGGCAGCGAATGCCCCGTTCATCTCCCGCGGGGACAAGAGCGGCACCCATGCGGCCGAGCTGCGGTTCTGGCGAATGACCGAGCGCGAGGGGGGCAAGGGCCGCGGTTACAAGGAATGTGGTTGTGGCATGGGGCCGGCGTTGAACATTGCGGCGTCCAGCGGCGCCTATGTGCTCACCGACCGCGGCACCTGGCTCAACTTCAGGAACCGGGCCGACCTGACCGTGCTGGTGGAGGGTGACCATCGGCTGTTCAACCAGTACGGCGTGATGTTGGTGAGCGCCGCCAGGCACCCCCATGTGAAGACCGCCGCGGGCCAGAAGTTCGTTGATTGGGTGGTTGGCTCCGCTGGCCAAGCAGCCATCGCCTCGTACAAGATCAACGGCGAGCCGGTGTTCTTCCCGAACGCCAAGCCCTGACGCCGTGGGGGCGCGGCGCTGGCCCCAGCGGGTCAGCGGCGTTCGAGCTTGCGGTACACCGTGGCGCGGCTGATGCCGAGCGCGCGCGCGGCTTCGGCCACGTTGCCGCCGGCGTCCTCCACCGCCTTGCGGATCATGGCGGCTTCGACCTGCTTGAGCGGTACGCCGTAATTGCTCGGGTGGGCGGTTGCCGTGGTGCCGTCCTGCTGGCCGTTGGCCAGCGCGAGCACCTGCAGGCGCAGTCCGCACCACAGCGGCTGCTCGACGGGGCCGCGCTGGTGGCGTGCGGCGTCAAACAGGGTGCCGCCCGGCACCGCAAACACGTCGCTCACGTGTGGCCAGGGTGCCCCGGGCACCAGGTTGAGCATGTCCACCGCCGCGCGGTTGGCCGCCGTGATGCGCCCTTCGCTGTCGAGGCAGACCAGGCCGTCGCTGTCTTCGCCCAATACCCGGCCGGGCCAGTTCAGCCGCAGCAGCAACTGGTGCGGCTGGGCCAGCGTGAGGGCGTTTTCGATGCTGCGGGCCGATTGCGTGACGAGGTGCTTCAGGGCCGGCCGTTCGGGTACGTTGACACCGCTCAGGTCGAGCATGCCCACGCAAAGCCCGTGTGGCCCGAACACGGGTGCGCCTGCGCAGCTGAAGACTGCGTTGTCCTGGAAAAAGTGCTCGCCCCGGTGCAGCCAGACCGGCGCCTCTTCGGCCAGGGTGGCACCGATGGCGGTGGTGCCTACGGCTTGTTCCGACAGGTCCACACCCACGCGGGCGATGGCGCTGGCGCTGGGCTCCTGCCGGTCCACCGGGCCGTTGACGTCGATGACGACACCCTGGGCATCGGTGAGGATGGCGAAATAGCGCGTGTCGGCCATGGCGCGGGCGAGCGAGCGGATCACCGGGGCCGCGGCCCGCAGCAACGGCTGGTTGGCCTCGATGGCGCGGCGGACCATGGGGGCCGACACGGCCTCGAACGACACCGCCTGCCGTGGCTGCATGCCCTGCTCCAGGCAACGCCGCCAGGAACGCTGGATCCACGGCTGCACCCAGGGCACCACGGCGGGGGTGTCGCCCTCCATCACGGCGGTGCGAGCGCGCTGGATCAGGGCCAGACGGTCCTGGGGCGAGAAAGGAGGGTGCACTGGCAATCCGGAATTCATGGGGCCTCGCGGTCGGTCTCGGCGCTATGGTGCCGCCGATGCCATTAGAGCAGTGTTTCAATTTGAGAATAAGTCGTTCGAGCGATCTCTGACTAGGGATTTCCCTGAGCAAAAAGCGCAACCGCCCCTTAACAATCGTCATGCAAACTTGTTCATAGGCAAGGCGTTGCGCAGGTTGCAGCGTCGCTACCCACCGAGGAGAACTCCATGCAGAAAGTTCTGCACATCAATGCGGACAAATGCACCGGCTGCTTGCAGTGCGAGATGGCTTGTTCGTTCGAAAACTACGGAACGTACGCCACCTCCAAGTCGCGCATCAAGGTGTTCGACTTCCACCACACCGGCAAGAAGGTGCCTTACACCTGCACCCAGTGCGACGAGGCCTGGTGCCTGCACGCCTGCCCGGTGGAAGCCATCACGCTGGACAAGGTGACGGGCGCCAAGGTGGTGAGCGAGACCACCTGCGTGGGGTGCAAGGTCTGCACCATCGCCTGCCCGTTTGGCACCATCAACTATGTGCAGGAAACCGGCAAGGTGCAGAAGTGCGACCTGTGCGGCGGCGAGCCGGCGTGCGCCGAAGCCTGCCCGACCGGGGCCATCACCTTCATCGACGCCAACTGGACCGGCATCGACAAGATGAAGCAGTGGGCCGACAAATTGGGCAACCAGGCGTCTGCCGCCTGATCGGTTAAGGAGCAACGAACATGTCCTGGGCTGGAAAAATTCTCCGCGTCAACCTCACGGCTGGCACCGTCAAATCCGAACCGCTGAACATGGAGTGGGCCAAGGCCTACCTGGGTTCGCGCGGCTTGGGCAGCAAGTACCTGGTCGAAGAGGTGGACCCCAAGGTCGACCCGCTGTCGCCCGACAACAAGATCATCTGGGCCACCGGTCCGCTGACTGGCACCATGGCCTCCACCGGCGGCCGCTACACGGTCATTACCAAAGGGCCGCTGACGGGCGCCATCGCCTGCTCCAACTCGGGCGGCTACTGGGGTGCCGAGCTCAAGATGGCCGGCTGGGACATGGTGATTTTCGAGGGTGCCAGTGCCAAGCCGGTGTACCTCTACATCAACGACGACGTGGCCGAGCTGCGCGACGCCTCGCACCTTTGGGGCAAATCGGTGTGGGACACCGAGGAAATCCTCAAGACCAGCCTGCAGGACCCGCTGCTGCGCATCTCCTCCATCGGCCTGGCCGGCGAGAACAAGGTGCTGTACGCGGCCATCGTGAACGACCTGCACCGTGCGGCGGGCCGCTCGGGCGTGGGCGCCGTGGCCGGCAGCAAGAACCTCAAGGCGATTGCGGTGCGCGGCACCAAGGGCGTGGGCAACGTGAAGGACCCGAAGGCCTTCATGAAAGCCACTTTCGAGAAGAAGAAAATCCTGGCTGAAAACGCCGTGACCGGGCAAGGTCTGCCCACCTACGGTACCCAGGTTTTGATGAACGTGATCAACGAGATCGGTGCCTTGCCCACCCGCAACCACCGCGACGTGCAGTTCGAAGGCGCCAAGGACATTTCTGCCGAAGCCATGGCCACCCCGCGCGCTTCCGACGGCAAGGCCCAGCTGGTGACCAACCAGGCCTGCTTTGGCTGCACGATCGCCTGCGGCCGGATCAGCAAGATCGACCAGACCCATTTCAGCGTGCAGAACAAGCCGCAGTACTGGGGCGCCACCGGCGGTCTGGAGTACGAAGCGGCCTGGGCCCTGGGCGCGGCCAACGGCGTGAACGACCTGGAAGCGCTGCAGTACGCCAACACCATCTGCAACGAGCAGGGCATGGACCCGATCAGCTTTGGTGCCACCATCGGTGCGGTCATGGAGCTCTACGAAATGGGCGTGCTGACCAAGGAGCAGATCGGCATTGAAGCCCCGTTCGGCTCGGCCCAGGCCCTGTGCGAGCTCGCCGACATGACGGCCACTGGTGTGGGCTTTGGCAAGGAAATTGGCCTGGGCTCCAAGCGCCTGTGCGAGAAGTATGGCCACCCCGAACTGTCCATGAGCGTGAAGGGCCAGGAATTCCCGGCCTACGACTCGCGTGGCATCCAGGGCATGGGCCTGACCTACGCCACCTCCAACCGCGGCGCCTGCCACCTGCGCAGCTACACCGTGGCGTCCGAGGTGCTGGGCATCCCGGTCAAGACCGACCCGCTGACCGCCGACGGCAAACCCGAACTGGTGAAGGCCTTCCAGGACGCCACCGCCGCTTTCGACTCGGCCGGCATCTGCATCTTCACCAGCTTTGCCTGGGGCCTGGCCGACGTGGCGCCGCAAGTGGCGGCCGCCTGTGGCGACGAGTACACCACCGAAGAGCTGGAAAAGATCGGTGAGCGCATCTGGAACATGGAGCGCGAGTTCAACAACGCCGCCGGCTTCACCGCCAAGGACGACAACCTGCCGCCGCGCCTGCTCAATGAGCCGGCCAAGGTGGGCCCGGCCAAGGGGCTGGTGAACAAGCTGCCCGAGATGCTGCCCAAGTACTACGCCGTGCGGGGCTGGGACACCGAAGGCCGCCCGACCGCAGCGACCAAGGCCCGTCTGGGGCTGTGACCCGCATCGCCTGAGGGTGGGCGCCGCACCGCGCGGCCTCACCCGGGTCGGGGTGGTTCAGGCCTTGCGCCTGCCCACCCCTTTTTGTTTTGTCATTGGAGCATGTTTGCCATGACCCACCATGTCATTCTCGGTGCCGGCCCTGCTGGCGTCATTGCCGCTGAGACGATCCGTAAACACGCGCCGAACGATCGCATCACCGTGATCGGTGATGAAAATGAGGCGCCGTACTCGCGCATGGCCATTCCCTATTTGCTGATTGGCAAAGTCGGTGAGGACGGCACCCACCTGCGACACCAGGCCCGGCACTATGAGGATTTGCGCATTGACGTACTGCGCGGCGTCAGGGCGAAAGCCCTCTACGTGGACAAGCGGTGTGTCGAGCTGAGCGATGGCCAGTACCTGTCGTTTGACAAACTGTTGATTGCCACGGGCTCTTCACCGATTGCCCCGCCCATTCCTGGCATTCAGGGCCCTGGCGTTCACACGTGCTGGACGCTTGCTGACGCCCGCGCGATCATGGACCTGGCTCAGCCTGGGGCCAAGGTCCTGCAGATGGGGGCGGGCTTCATCGGCTGCATCATCATGGAAGCGCTGCAACAGCGTGGTGTCGAGCTGTCGGTGGTGGAAATGGGTGACCGCATGGTGCCCAGGATGATGGGCCCTGCCGCAGGCGGCATGATCAAGGCGTGGTGCGAAAGCAAGGGCGTGAAGGTCTTCACTGGCACCAAGGTGGAGGCGATCGAGCGCGGTACTTCGACCGAAAAGGGCTTGCTGGGCAAGATTGCCGATGTGGTGGGCCTGGGCAAGTCGGCGATGCCCACGGGGCCCTTGCGGGTTCGTTTTGCCAGCGGCGAGGTGGTGGATGCCGACCTGGTCATCAGTGCCACGGGTGTTCGCCCCAACATTGGCTTCCTCGAAAACTCGGGTGTCCGCTGCCTGCTGGGTGTGCTCACCGACGAGCACATGCAGACCAACGTGGAAGGCATCTACGCCGCCGGCGACTGCGCCGAAGCCTTTGACAAGGTGAGTGGCAAGACCATTGTCAGCGCGATCCAGCCGAACGCGGCGGACCAGGCCTACGTGGCCGCGATGAACATGGTGGGCAAGCGCGCCGAGCTCAAAGGCGTGACCCAGATCAACGTGCTCGACACGCTGGGGCTGATTTCCACCAGCTTTGGCAACTGGCAGGGCGTGCCCGGTGGCGAGCAGGTCGAGCTGATCGATACCCAGCACCACAAGGTGCTGAGCTTGCAGTTCCAGGGGGACGTGATGGTGGGCAGCAACAGCGTGGGCTGGACCGACCACGTCGGCGTGATGCGCGGCCTGGTCGAAGGCAAGGTGAAGCTGGGCGAGTGGAAGGACAGGCTCAAGGAAGACCCGACCCAGCTGATGAAGGCCTACCTGGCCACCGCACAGGCCCAGGGTCAGTGGAGCGGGCCGGCCGACGCCCGCCGCCGTTAAGCTCGGGGCCTATGCGGATCACTTTCAAGCTGTTTGCGACGCTGGGCGACTACTTGCCGCCCGGCGCCCAATTCAACCAGATCGAACTGGACCTGGCGCCCGGCACCACCGTGGCCCAGGTCATCGACGCACACAACCTCCCGCCCAAGCTGGTGCACCTGGTGTTGATCAACGGGCACTTCGTCCCGCCGGCCGAGCGAGGTGCACGGACTTTGGCTCAAGGCGACGTGCTTGCCATCTGGCCTCCGATTGCCGGTGGCTGAAACCATCTGACACTGATGCAGTCTGCCTACGACAGCGCCTTTGTGCGTGAGATGGGGTGTACCCCGCAGGAGTGGCTGCAGTGGTTGCCGGATGCCATTGGCCCGCACCCCTGGGTGCTCGGTCGCCAGGAGGCCAACGTCAACTTCCCGGCCGGCCGGTTGCACCTGTCTTGGGCCGAGCTGCCACCGCGTCGGATCGCGCTGTTGAAGATGCCCCGACTGCAGGTGGCGTTCCAGTTCGAAGGGCTGGATGCGGCCGAGCGCTACCGTTTCATGAAGCGCTTCGACCTGTACATGCAGCGCGGCGGCGGCTGAGGCGTCGCGCAGTGCACCCGCGGTGCGCCCGAACGCGCCGGGCGCCCGCGCGGCACGTTCAGGGGGTCACCAGCGTCAGGCCGTGTTCGCGGTAGATGGCCTGCAACTCGCCTTGGTCGCGCAGCCGTTGCAACGCCGCCTCCAGCGCTTGGGCCAATGCCTTGTGTTCCGACTTCACCGCCATGCCGATCGGCCAGCCGTTGTCGGCCAGGCCGGGCAGGCCGAGTTCGGTCAGACCGAAGCCCGTGCGGTCGGCCCGAGCGGCAAACAGGGCCGCCTCGGCCTGTGACCGCGTGACGTAGGCCGCTGCCACCTCGCCGCGAACCACCGCCTGGGCCGCTGCCACGCCGTTGGGGTAGATGCGAACCTGGTCCCGCAACAGCCCGCCGCGGTAACCCATGAGGATGCTGGCCGCCCCGCTGCCGCGCTCGGCGCCGAGCGGCAGGTTCTGCAGGTCGTCGCCACTGCGCAAACCGGGCAGCTTGTTCAGCGCATGGAACACGGTGAGCACCTCGCGCGCGTACGGCGCAAAGATGAGGGTTTGCCGGTTCTGGTTGATCAGGTAGCGGTCCACCGGCACATGCAGCATCACATCGGCGGGGCCGTAGCCCAGGTAGTGCCCGCGCCAGACCATGTTGCGCAGGTCGTCGTTCATTTTCTCGCCGGCGTCAAAAGGCAGCAGGCTGAGCTGCAGCCCCAGCTCGCGAGCGAGTGCACGGGCCAGGCTGACATCCACGCCGCTGAGGTCCTGGCCCGGACCGTCAGAGTAGGGTGCATTGTCCTTGTACACGGCCACTTTGAGGGTGCCGCTGGCCTTGACCTTGGGCAGGTCGGTCAATTCCTCGGCCCAGCTGGGCAGGCAGGCCGCGGCAAGAGCGGCCGGCAGTGCAGCAACCAGGGCGCGGCGGCCAAAACCGGGCGCGACACGGGCCGGATCAGAGGGCGGGGGGCGTCGGATGGGCATGGGGTCTCCTTGGCTCAATC
>JAUWAE010000206.1 GCA_030602185.1 Comamonadaceae bacterium
GCCGTGCTGCGCGACTACGGCCTCAAGCTCGTCTGGACCGTGGAAACCCATGCCCACGCCGACCACATCACCAGCGCCGGCAAGCTGGCCGAGCACGCGGGCGCCAAAACCGCCGCGCCGGCGGCTTGCGGCATCACCACCGCGTCGCACCAGCTGCACGACGGCGACGTGCTCACCTTCGGGCGCCACACCCTGCGGGCCCTGGCCACGCCTGGGCACACCGCCGGCAGCATGTCCTACGTCTGGGAGTGCAACGGGGCGCGCCACGCCTTCACCGGCGACACCTTGCTCATCAACGGTTGCGGCCGCACCGACTTCCAGTCCGGCAGCCCCGAGGCCATGTACCACAGCCTCACCCAGGTGCTGTTCCAACTGCCCGACGACACCACCGTCTGGCCCGGACACGACTACCAGGGCCGCACCCATTCCACCATCGGTCAGGAAAAGGCGGCCAACGCGCGGGTGGCGGGCAAGTCGCTCGATGAGTTCGTGGCGATCATGAACAACCTCAACCTGCCGCGGCCCCGGCGCATCGACGAAGCGGTGCCCGCCAACCTCACCTCGGGCCTGCGGCACGACGCCGACGGGGCTTTGCTGCAGGTGCCACGTGCGGCCGCTGGGTATGCGGGGGATGTGTCGCCGCAACTGGCGTGGCAATGGGTGCAGAGCGGCGAAGCGGTGCTGGTGGACGTGCGCACCGACGCCGAGCGCGAATGGGTGGGCTTTGTGCCCGGCGCGGTGCCGGCGGCCTGGAAGCAGTGGCCCGGCATGGCCATGAACCCCGGGTTTGACGACACCGTGCGCACCGCCGCGGCCGACGGCCGCAAGCTCGTGATGCTGTGCCGCAGCGGGGTGCGCTCCATTGCCGCGGCCAAGCGGGCCACCGAACTCGGCCTGCAGGCCTACAACATCCTGGAAGGGTTCGAAGGCGACCCCGACGCCGATGCGCACCGTGGCCGCAAAGGGGGCTGGCGCTTCCACGGCCTGCCGTGGCGGCAGAACTGAGCGGCGCCGGCCGGTGGCATCGGGTTTCTACCAAACCCGCCCCGGCTATCATCCGCACATGACTTTGCTGGCACTGGATGTGGGCAACACGCGCCTCAAGTGGGCGCTGTACGAGGAGCCCAGTGTGGGGGCGCGCATGCTGGCGCACGGCGTGCAGTTCCTGGAGAACATTGAAACCCTGGCCGAGGGCGACTGGAGCGCCCTGCGTACCCCCACGCACGTGCTGGGTTGCGTGGTCGCGGGCGATGCGGTCAAGCGCCGCGTGGAAGAACAACTCGAACTCTGGGACGTGACCCCGCAGTGGGTGGTGTCCAGCACCGCCGAGGCCGGTCTCGTCAACGGCTACGACCACCCAGCCCGTCTGGGTTCCGACCGTTGGGTGGCCATGATCGGTGCGCGCCAGCGCCTGCTCGCCCGCGGCGAGCGCCGGCCCTGTGTGGTGGTGATGGTGGGCACCGCCGTCACCGTGGAAGCCATCGATGCCGAGGGCAAGTTCCTGGGTGGCATCATCCTGCCCGGGCACGGCATCATGCTGCGGGCGCTGGAGTCGGGCACGGCCGGCCTGCACGTGCCCACTGGCGAGGTGCGCAACTTCCCCACCAACACCAGCGATGCGCTCACCAGCGGCGGCACCTTTGCCATTGCCGGGGCGGTGCAGCGCATGGTCGACAACCTGCGCCAGCACGCCGGCGAATCACCGGTCTGCATCATGACGGGCGGCGCCGGCTGGAAAATGGCCCCCAGCATGACCGTGCCGTTCGAGCTGGTGGACAGCCTGATCTTCGACGGCCTGCTGGCCATCGGCCATCAGCGCTTCAGCCAGCGCGTGGCCAATTCCACCCAGTAAGTGCCGCCCAGCGGGATGAGGTCGTCGTTGAAGTCGTAACGCGGGTTGTGCAGCGTGCACGGCCCGGCATCGTGGCCGCCGCCGTCGTACTTGCCACGGTGGGCACCGTCGCCGTTGCCAATGAACAGGTAGGCCCCGGGCTTGGCCTGCAGCATGTAGGCAAAGTCTTCCGCGCCCATGGTGGGCTCCTGATGCACCACCAGGTCATCACCCACCACGTCGCGCATCACCTGGCGGGCAAACTCGGCCTCGGCCGGGCTGTTCACCGTGGGCGGGTAGTTGCGCTCGAAGGTGAATTCGCAGCTGGCACCAAACGCCGCGCAGGTGTGGTGCGCGATGTCGCGCATGCGCTGCTCGATCAGGTCCAGCACGTCCAGCGTGAAGGTGCGCACCGTGCCCTGGATCTCGCAGTGGTCGGGCACCACGTTGGTGGCCTCGCCGGTGTGGATCATGGTCACGCTGATCACGCCCGCGTCCAGCGGCTTTTTGTTGCGGGTGATGATGGTCTGGAACGCCTGCACCATCTGGCAGGCGATCGGCACCGGGTCGATGCCGTTGTGGGGCAGGGCGGCGTGGCTGCCCTTGCCGCGGATCACGATGTGGAACTCGTTGCTCGATGCCATCACCGGCCCGGGGCTCACCGCCAGGCTGCCGGCCGGGTAACCGGGCCAGTTGTGCATGCCAAACACCGCCTCCATCGGGAAGCGCTCGAACAGACCGTCCTTGATCATCTCGCGGGCACCACCGCCGCCTTCTTCGGCCGGCTGGAAGATCAGGTACACCGTGCCGTCGAAATCGCGGTGCTGTGCCAGGTGCTGCCCGGCCGCCAGCAGCATGGCGGTGTGGCCGTCGTGCCCGCAGGCGTGCATGCGCCCGGCGTGTTGGCTGGCATGCGCAAAGGTGTTGAGCTCGGTCATGGGCAGGGCGTCCATGTCGGCACGCAGGCCCACACCCCGTCCGCAGGCGCCGCCGTCGCGGCCGTGCACCACGCCCACCACACCGGTGGTGCCCAGGCCCCGGTGCACCTCGATGCCCCATTCCGCCAGCTTGGTGGCCACCAGTTCGGCAGTGCGCACTTCCTGGAAGCACAGCTCCGGGTGGGCGTGGATGTCGCGTCGCAGGCGGGTCAGCTCGGCGGCTTGCGCCAGGATGGAGTCGTTCAGTGTCATGGCCGGTCTCTCTCGCGTCGAACGCCCATGTTAACGAAAACCCACGCCACTGTTCAGGGGGCAGGCGGCTGTCGCACAATGGCCGCATGGATTTGAATGCCACCACCACTCCGGGCCCCGAAACCCGTACCGTCGTCGGCGCCTGCCCGCACGACTGTCCCGACACCTGTTCCCTCGTGACCACGGTGCAAGGCGGTGTGGCGGTGAAGGTGCAAGGCAACCCCCACCACCCGCAAACCGGCGGCGTGCTGTGCGCCAAGGTGGCGCGCTACCACGAGCGCACCCACCACCCCGAACGGCTGTTGCAACCCCTCAGGCGCGTGGGCCCCAAGGGCGCCGGGCAGTTCGAGTCTGTGTCGTGGAGTGAGGCGCTGGACGACATTGCCCAGCGGCTGCAAGCCATTGCCGCGCGCGACCCGCGCGCCATCCTGCCCTACAGCTACGCGGGCACCATGGGCCTGGTGCAGGGCGAAAGCATGGCCGCACGCTTCTTCCACCGCCTGGGTGCCTCGTGGCTGGACCGCACCATCTGCGCTTCGGCCGGCGCGGCGGCGCTGGAGTACACGCTGGGCGCCAAGGTGGGCATGCGGGTCGAGCACTTTGCCGAATCCCGCCTCATCCTCATCTGGGGCAGCAACTCCATCGGCAGCAATTTGCATTTCTGGCGCCATGCGCAAGAGGCCAAGCGCCGCGGCGCCAAGCTGGTGTGCATCGACCCGCGCCGCAGCGAAACGGCCGACAAATGCCACACCCACATCGCCCTGCGGCCCGGCACCGATGCCGCACTGGCCTATGCGCTCATGCACCAGTGCATCCAGCATGGCTGGGTGGACCACGCCTACCTGGCGCGTTACACGGTGGGCTGGCCGCAGTTGCGCGAGCGTGCGCTGGAATGGCCACCCGAGCGGGCCGCCGAGGTGTGCGGTGTGCCGGTGGCGCAGATCGAGGCGCTGGCGCGCGACATCGGTGCGTGCTTCGAGCAGCGGGCGCCGGTGGCCATCCGCCTGAACTACGGCATGCAGCGGGTCCGTGGCGGCGGCAATGCCGTGCGGGCGGTGGCCTGCTTGCCGGCCGTCATCGGTGCCTGGCGTCACCGCGCCGGCGGCTTGCTCCTCAGCAGCTCGGGGGTGTTTCCGGTGCAGCGCCAGGTGCTGCAGCGGCCC
>JAUWAE010000321.1 GCA_030602185.1 Comamonadaceae bacterium
GCCAGCGGGGTGCCGGGCACGGCGACGAGGTTGTTGATGGGCACGGACTCGGGGTACGGGTCGAGGTTGGCGAGCTGGGCAATGAGGCCCGCGCGCTGGGTGCGCGTCTCGCCCATGCCCACGATGCCGCCACAACACACATTGATGCCCGCCTGGCGGACGTTGTCGAGGGTGTCGAGCCGGTCCTGGTAGGTGCGGGTGCTGATGATGCTGCCGTAGTGGTCGGGCGAGGTGTCCAGGTTGTGGTTGTAGTAGTCCAGCCCGGCGTCCTTGAGCTGGCGGGCCTGATCGCCGTCGAGCATGCCCAGCGTCATGCAGGTTTCCAGGCCCAGGCCGCGCACGCCTTCGATCATGGCGGCCACGCGCTCCATGTCGCGCTCCTTGGGGCTGCGCCAGGCAGCGCCCATGCAGAAGCGCGTGGCGCCCTGCGCCTTGGCGGCACGGGCGGCATCCAGCACTTCGTCCAGCGGCATGATCTTGCTGGCTTCCAGCCCGGTGTCGAAATGCGAGGACTGGGGGCAATAGCCGCAGTCTTCGGCGCAACCGCCGGTCTTGATGGACAGCAGCGTGGAGAGCTGCACCTCGTTGGGGTCGAAGTTTTCACGGTGCACCTGCTGGGCGCGGAAGAGCAGGTCCATGAAAGGCAGGTCGTACAGCGCCTCCACGGCGGCCACGGTCCAGCGGGTTTCGGGCACGCCCACGTTGGCGCGGCGCAGGGACGACAGGGAGATGGGGGCGACAGTGGTCATGGTGTGGCTTCAGACAAGGGTTGTTCCAGGCCGAACAGGGTTTGCAGGCCGGCAGGATCAAGGTGCGGTGCGACGGAAGCGGCATCCGGCCGTGCAAGGCGCGGCACGATGCCGAGACATGGCGCCTGAAAGCGCCGCGAAAATTCGTGTTGAAGGGTGAGGATGTTGTCTTGCAGGTGCAACATGGCCGGATCCAGCGTGTTGCCGACCCAGCCTGCCAGGTGCAGGCGACGCGAAACAATGGCCTCTGCCGTGAGCAGCGCGTGGTTGATGCAGCCGAGGCGCAGCCCAACGACGAGCACGACGGGCAGGCCCAGCGCGCACATGAGGTGCGAGCTGTCCCAGTCGGGGCCCAGCGGCACACACAGGCCACCTGCACCTTCCGCCACGATCAGGTCTGCACGCTGTGCGAGGCGCTGGGCACCTTGAATCAGAGCGTTGCGGTCGATGACACGGCCTTCGGCCTGCGCGGCCAAGTACGGCGCACAAGGCTGCCGCAACTGGCAGGGGCCCACTTCTTCACGTTGCAGTTCGATATTGCTGGCGGCCCAAAGGGTTTGCACGTCTTCGTTGACCCACTGCCCGGCGATGTTGTCCATGCCAGCTGCCACGGGCTTGTAGCCTGCCACGCGCAAGCCCGCCTGGGCTGCGCGGTGCAGCAGCCCGGCGCTGACGCGGGTCTTGCCGACTTCGGTGTCGGTACCGGTGACGAAACAGCCTTTCATGCTGGTTCCTTTTTCAGAATGTCGGTGAGTGCGCCCAGCAGTTGCTCCACATCGGCCGCGGTGTGGCTCGCGGACAGCGTGGGACGCAAACGCGCCGTGCCCAAGGGCACGGTGGGCGGGCGAATGGCGGGTACACGGATGCCACGCGCTTCCAGCGCGGCCTCCAGCGCCAGGACGCGGGCGTTGTCGCCCACGATAAGGGGTTGAATGGGCGTGAAGGACGGTGGCAGCGACAGGCCCGGATGGGACCC
>JAUWAE010000229.1 GCA_030602185.1 Comamonadaceae bacterium
GGCTTCCACCTGGCCACGGTGGACCTGCGCCAGAGCTCCGACCAGCACGAACTGGCCGTGGCCGACCTGCTGGCCCACGCCCGCATCGAGCCCGACTACAGCGCCCTGGGGGAAGACGCCAAGCAGCAACTGCTGCTGCGCCTGCTCAACGACGCGCGCCCGTTGCGCGTGCCCGGCGCCCCCTACACCGCCCACACCCTGAGCGAGCTGGCCATCTTCCAGACCGCGCGCGAGATGCGCGAGCGCTTCGGCGCCGCCTGCATCCGCCACGCCATCATCAGCCACACCGAAACGGTGAGCGATCTGCTGGAGGTGCTGCTGCTGCAAAAGGAAGTGGGCCTGGTGCGTGGCACCCTCGACCACGACGCCGTGGCCGACCTGATCGTGGTGCCGCTGTTCGAGACCATCGAAGACCTGCGCAACGCCGCGGGCATCATGGACGCGTTCTACCGCCTGCCCGGCGTGGCGGCGCTGGTGCTGCGCGGCGGCCCCAACCAGTACCACGAACAGGACGTGATGCTGGGCTATTCCGACAGCAACAAGGACGGTGGCATCTTCACCAGCAACTGGGAGCTGTACCGCGCCGAAACCGCGCTGGTGGCGCTGTTCGACGAACTCTCACGCGAACTGGGCCAGCCGGTGCAGTTGCGCATGTTCCACGGCCGCGGTGGCACCGTGGGCCGCGGCGGCGGCCCCAGCTACCAGGCCATCCTGGCGCAACCGGCCGGCACCGTGCGCGGTC
Source organism: Comamonadaceae bacterium (assembly GCA_030602185.1). Classification (GTDB taxonomy): domain Bacteria; phylum Pseudomonadota; class Gammaproteobacteria; order Burkholderiales; family Burkholderiaceae_C; genus JAUWAE01. The sequence goes on from JAUWAE010000229.1 coordinate 743, forward strand.
AGATCCGCCTGACCGAACAAGGGGAGGTCATCGGCTCCAAATACGCCAACCCCGACATCGGCCGGCGCAACCTGGAAACGCTGGTGGCCGCCACGCTGGAAGCCACGCTGCTGCCACCGGCCAAGCCGGTGCCCACCAAGTACCTGGACGCGGCGGCCGAGCTGTCGCAGGCCAGCATGGACGCCTACCGCGCCCTGGTCTACGACACCCCGGGCTTCACCGACTACTTCTTCAGCGCCACGCCCATCCGCGAGATCGCCGAGCTCAACATCGGCTCGCGCCCGGCGTCGCGCAAGGCCACCCAGCGCATCGAAGACCTGCGCGCCATACCCTGGGGCTTCAGCTGGGGCCAGTGCCGCCTCACGCTGCCGGGCTGGTACGGTTTCGGCAGCGCGGTGGCGCAGATGCAGGCCCGCCTGGGGGAGGACGCTGCGCTCAAGCTGCTGCAGCAGATGCACAGGAAGTGGCCCTTCTTCAGCACCCTGCTGTCCAACCTGGACATGGTGCTGGCCAAGAGCGACCTGTCGCTGGGCCGGCGCTACGCCGACCTGGTGCCCGACGCCAAGCTGCGCAAGAAAGTGTTTGCCGCCATCGAGGCCGAATGGCAGCGCACCCAGGAGGCGTTGAACCTGATCACCGGCGCCCAGGAGCGGCTGGCCAACAACCGGGCGCTGGCGCGCTCCATCGCCCACCGCTTCCCCTACATCGACCCGCTGCACCACCTGCAGGTGGAACTCATCGGGCGCTACCGCGCCGGCAGCCAGGCCGAGAAGGTCAAGCGCGGCATCCACATCTCCATCAACGGCATCGCCGCGGGGCTGCGCAACACGGGTTGAGTCGCCCACGGGCCGCACGCCCCACCGGCGTCAGTGGCCCGTGCAGCGGTCGATTTCCGGGCCCAGGCAGCCAACGATGTGCTGGGCGATGTCGTCCTGGGCACTGAAGACGTCGTCGATCTGGCGGTCGTAGTGCTCGGCCCACAGCGCGTGGCCGCACCGGGCATCCACCAGCTGGAACGCCACCCGCAGGCGCCCGGCCGCGCAGTACAGGCTGCCCGTGACCGCATAGTCGGCCCCCAGCGCCGCCGCCGCGCCAACCGGGTCGGCGCCAAACGGCATGCCGTGCATGTGGCACGCCAGCACGTACAGCGTGCGGTTGTGGGTGAGCAGGGCCAGGGTGTCGGCGGCGATGCCTTCGGCCAGGCCGTCCTGGGCCGGGTCGCCGCTCAGGTTGGCAAACGGGATCACCACCACCGAAGGCCTGGCCTGCACCTGCACCTCGCCCACGAAACGCACGCCCTTGCGCGCGTAGGTGCGTATCAGCCGCTGGCTGCGACCGTCGTCGTGCAGCGCCTTCCTCAGGACGCACAGGCGGCTTTCGATGGTCGAGTCCGACACCACCCGCCCTTTCCAGACGTGGTGGATGAGCTCGTCCTTGTCCACCACGTGCTCGCGCTGGCGCACAAGGTAGACCAGCAAGTCGAACACCTGCGGCTCCAGGGTGACCTCGGCACCGCAGCGGGTGAATTCCCGCCGTGCCGGGTCCAGCACAAAGTCTTCGAACAGGAGGCTCACAGCTCCTCCAGCAGGGGCGCCACCGCACTGGAGCACAAGGGGAGAGAAAGACAAGCGTTTCTCAAGGACCTTGCGGCAACCCGGCATCAAGATGGTCCCACCTCAACCAAAGGAGGCCATCATGATCGTCGCACGCTGGCAAGTCAATGCCCGTTTCGGGCACAAGCAGGAACTGATCGAAGAACTCAAGCAATGGTGGGCCACCATCGGGCGCGAGATCGGTCAGTCCGACGTCACCATCCTCACCGGCAGCGTGGGCGCGGCCGAATCGCTCGTCACAGTGGACGTGCGTTGCCGCGACATGGCCGAACTGCAGTCCCAATGGGACCGGCTGGCCCGCGTCACCGAACACCAGGACTTTGCCCGGCGCACGGAACCGCTGCTCGTCTCCGGCTCCACCCGTTGGGAAATCCTCAAGGTGGTCGACTGAGCCCCACCCCCCACCGCATTTCAAGGAGCAACACCATGCACATCCGTCGTACCGCGCTAGCCACCCTGCTCGGCCTAGGTGGCGCCCTGGCCGTCCACGCCCAGGAGAACCCGCTACCGGCCGGCTTCACCACCCAGCCGCTGCTCAAAACCGCCATGACGCGCGACAACGAGCCAATCCGCTACCCCATGGCCAACCCGGAGATGATCTCCGTCATCGGCACACTGGAGAAAGACGGCCGCACCCCGCTGCACATGCACCCGGTGCCGGTGTACGTCTACGTGCTGGAAGGTGAAATCGAACTGCGTACCGAAGGCGCCACGCCCCACCGCTACCGGGCAGGCGATGCGTTCATCGAATCGCAGAACCGCAGGCACCAGGCCTTCAACGTGGCCGGCGGGCCCAGCAAGCTGCTGGTAGTGTTCGTGGGCGAAGCGGGCAAACCCACCACTGTGACCGGCCCCTGAACCTGAACGGGAGCCCCCTCAAACCGGGGGCCCCGGCTAAAATCCCTGGTTGACCTTTTCTGTTGTTACCAGGGGACCTTCCATGGCGCTCGTTTCCATGCGCGAACTGCTCGACCACGCCGCCGAGCACGGCTACGGCATTCCAGCCTTCAACGTCAACAACCTGGAGCAGGTGCAGGCCGTCATGGCCGCGGCCGACGAGGTGGGTGCCCCGGTGATCCTGCAGGCCAGCGCGGGGGCGCGCAAGTACGCCGGTGAGCCCTTCATCAAGCACCTGGTGCAGGCCGCCTGCGAAGCCTACCCCCACATCCCGGTGGTGATGCACCAGGACCACGGCCAGAGCCCCGCCGTGTGCCAGGGCGCCATCGACCTGGGCTTCAGCTCGGTGATGATGGACGGCTC
>JAUWAE010000309.1 GCA_030602185.1 Comamonadaceae bacterium
GCAGACCCAGTCGATCCAGGTGGATTCGAAGGAGCAGCACGGCCTGCTGCAGGCCTTTGCCCGCGAGTACATGCCCGGCACGCTGGACCGCATTGCGCACTACAGCGGCGAGCGGCCGGTGTTTGACCTCTACAACATCGATGAGGACATCGCCCGTGCCCTGGGCCGGCGGGTGGACCTCAAGTCGGGCGGCTACCTGGTCATCGACCAGACCGAGGCGCTGACCACGGTGGACGTGAACACGGGTGGCTACGTGGGCGCGCGCAATTTCGACGACACGGTGTTCCGCACCAACCTCGAGGCGGCGCAGGCCATTGCGCGGCAGCTGCGCTTGCGCAACCTGGGCGGCATCGTGATCGTGGACTTCATCGACATGGTGCGCGAGGACCACCGCGAGGCCGTACTGGCCGAATTCCGCAAGCAACTGGCGCGCGACCGGGTCAAGACCATGATCGGCGGTTTCTCGCAGCTCGGGCTGGTGGAGATGACGCGCAAGCGCACCCGCGAGTCGTTGGCCCACATGCTGAGCGAGCCGTGCCCTTCCTGTGCCGGCAAGGGCCACGTCAAAACCGCGCGCAGCGTGTGCTACGACATCCTGCGCGAGATTTTGCGCGAGGCGCGGGCCTTCAACCCGCGCGAATTCCGCGTGGTGGCGGCGCCGCAGGTGGTGGAGCTGTTCCTGGACGAGGAAAGCGCCCATCTGGCAGGCCTGAGCGATTTCATCGGCAAGCCAATTTCGCTGCAGAGCGAAAGCTCCATGACGCAGGAGCAGTACGACATCGTGCTGCTCTAAAGGCGGCCCTCGGCCTGCACAGGGTCAGTCGCCATCCGCCAGGGTGTCGCGCCCCTGGCTTTGCGCCTTCAGCCGGGCGAACAGGCCGTTGGCGGCCAGCAGCTCGGCGTGGGTGCCCTGTTCCACGATCTGGCCTTCGGCCAGCACCACCACCCGGTCGGCGTGTTCGATGGTCGACAGGCGGTGCGCGATGATCAGCGTGGTACGGTCCACCATCAGCCGCGCCAGCGCCTCCTGCACCAGCCGCTCCGATTCGTTGTCCAGCGCCGAGGTGGCTTCATCGAGGATGAGGATGGGTGCTTCCTTGTAGATGGCGCGGGCGATCGCCAGGCGCTGGCGCTGGCCGCCCGAGAGTTCGGTGGCGTTGTGCCCGACCGGGGAATGGATGCCGGCGGGCAGTCTGGCGACGAGGTCGGACAGGTTGGCCGACGCGAGCGCCGCCAGCACACGGGCTTCGTCCACCTCGTCGCCCAGCGCCACGTTGTGGGCCAGGGTGTCGTTGAGCATGACCACGTCCTGGCTGACCATGGCGTATTGGCGTCGCAGGTTGTTGAGCTCCCAGTCGGGCAGGGGCACACCGTCGAGTCGCACGCTGCCGGCGCTCGTCTCCACGAAGCGCGGCAGCAGATTGACCAGCGTGGTCTTGCCCGAGCCCGATGGCCCCACCAGCGCCACCACCTCGCCGGGCGCCACCGCCAGGGTCACGTCGCGCAGCGCATGCCCTTCCTTGCCCGGGTAGCGCACCCACACGTGCTCCAGCGTCAGATGCCCCTGGGCCCGTGGCGTCTGGTGGCTGCCTCCGGTTTGTGCCGGTGTCTGCTCGATCAGCTCCAGCCCGCGTTCCAGTGCGGCCAGCCCGCGGGTGATGGTGCCTGCAATGTCCGACAGCTGGCGGATCGGGGTGATCAGCATCAGCATCGCGGTGACGAAACCGACGAAGCCACCGACCGTGGCCCCGGAGCCGCTTTGCCACAGCGCTACCATGATGACCGCCGACAGCGCCGCCGCCGCGAGCATCTGGCTCAGTGGCGTCATCGCCGCCCCCGCGACCGTGGATTTCATGCCCAGCCGGCGCAACGCCAGGCTCAGGGCTTCAAAACGCCGGGCCTGCTGCGCTTGCGCGCCGTGCAGTCGCAGCATGCGGTGGGCCAGTACGTTTTCTTCCACCAC
>JAUWAE010000231.1 GCA_030602185.1 Comamonadaceae bacterium
CGCCTGTCTCGTAAAGCCTGGTCGTTGGGGCTCGGCGCGGTGGGGTTGATGGTCGCCGTCGCCGCTTTGGCCTACTTGCTGCTGCAGCCGCCAGCACCCAGCCGTGACCGCCTGCTGGCCGCCGTCAAGGCTGCCCATGGCGACCGTTTGACCGCCCGTCAACGCCAGGAACTGTGTCTGTCCAACATGCGCTACGACAACCAGCCCATGAATGTGGGTCAGTTCGACAGCCGGACCCAGGAGTGGCTGAATGTGTTGGTGGCTGCGGGGCTGTACCAGCCGGGCCAACCCATCTACAGCGGTGGGTTCTTTTCGCAAACCCTGATCCAGTACCAGCCCACACCGGAACTGGCCCGCTGGCTGGAGGGCGCGCGCCTGTGTGTCGCCAAGTCGGTGGTGCTGGCCGATGTCATCGACATCGGTGAGCCGGAAGAACTCAAGCTGGGTAGTGGTGACCGGGCATACACCACCCAGGCGCTCAACGCCACACTCGTGTTCCAGGCCGAGCAGACCGCGCCTTGGCTGGACACCCCCGAAGTGCGCGAGGCTGTTGCCAGTCGCCTGTCGGATTGGACGTTCGATGACCAGCACCTGCGCAAGCAGATGAAGGAGTCGTTTGCCCTGGAAAAGGGCCAGTGGGCCACCGGCCCCGAGCTCCAACACCGGCTGCAGCGTGATTACCGCGCGGCCCAACGGGCAGAAGACGCCCCTGCCAGTTCCAAAGCCAAGGGCTGGATGTCGGGCTGGGGCAGCAAGCTGGGGCAGTTGTTCAGCTTCGGCGGTCATCCTCTCAAGGGCACCTGGCGCTTGGACATGAGCGACCTGGGCGGATTCGCGCCAAAAGGCCTGGATGTACGCTTGGTGTTCACCAACAGCACCATGGAAGTCGAAGGCAAGGTCGTGAAATGTTCGTTTGAAGTCGATGGCCAGCGCGTGATCGTGCGGCCCGAGGGCGAGTCAGCAGGCATGGTGTTCGTGATGGAGGACCGCAACACCGCCAGCGTGGACATGGGCCTTGTGACGATGAAGTACCTCCGTGTGGAGTAAGGCCGAGCTGGCGCCGAACACCTGCCCGCAACCGTTTGCATCCTTCTCATGTCGTACGAATACAGTTCTGAACAAGCTCAACTGGACTTTCCCAACCCTTACCGGATCGAAAACATCCTGTGGTCGGTGCGCGCCGGTATCTTGCTGGTGTGCGCGCTTGCCCTGATTTTCCTGGCGCGCAAGCACCTGGCGGCGCAGGCCCTGGGGAGTTTCCTGCTGCCGGTGGCCATAGGGGCGGGCTTGCTGGTGGTGGCGGGCTGGAATTTTCTGCGCATTGGGCAGCAGTTGCGGGTGTTCTTTGGCCGTGGCCAGCCCGCTGGCTTGGCGCCGGAGCTGGAAGCCGACCAGCGCGGGCTCACGGACGCCGCCAAGGCCCTGATGCAGACGGTGCGACAAGGGGCGTTGGAGTTCCCGGTGCCTAAGGGGGCGCTCAACGGGGTGCTTTACTCGTTGGTCAAAGACTTGATCACTGCGCCCCATTATGTGCAGTCGGTGCTGCAAAACCGCTTCACCAACCTGGCTTCCTACGCTTTCCTGTTGCTGGCCATGCTGGTGGCTTCGGTGTTCGTGTGGGGTACGCCGGCACAAAGCTGGGTGGGCCTGCTGTTCTTGGCGCTGGTGGTCTACCTGGCGGTCAAGCCGATCGCCAACGCCGACGACCGGGCCGCCGTGCGTTTCAACCTGACCCAGGTCGTTACCCTGACCCTGTTGGCCATCCTGGGGCCGGTGTTGTTGGGCTTTTCGCAGCACGCCCTTCCCGATCTGTCGTGGGCCCATTTTGGCGTCCAGGCGGTCATTTTGCTGCTGGCGCTCACGGTGATCGAATCGGTGTTCTTCGTCGCCGTCAAGGCGCAGCTGGACCCCCCGCCGCCGGTCAGCAAGGTCGACACCCAGGATACCGTCAGCTTCAATGCCGACCCCAATGTGCTCATGCAGGAGCTGGAGCGCGAGATGCAGCGCAACTGGGAGCACCGGATCCCCAATCGCCGCTACGCGCGGGTCTTGCCGGCCATCAGCCTGGGCGCTGGCGCTGGTAATTTTTCGGGCCAGCTGCTGGAGGATACGCAACCGATGGCGACTGCGGCCTTCTCACGGATGGATTGGTCTGTGGTGCGGGCCTACCCCCGTTTCTTCTGGCTGATGGTGATCGATCTGCTGGGCGTGCTGTTCACGCTGGCAGGGGCGGTCACGCTCACCGTTTTCGCGGTGTCGTATGACCCGCTGCAGGACTGGCGCCCGGTGTTTGGCATGGCCTCCCTGGGTTTGGCCTTGGTGGCAGTGGGTGGCTACGCATTCCGCAGCGCCCACACCCTGTGGGGGCGGTTCGATTTCGAATCCACCCTGACCTGGGTCGAGTTCGAAGGCAGTTACGTGCGCTCGAAAGCACGCATCGGCAACCAGCTCCAAGACCGCGTTTTCACCGAGCGCGATGTGGTCAATGTCGAGAACATGACCCTGCGGGTGTGGGTAATGCAGCTGCGCAGCGTGGTCTTTGGCCACCATGGGCAGGGCAGCCGCACTCAGCGCATCATCACCGGCATGTTGAGCCAGCCGCACAAAGCCGAGTACCTGAAAAACCTAGTACGGCAATTCGCGGGTGAGCAAAGCATCGTCATTGCGCCTACCGCCAACGAAGATGCCCGTCGCATGGCCGCCATGGGAGCGCTCAACCAATTGGGTGGTGCGGCGCCTGCTGCGCCGGCGCTGACGCCGGCTGTTACCCAAGGGGCCTTGCTGGCCACCGCTGCGGCGCAGGCGGTCCAGGCCTTCTGTACCGCCTGTGGCACCAGCAATGCAGAGGGGCATTTGTTCTGCGAGCAGTGCGGCACGACCCTGCAACCGGCTTGAAGCGCCGGACTCTCGTCAAGGCCATCGCGGTTGGCGGACAATACCTGTTTCGACGGTAGCGGCCGGTGGTCGGTCGCTAGCACGTCCTTGCATCGCCCAACCATGAACGCCCTGAACACCGTTGAACTGATGAACACCCTGGGCCAGCAGGCCAAGGCGGCTTCGGCCTTGATGGCCAAGGCGGGCGCGGCCACCAAGGTGGCTGCCCTGCGCGGGCTGGCCGGTCTGCTGCGCGCCAATGTGGATGCGCTGCAGGTGGAAAACGCCAAAGACCTGGAGCGTGCCCGCGCCAGTGGCCTGGCCGAGCCCATGGTGGACCGCCTCAAGCTCACGCCCAAGGTCATCGAGACCTGCGCCGAAGGCTGCGAGCAGCTCGCAGCTATGCCTGACATCATCGGGGAGGTCATGGGCATGAAACAGCAGCCCAGCGGCATCCGTGTGGGCCAGATGCGCGTGCCCATCGGCGTGTTCGGCATGATCTACGAGAGCCGCCCCAACGTCACCATCGAGGCCGCCTCCCTGTCCATCAAGAGCGGCAACGCCTGCATCCTGCGTGGCGGCTCCGAGGCCATCGACAGCAACCGCGCCCTCGCCGCCCTGGTGCAGCAGGCGCTGGTGCAGGCCGGCCTGCCGGCCGACGCGGTACAGCTCGTGCCCACCACCGACCGCGAGGCCGTGGGCCAGCTCATCGCCATGCC
>JAUWAE010000318.1 GCA_030602185.1 Comamonadaceae bacterium
CCAGACCAGCGGCGTGGCCATCGCGTCCGACCTGGCCACCCTCGCCGGCAGCCAGGTGCTGATCGACTTCACCCGCCCCGAAGGCACCATGGCGCACCTGCGCGCCTGCGTGCAGCACGGCGTCAAGCTCGTCATCGGCACCACCGGGTTTTCGGACGCACAGAAGGCCGAAATCGCCGAGGCCTCCAAGCACATCGCCATCATGATGGCGCCCAACATGAGCGTGGGCGTGAACGTGACCCTGAAGCTGCTGGAAATGGCCGCCAAGGCCATGGCCACCGGCTACGACATCGAGATCGTTGAAGCCCACCACCGCCACAAGGTGGACGCGCCCAGCGGCACCGCGCTGAAGATGGGCGAGGTGATTGCCGATGCGCTGGGCCGCGACCTGAAGGACTGCGCCGTGTACGAGCGCTACGGCCACACCGGCGAGCGCGACCCCTCCACCATCGGCTTTGCCACCGTGCGCGGCGGTGACGTGGTGGGCGACCACACCGTGATGTTCCTGGGCACCGGCGAACGCATCGAGATCACCCACAAATCCAACAGCCGCGCCACCTATGCCCAGGGCAGCCTGCGCGCCGTGCGCTTCCTGGCCGACAAGCCCAACGGCCTGTACGACATGTTCGATGTGCTGAATTTGCGCTGAGCTCCGTGACTGCCACCATGCAAGACAAATACACCCCCCAGGACGTGGAGCGTGCCGCCCACGCCCACTGGACCGCCCGCGACGCCTACCGCGTGACCGAAGATGCGAGCAGGCCCAAGTACTACGCCTGCTCCATGCTGCCCTACCCCAGCGGCAAGCTGCACATGGGCCACGTGCGCAACTACACCATCAACGACATGCTCACGCGGCAGCTGCGCATGCAGGGCTACAACGTGCTCATGCCCATGGGCTGGGACGCCTTCGGCCTGCCGGCCGAAAACGCGGCGCTCAAGAACAGGGTGCCGCCGGCGCAGTGGACGTACTCCAACATCGCGTACATGAAGCAGCAGATGCAGGCCATGGGCCTGGCCATCGACTGGTCGCGCGAGGTGGCCACCTGCTCGCCCGAGTACTACAAGTGGAACCAGTGGCTGTTCCTGAAGATGCTGGAAAAGGGCATCGCCTACCGCAAAACCCAGATCGTGAACTGGGACCCGGTGGACCAGACTGTGCTGGCCAACGAGCAGGTGATCGACGGGCGCGGCTGGCGCACCGGCGCGCCGGTGGAAAAGCGCGAGATTCCCGGCTATTACCTGAACATCACCGCGTATGCCGACGAGTTGCTGCAGCACGTGCAGCTGGGCAACGAGCAGGCCACGCTGGACGGCTGGCCCGACAAGGTGCGGCTGATGCAGGAAAACTGGATCGGCAAGAGCGAGGGCGTGCGCTTCGCCTTCCCGCACCAGATCCGCGGCCACGACGGCAACCTGATCCAGGATGGGCGCCTGTACGTGTTCACCACGCGCGCCGACACCATCATGGGCGTGACCTTTGCGGCGGTGGCGGCGGAGCACCCGCTGGCGACCCACGCGGCCGAGAAGAACCCCGCCCTGCAGGCCTTCATTGAGGAATGCAAGACCGGCGGCACCACCGAGGCCGAACTGGCCACGCAAGAGAAGAAAGGCATGCCCACCGGGCTGACGGTGACGCACCCGCTGACCGGCGCCGAAGTGCCGGTGTGGGTGGGCAACTACGTGCTCATGTCGTACGGCGACGGTGCGGTGATGGGGGTGCCGGCGCACGACGAGCGGGACTTTGCGTTT
>JAUWAE010000117.1 GCA_030602185.1 Comamonadaceae bacterium
GAGATGCCCGAACCGTTGGGGTTGACCTTGGCCGGGTCCAGCCCCAGGCCCTTGGTGACGGCGCAGGCCTGGGCGGCAAACGCCTCGTTGGCCTCGATCACGTCCAGGTCGTTCACGCTCAGGCCGGTGCGCTTGAGCACCGCCTGCGTGGCCGAAATCGGACCCACGCCCATGATCTTCGGGTCGAGCCCGGTGTGGGCATAGCCGACCAGGCGCGCCATCGGGGCCAGACCACGCGCCTTGGCCGTACCGGCCTCCATCAGCACCACGGCGGCGGCGGCGTCGTTGATGCCGCTGGCGTTGCCGGCCGTCACGGTGCCGTTCTCTTTGACGAACACCGGCTTGAGCTTGGCCAGGTCGTCCATGGTGCAGTTGGGCCGGAAGTGCTCGTCGGTGGTGTAGGCGACTTCGCCCTTCTTGCTCTTGAGCATCACCGGCACGATCTGGTCCTTGAAGTACCCGGCCTCGGTGGCGCGCTGGGCGCGGTTGTGGCTTTCCACCGCCAGGGCATCCTGCATCTCGCGGGTGATGCCGAACTGGGCGGCCACGTTCTCGGCCGTCACGCCCATGTGGATGTTGTGGAACGGGTCGTGCAGGGCACCGACCATCATGTCCACCATCTTGGTGTCGCCCATGCGGGCACCCCAGCGGCTGGCCAGGCTGGCGTAGGGGGCGCGGCTCATGTTCTCGGCGCCGGCACCGATGGCCACGTCGCAGTCACCCAGCAGGATGGCCTGAGAGGCCGAGACGATGGCCTGCAGGCCCGAGCCGCACAGGCGGTTGACGTTGAAGGCCGGGGTGGTCTCGGGGCAGCCGCCGTTCATGGCGGCGACGCGCGAGAGGTACATGTCCTTGGGCTCGGTGTTGACGACGTGGCCGAAGACCACGTGGCCGACGTCGGCGCCGGCGGTCTGGGCGCGGGCCAAGGCCTCGCGCACGACCAGTGCGCCCAGTTCGGTGGGCGGTACGTCTTTCAGGCTGCCGCCAAAGGTGCCGATGGCGGTGCGCACCGCACTGACGACGACGACTTCTCTGCTCATGGGGAACTCCTCTGGGATGGGTGGTTGGAATCGTGTCCCCACCATCTTAGCGTTTCGCGGGCGGCCTGCTGCCGCCGGCAGGACAGGCTGGTGGCGGCTTCAGGGGCGCCAGCGCGCGCGCACCGCCAGCCGGGTGTCGCCCGCCTGCGGAGGGCGGGCAAGGAACAGTTCGCCCATGGCCGGCCACTCGCCCGTCAGCGCGGTGATGTTGACCTGGTGGGTGACCAACATCCAGTTGGCCGGCGGGCGCAGGGTGCGCAGCCGCTGCAGCGCGGCCTGGGTCTGGCGTTCCCCGTCGTCGCGGCCCTGGAAGAAGGAGTTGAGCGCCTCCCAGACGCGATGGGGCGGGTGGTGGGGGTCAAACGCGAGCGCTGCGGTGTCGGTGCAGCGGCACCATGCGCTGCTGTACACCGCGTCGAGCCGCACCCCTTCGGCCAGAAAGCGCTCACCCACCCGGCGCGCCTCGTCGCGGCCGGCCTCGCTGAGGTTGCGCTGGGTGCGGCAGTCGCCCAGGCGGAACTCGGGCGGATCGCCAATGCCGGGTTCGGTGCGGGCGTGCCGCATCAGCAGCACGTGGCCGCCCTGGCGGGCGAGCGCCCAGAAGTCGTCGGCGGCCCTGGCGGGGCCAAGGGTCCAGCCGGCAGTGGTGACGGTGGCCGTGCGCAACCAGTCGCGGCGGCGCCAGCCGGGCGATGGGTGGCGTGTGGCCATGTCAGTCCCTCACGTCGGCCACCACCGACTCGCCGAAATCGGGCCGGTCCAGCCAGGCCAGCACCTGGGCGGCCGCGGCTTGCGGGCTCGCCAGGTGGCCGTCGGCCTTCAGGGCCTCGAAGCGGGGGCGGTCGGGGAAGCGGCTGGGGTCGCCGGCGCGCAGCTGGGTTTGCATGTCGGTGTCGATCACGCCCGGTGCGAGCGAGACGATGCGGGCGCCGTGGGGCCGCTGCGCCTCGTCCAGGGCGGTGCAGCGGCTGAAATGGTCGAGCCCGGCCTTGGCGGCGCAGTAGGGCGCCTGGCTGGCCATGGGCCGCCGCCCAAGCCCCGACGACACGTTCAGCACCCGGCGCGGGCCGCTCCAGCCGTCCTCCACCCAGCGCCCGGTGCTGCGCAGAAAGGCGCTGGTGAGCGCCATGGGCGCCTCCAGTCCCACGCGCAGGGCACGGGCGAGCTCGTCGGGCGGGCAGGTGTCGAGCGGGCCGATGGTCGGGATCACGCCGGCGTTGTTGATGAGCGTGGCGCTGCAGATGGCGGGCGGGTGCAGGGTGTCCAGCCAGCGCGCCAGCCGCTCCGCGGCCTCGGTGGTGTCGGCCAGGTCCTGCGACCACTGCTCCAAGTGCACGCCGGCCGCCATGGCCTTGTGGGCCAGGCCGTCGTGGGTGTGGCGCGAGATGCACAGCAAGATGCGGTCGGGGGCGAGCAGCTGTCGGGCCATGGCCAGACCCAGGCCGCGGGAAGCGCCGGTGAGGATGGTCAGGTGTTGGGCATCGGTCATGTCAGGCGTCGGACAGGGTGAAGCGGTTGCGACCGCTGGCCTTGGCATCGTACAGCGCCTTGTCGACGCGCAACAGCAGCTCGTCGGGGCTTTCGTCGGCCCGCGCCAGGCTGCCGCCCAGGCTCAGGGTCAGGGGCGGTACCGTGGGGTGTTGCCGCGTCTGGTTTTCCACGTCCCGGCGGATCCGTTCGCCGATCACGGCCAGGGTGTCTTCGTCGCACGGGGCCAGCACGACGATGAACTCGTCGCCACCCCAGCGGCCGGCACGGTCGTAGGGTCGCAGGTTGGTTTGCAGCAAGCGGGCCACCTCGACCAGCGCCGCGTCGCCCACGGCATGGCCCTGGGTGTCGTTCACGGCTTTGAAGTGGTCCACGTCGAAGTAGATCACGCCGTAGGGCACATGTTCCCGGCGCCGGCGCTCGGCGCATTGGGCCAGCACCTCGGCCAGCCCGCGGCGGTTGGCCAGCCCGGTCAGTGCGTCGACGCTGGCGAGGCGGTCCAGCGCCTCGGTGCGTTCACGCACCTTGGCTTCCAGGGTGCGGGTGTTGTCGCGGATGGCCCCCGCCATGCTGGCAAAGTGCTCGATCAAACGCCCGATCTCTCCGCGCGCCCTTGGCAGCTGGGGCTGCTCCAGGTCGCCATCGCGCACGCGCATCATGGCCCGGTCCAGGGCGGCCAGCGGATTCAACACCCATCCGCGCAGGGTGAGGTTGAACAGCAGCAGGCTGGCCAGCAGGGTGAGGCCGAACACCGCGGCCACCGGGGCAAAACGCCCGACGGGCATCAGCTCGTCGAGGTCGATCAGCGTCAGCTCGAACCAGTCGATGGCCGGCAGGTAGGTCATCCCCACCAGGTGCCGCTGTCCGTTGAACTGCACGAAATCGGTCACCACCCGGCCGGTTGGTGCGGGGTGGGATTGCAGTTGCTGCATGTGGCCCATGACCTTGCGGCGGTCGTCCGGGTCGTCAAACAGCTGGGTGACGAGGTTCTTCTGGCCTTCGGGCTTCACCACGGAGGCGTAGTCGATCAACTGGCGGTCGCGGTAGAGCTGGATGGCGCCGTTGCGGTCCACGAAAACGCTGGTGACGCCGCGCTGGCCGAGGTCCACCACGTTGCGCAGAAAGCTGTCGAGCTCGATACCGGTGCCCACAATGCCCAGGACCTCGTCGCCATCGCGCATCAGCACGTCGATCCACAGTTTGGTGACCTTGAGCTCTTCGTCCGGGTTGACGTTGAGGTGGAACGGCCGGCCCTGCTTGACCAGCTGGTAGAACCAGGTGTCGGCCGGCCGGTCGGGCTGCAGCCTGTAGCGCAGCAACTGGTTGGCGAACTCGTTGCGGGCGTTGTTGTAGTAGTAGCCGCCGTCGCGGTGCAGGGCGACGAAAAAGTTCTGGTTCTCGAAGTTGAGGCGGTAGCTCTCCATCTCGCGCCGTGCGGGTTCGGTCAGCAAGGGGTGGTCGGGCTCGCGGGCCCAGCGCAGCAGCGCCTGGGAGTTGGCCATCTGCCGGGCCAGCGCCAGTTCGCGCTCGATGGGCTGCAGCAGGCGGGCGCTGTCGTAGCGCACCTGCACCTCGACGACGTGCTGGCCCCATTGTTCGATCACCCGCTGCGCGATCACGGTGAACATGACCCAGGCCATGGCCGTGGCCAGCACGATCAGCGCGCTGGCGAGGAGCAAAAAGCGGCTTCTGAGGCTCAAACGGTTCTCCCTGAACACTTTGTTACAGGCATTGTGCCGCACCGCGTCGGGCGCCGCTGTCGCCCATAATCGTTGCCCATGTGGATCGACACCCATTGCCACCTCGACGCACCGGAATGGAGCGACGACGAGCGCCTGGCCGTGCGGGCGCAGGCCCGTGTCGCAGGCGTGGGCCTGTGCGTGTTCCCGGCCGTCGCGCGCACCAACTGGGACGCGGTGCGGGCTCTGGCCCACCGCACGGGTGACGCCTACGCGCTGGGCATCCACCCCCTGTACGTGCCCCAGGCGCTGGACACCGACCTCGACGCCCTGGACCAGGCGCTGAGCCGCCACCGCGACGACCCCCGGCTGGTGGCCGTGGGCGAAATCGGGCTGGATTTTTTCGTGCCCGAGCTCTGTGAGCCCGCGGCACGCCAGCGGCAGCTCGACTTTTACCAGGCGCAGTTGCGGCTGGCCCAGCGCCACGGCCTGCCGGTGCTGCTGCACGTGCGCCGCTCGGCCGATGCCCTGCTGCAGGGCCTGCGGGCGATGCGGCAGCGGGGCCAGCCAGTACCGGGCGGGCTGGCCCACGCTTTCAGCGGCAGCGAGGCGCAGGCCCATGCGTTCGTGGCCCTGGGTTTCGGGCTGGGACTGGGTGGCGCCATGACGTTCGAGGCCGCGCGCCGCCTACGCGCTCTGGCCAGGGACTTGCCGCTGGAGGCCCTGGTGCTGGAGACCGACGCCCCCGACATTCCGCCCCAGTGGCTGTACGTGACCGCGGCCGAGCGTGCCGCCGGGCGGCCGCAGGGGCGCAACGCGCCGGCCGAACTGCCGCGCATCGGGGCCGTGCTGGCGGCCCTCCGTGGCCTGACCGACGCTGCGCTGGCCCAGGCGACCACCGCCAACGCCCTGCGCCTGTTGCCCCGCCTTCAGGGCTTGTGGGCAGCCGCCACACCGGGGGCGGAGGCGGCCCCATGACCCCCTTCGACACCCCCCTCGACACGGCCACGCCAGCCGACCGGCTGCAAGGGCTGGCGCCGGTGTTCGACGCCGAGACCCGCCTGATCGTGCTTGGCAGTTTCCCCAGCGTCGCGTCGTTGCAGGCCCAGCGTTACTATGCCCACCCTCAAAACCATTTCTGGAAGCTGCTCGGCGCCCTGTGGGGGCTGCCGATGACCGACATGCCTTACCCCGAACGAATCGACGTGCTGCGTGCCCATGGCCTGGGTGTGTGGGATGTTTATGCCGCCTGCCAACGCGAATGCATCCTGGACAGCGCCATCCGCAATGCCCAGCTCAACGACCTGCCTGGCCTGCGCGCCCGCTGCCCGCGGCTGGAGGCCGTGGCGCACAACGGCGGCGAGAGTTTTCGCCACGCCCGCCACACCCGTGCCTTGGGCCTGCCGGTGTACCGGCTGCCCTCCAGCAGCCCGGCCAACGCCAGCTGGAGCTTTGCGCGCAAGCTGGCCGCCTGGCGCGAGGTGTTTGCCCGCCACGGCCTGTGTGCCCCGGAGGCGTGCTGATGGCCCGCCTGTCCACCCGCACCACGCCCCGTGTGGTGCCCGAGCCGCCTCCGCCGCGCCGCACCCGCACCGACCCCCACGAGCTGCCCGAAGTCACCCTGTCCGAGGACGGAGAGATCCGCTTCCTGCACCTCGGCACCGAATGGGTGCAGGGCTCGATGTGGATCGACCGGCCGTTCGAGATCGAGCTGGAGTACGTGCAGCGCATGCTGGCGTGGCTGCTGTTCGTGGAGCCCGACAGCGTGCCCAAGCGCCGCGCCATGCAGCTCGGGCTGGGCGCGGCCGCGCTGACCAAGTTCCACTTCAAGGTGCTCAAGATGGACACCACCGCCATCGAGATCAACCCGCAGGTGGTCGCCGCCTGCCGCACCTGGTTCAAGTTGCCGCCGGACAGCGCGCGGCTGCGCGTGATCCTGGGCGATGCGGCCGAGGTGGTGGCGCACGCGCCCTTCCATGGCACAGTGGACGCGCTGCAGGTGGACCTGTACGACCACGAGGCCGCCGCGCCGGTGCTCGACAGCCCCGCCTTCTACGCCGATTGCCGCGCGCTGCTGACCGACGCCGGCGCCATGACCGTCAACCTGTTCGGGCGCGACGCGAGCTACGAGCGTTCGCTGGCCTCGATCACCGAGGCGTTCGGGCCGGAGGCGGTGTGGGCGTTTCGTCCCACCCGTGAAGGCAACACCGTGGTGCTGGCGCTGCGCACGCCCCAGCACCTGGGCCGCACCGAGCTCATGCTGCGTGCCGAGGCCATCCAGGCGCGCTGGGGGCTGCCCGCCACCAAATGGCTGCGGGTGTTCAAGCCCGTGGCCGCGGCATGAGCGTGGCGGCCCCGTCGCGCCTGACTTCAGGCCTGCTACTGGCGGCAGCGGGCTCGATCGCGTTCAGTGGCAAGGCCATCATCGTCAAGCTGGCCTACCGCTACGGCGTGGACGCGGTCACGCTCATCATGTACCGCATGCTGTTTGCATTGCCGCTGTTCCTGGCCATGACCTGGTGGGCCACCTGCCGGGCTCGCACGCCGGTGGTGCCGCTGACGCGGCGGGACTGGCTCGGCATCCTGGGGCTGGGCGTGAGCGGCTATTACCTGGCCAGCTTCCTGGACTTCTGGGGCCTGCAGTACATCAGTGCCAGCCTGGAGCGGCTGATCCTCTACCTCAACCCCACCCTGGTCCTGGTGCTGGGCTGGGTGCTGTACGGGCGGCGCATCACGCCGCGGCAGGCCGGCGCCATGGCCCTGAGCTATGCCGGCGTGCTGCTGGTGTTCGGGCATGAGCTGCGGTTTGACGGCTGGTCCACCGCGCTCGGGGCGGGGCTGCTGTTCGCCAGTGCCATCAGCTATGCCATCTACCTCGTCTACAGTGGGGAAATGGTCAAGCGCCTGGGGGCATTGCGGCTGGTGGGCTGGGCCACCACCGTGGCCTGCCTGCTGTGCCTGTTGCAGTTCGTGCTGCTGAGGCCGTTGTCGGCCGCCCTGGTGGCGCCCGAGGTGATCTGGCTGTCGGTGCTCAATGCGGTGGCCTGCACCGCGGCCCCGGTTGTGATGGTGATGATGGCGATCGAGCGCATCGGCTCCGGGCTCACGGCCCAGACCGGCATGGTCGGGCCGATGTCCACCATCCTGATGGGCGTCTGGATATTGGGTGAGCCGTTCAATGGCTGGGTGCTGGCCGGCACCGTGCTGGTGCTGGCCGGTGTGTTGTGGGTGACGCGCCAGCGCGCCTGACGGTGCGCGAGGTGCTGCAAGGAGATGAAATGGATTTGGGACTGCGAGGCAAATGGGCCCTGGTGTGCGGGGCGAGCAAAGGGCTGGGTTGGGGCTGTGCCCGGGCACTGGCGCAGGAAGGCGTGCACGTGGTGATGGCCGCACGCGGCGCCGAAGCCCTGGAGGCTGCGGCAGACGCCTTGCGAGCCGAAACCGGCGCTCAGGTGCTCACCGTGGCGGCCGACGTGACGACCGAAGCGGGCCGCGCGGCGCTGTTTGCCGTGCCCGGTGGGCCTGGGCGGGATTTCGACATCGTGGTGACCAATGCCGGAGGCCCCCCGCCCGGTGACTTCCGCCAGTGGGGTCGCGACGAATGGCTGAAGGCGGTGGAGGCCAACATGCTCACCCCCATCGAGCTGATCAAGGCCACGGTGGACGGCATGGCCGCGCGCGGCTTCGGTCGCATCGTCAACATCACTTCCAGCGCGGTGAAGGCGCCGATCGACATCCTGGGCCTGAGCAACGGCGCACGCAGCGGCCTGACCGGTTTCGTGGCCGGGCTGGCGCGCAGCGGCATTGCGGCGCAGGGCGTGACCATCAACAACCTGTTGCCGGGCAAGTTCGACACCGACCGCCTGC
>JAUWAE010000230.1 GCA_030602185.1 Comamonadaceae bacterium
AGGCAATCCCGACCTGAAGTTGCGGGTGTTTGTCCAGGGTGGCGGCTGCTCCGGCTTCCAGTATGGCTTCACCTTCGACGAGGTCGTCAACGACGACGACACCCAGATGAGCAAGAACGGCGTCACGTTGTTGATCGACGCTATGAGCTACCAGTACCTGGTCGGCGCAGAAATCGACTACAAGGAAGACCTGCAGGGCGCGCAGTTCGTGATCAAGAACCCGAACGCCACCACCACCTGCGGTTGCGGTTCCAGCTTCAGCGTCTGATATCCAAGGCCTGGCGGCTTCACGCCGGGTAAATCGCGCCCAGTATGCGCGGGCCGCGTGCGCCCGTGACCTGCGGTTCGTTGCCGGGCAGCCCGTGCAGGCAACGCTGGGCCAGCCAGGCGAATGCGGCGGCTTCCACCTGCATGACCGGCCAGCCCAAGGCGGCCGTGGTGTCCACCTGCAGCGCGGGCAGTGCGCCGGCCAGGGCGTTGAGCAGCGCCGCATTCAACGCACCACCGCCACAGACCAGCAGGCGCCTGGGCGGTGTGTCACCCCAATCGATGTTCCGAATCCCGTCGGCCAGCGTGCGGGCGGTGAGTTGCAGGAGCGTCGCCTGCACGTCTTGAGGCTGCAGCGGCGGTGTCTGTTGCAGGTGCTGCTCCAGCCAACCGAGGTGGAACAGGTCGCGACCGGTGCTCTTGATCCCGTGTTGGCTGAAATAGGGTTCGGCCAGCAGGCGCTGCAGCAATGCCGGGTCGCTGGTGCCTGAGCGGGCCCAGCGTCCCGCATCGTCGTAGCGCTGGCCGGTGTGCCGCTGGCACCACTCGTCCATCAAGGCATTGCCGGGCCCGGTGTCGAGGCCAAAGACACGCCCGTCGGCGGTCAGTGCCGTGACGTTGGCAATCCCCCCCACGTTGGCCACCGCCACCGATACGCCCGGGGCTGCAAACACCTCCCGATGAAAAGCCGGGACCAACGGTGCCCCTTGCCCTCCTGCGGCCACATCGCGGCTGCGGAAGTCGGCCACCACGGTGATGCCGGTGAGTTCGGCCAGTCGGGCTGGCTGGTTGAGTTGGAGCGTATAAGGCGTGCAGTGGGCAACGCCGGGTGGCAGGTGACGTACCGTTTGGCCGTGGGCGCCGATGGCCTGTACCGCCTCCGGTGGCAGGCCCGATTGGTCCAGGAGCGAATGGACCACCTGGGCGTAGAGGCCGACCAGTGCATGGGCGGCCTGCTGGGCGCGGTGCAACTCGTCCGGGCCGCTGTGGTTGAGGGTCAGGAAGGCATCGCGCAGCGACTCCGGCAACGGAACGGCTGCCGATGCGAGTACCTGGACCGTGGCGCCTTCAAGCGCGAGCAATACGCCGTCCACCCCGTCGAGCGAGGTGCCCGACATGAGGCCGATGTAATGTTCGGCCATGGGCGAACCCGCGTGCAACGGCGATCAGTCGGCGCTGGCTTGGACGATGGTCGCCGCCGAGGCCAGCTTGAGGCGCATGCTCTGGGCCGCTTGCTGGAAGACCTGGCGAGAGGCGGCGCCGATCGGCTGGCCTTCGCTGGTGCGTGCGATGGTCAGGGGGTCCTTGTGCGCGCCTGCAACCTTGAACTCAAAGTGCAGGTGAGGGCCGGTGGAGGCGCCGGTGGAGCCGACCTGGCCAATCAGTTGCCCTTGTTCCACGCGCTGACCCTTGCGCACGTCGATGCGGTGCAGGTGGGCGTAGAGGGTGGATTTGTTCTGGCGGTGCTGGATCTCGATGACGTTGCCGTAGCCGCGCTGCCAGCCGGCAAAACTCACGACACCGTCGCTGACGCTGCGCACCGGCGTGCCGGTGGGAGCGGCAAAGTCCACGCCCAGGTGGGGCTTGCGGTCGCCCGAAATGGGGTGGAAGCGCATGCCGTAGCCGCTGCTGACGCGCGAGAAGGCCAGCGGAGAGGCCAGGAAAGCGCGGCGCAGGCTCTGCCCGTCGAACGTGTAGTAGCCGCCTTTCTGACCGGGTTCTTCGAACCACATCATCTGGTGGGCCTTGCCCTGGTTCACGAACTCGGCGCTGAGCAGGCGGCCGTACTTCAAGACTTCGCCGTCGGCTTCGAGGGCTTCGTAAACCACGCTGAAAGTGTCGCCGGCACGCAGGTCGCGGCGGAAGTCGATCTCGGCGGAGAACAGGTCGGCCAGCTGCGAAGCGATGCTGTCGGGCAGGCGGGCGGCGTCGGTGGCGGCAAACAGCGAGCTGCGTATGGTGCCGCTGCTCAGGCGCACCGCGGTGGTGAATTCGGCGCTTTCGACGCGGGCCTGCATCCCGTTGTCGGTGCGTTCGGCCACCAGCCGGCGGTAGGTGGGGCTGTCGTCGCTGGGCAGCCACCGTGCCGTCAGCCGCACCAGGCGCTGCTGGTCGTCTGCCTCGGCCATCACCAGCTTGCCCACGCGGCCTTTGAACAATTCGGCGGCCGCCGCATGCTGGCGCAGGAAGGCGCTGGCCTCGCTGTCGTTCACGCCCAGGCGCTGCAGCAGCGTGGCAACGGTGTCGTCGCGGCGGGTGACGTCGCTGCGGAACAGCACGAAGGGCACGGGGGCGTCGAGGGCGCCTTGCGCCACCAGCGTGGCGGGCTGTACCGTTTCGACCAGCTGGCGCACCGGGATCTGGTCCAGGCCGTCGTCGAGCGGCGCGATGCCGAAGGCTGTCACGCCGGTGCCCAGCAGCAAGGCGCCCAGCGCCCCCACCAAGCGTTTGGGGTGGCGTTGAACGGCGAGCTGCAGGGTGGAAAGCAATCGGTTCATGCGCAAAACAAACAAAAATTCTTCCCGGTCACGCCTGGAGGGCGGGAGCCGACAACGGGGTACAGTTGGCGTCGGAGCGGCTGAGCACCGGAGGTGCTGGCTCCGCGGGGATCGGCCAGCAAGAAGCAGGCCAACTAAAATCCCTAACCAAATCAACGTGCCATTGTACCGGCTGTCTGTTGCAACGCATCTGGAATAACCCTTATGAACGATCACCCTCACACCTCCGCCCAGGCGCCGGCGGCCCCCTTGTCCGACGCGGTCGCGCACGCGCTCGCGGTCACTCGCCGGGGCTGTGAGGAGCTCATTCCGGAGGCCGACTGGGTGCGCAAGCTGCAAAAGAGCGAAGCCTCCGGCCAGCCGTTGCGCATCAAGCTGGGGCTGGACCCGACCGCGCCCGACATCCACATCGGCCACACGGTGGTGCTCAACAAGATGCGCCAGCTGCAGGACCTGGGCCACCAGGTGATCTTTCTGATCGGCGACTTCACCAGCCTGATCGGCGACCCCTCGGGCCGCAACAGCACGCGCCCGCCGCTCACGCCCGAGCAGATCAAGGCCAACGCCGAGACTTACTACAAGCAGGCCAGTCTGGTGCTGGATCCAGCCAAAACCGAGATCCGCTACAACAGCGAGTGGTGTCTGCCGCTGGGCAGCATGGGCATGATCCAGCTGGCCGCCAAGTACACCGTGGCGCGCATGATGGAGCGCAACGACTTCCACCAGCGCTTCACCGCTGGCACGCCGATCAGCGTGCACGAATTCCTGTACCCGCTGATGCAGGGCTACGACTCGGTGGCGTTGAAGGCCGACCTGGAACTGGGCGGCACCGACCAGAA
>JAUWAE010000123.1 GCA_030602185.1 Comamonadaceae bacterium
CTGTTCATGGAAACCCACCCCAAGCCAGCCGAGGCCTGGTCCGACGGCCCGAATGCGGTGCCCCTCAAGCACATGAAGGCGCTGCTGGAAACCCTGGTGCAACTCGACCAGGTCACCAAACGCAGCGGCTTCCTCGAAAACCACTTCAACGCCTGAACCCGCCATGCCCAGCGCCTACCTCATCGTCGACATGCAGATCGCCGACCTCGAGCAGTACAAAAAGTACATGGCCGAGGCGCCGGCGGCCGTGAAAGCGGCTGGCGGCGAGTACCTGGTACGCGGCGGCCGTTTCGAAGTGCTGGAAGGCGACTGGACACCCGCGCGTGTGGCCATGCTGCGTTTTCCCAGCTACGAACAGGCCAAGGCGTTTTACGACGGCGAGATGTACCGCCAGGCCCGCGCCCAGCGCGAAGGGGCCACCCAATTCTTCAACATGATCCTGGTCGAAGGCGTGGCCGAGCCCGTGTTCTGACCCGTACCGCTTACATTCAATTTTCGAAAGGCAAACATGAGCGCAATCGTTGATATCGTCGGCCGCGAAGTGCTGGACAGCCGTGGCAACCCCACCGTGGAATGTGACGTGCTGCTGGAAAGCGGCGTCATGGGCCGCGCGGCCGTCCCGTCCGGTGCCTCCACCGGCAGCCGCGAAGCCATCGAGCTGCGCGACGGCGACAAGTCCCGCTACCTGGGCAAAGGCGTGCTCAAGGCGGTGGAGAACATCAACACCGAAATCAGCGAAGCCGTGCTGGGCCTCGACGCCTCCGAGCAGGCCTTCCTGGACAAGACCCTGATCGACCTCGACGGCACCGAGAACAAAGGCCGCCTGGGCGCCAACGCCATGCTGGCCGTCTCGATGGCTGTGGCCCGCGCGGCCGCCGAAGAAGCCGGCCTGCCGCTGTACCGCTACTTCGGCGGCAGCACCAGCATGCAGATGCCCGTGCCGATGATGAACGTCATCAACGGCGGCGCGCATGCCAACAACAACCTCGACATCCAGGAGTTCATGATCCTGCCGGTCGGGGCGCCGTCGTTCCGCGAAGCCATCCGCTGGGGTGCCGAGGTGTTCCACGCCCTCAAGAAAATCATCCACGACAAGGGCATGAGCACCGCCGTGGGCGACGAAGGCGGCTTCGCCCCCTCCGTGGCCAACCACGAAGCGGCGATCCAGCTCATCCTGGAAGCCATCGACAAGGCCGGCTACGTGGCGGGCGAGCAGATCGCCCTGGGCCTGGACTGCGCCGCCAGCGAGTTCTGCAAGGACGGCCCGGACGGCTCCAAGGTCTACCACCTCGAAGGCGAAGGCCTGGTGCTGAACGCCGCCGAGTGGACCAACATCCTGGCCACCTGGTGCGACAAGTACCCCATCATCTCCATCGAAGACGCCATGGGCGAAGGCGACTGGGACGGCTGGAAGCACCTGACCGACGTGCTGGGCAAGAAGGTGCAGCTGGTGGGTGACGACCTGTTCGTGACCAACACCAAGATCTTCAAGGAAGGCATCAAGAAGGGCATCGCCAACTCGATCCTCATCAAGATCAACCAGATCGGCACCCTCACCGAGACCTTCGAGGCCATAGAAATGGCCAAGCGCGCCGGCTACACCGCCGTCATCAGCCACCGTTCGGGCGAAACCGAAGACAGCACCATCGCCGACATCGCCGTGGGCCTGAACGCGCTGCAGATCAAGACTGGCTCCATGAGCCGCTCCGACCGCATGGCCAAGTACAACCAGCTGCTGCGCATCGAAGAAGACCTGGGCGACGTGGCCAGCTACCCCGGCCGCGACGCGTTCTACAACCTGCGCTGAAACGGTTTGTACCCCACCCGATGAACGCCCGACTGGTCGCGGTGCTGCTGCTGGTGCTGCTGGGCGTGGTCCACGGCCAGCTCTGGTGGGGGCGCGGCAGCGTGCCGCAGGTCAACGCCCTGCGCGAGGAACTGCGCGTGCAGGACGAGGCCAACGCCGCCGCCCGGCAACGCAACGAACAGCTGGCCAACGAGGTGCGGGACCTGCGCGAAGGGCTGGACATGGTCGAGGAAATGGCCCGCCACGAGCTCGGCATGGTCAGGCCCAACGAGATCTTCGTCCAGATCCAGCGGCCCGCCCCGCCTGCCCAGTGAGCCCGGACACGACGACCAGCGCAACTTGGTGGGTGTGCCTCACCGCGGCAGCGCAGGAAGCGGCACTTCAGGACCTGCACGTCTTTCGGCCCGACACCCCCCAGGCCCTGCTGGGCGCCTGGAACGGCCGGTCTGAGCTCCCCCGCGTGGTGTTGCTGGCCCCCGAGGCCAACGGCCACGAAGCGGCTGCCTTGCAACGGGAAGACGCCTGGCGGCAAGCGCTGCAAAGCGCTGGCATCCCCTACCAGACGCTGTGGCCAGATCAAGGCTCGCACGGCCTTGCCCTGCGCCGCCTGATGGGCCTGGCCCCGACACCCGCGCGGCGGCTCTACAACCCCTGGCCCTGCGACGGTTGCAGCGACCCGGCTTGCGAGCACCGCCTGTTCCAGGACCTGCTCGCCCAGCGGCCGCCGGCACCTGGCTCCTGAACGGGCTCGCCGGGCTTTACTGCACCTGGTTGCTGCCGGGTGGCTGGCGCTGCTGCGACAGGAACAGCTGCGCCGCATCCACAGGATCGAAGCGGTACTGCATGCCGCAGAAGTCGCACCCCACCTCCACCTGGCCGCGCTCGGCCAGGACCGACTCGATCTCCGCCGTACCCAGACCCTGCAACATGGCCGCCACGCGCTCGCGCGAGCAGGTGCAATGGAAGTGGGGCTGCACCGCCCCCGTCGCCGCCTCGAAACGCTGGATCGGCTCCTGCCAGAACAGGCGGTGCAGGATGGTGTCCGCATCCAGCGTCAGCAGTTCCTCGCGCTTCAGGCTGGCCGCCAGCATGGCGATGCGGTTGTAGTCCTCGTTGAGGCCGATGGCGTCTTCGCGCGCCTGCGCGGCGGCCGTGCCCGAGAGGTTGGCCTCGCCGGTGGCCGGCAGGCGCTGGATCAGCAGGCCGGCTGCCAGGTGGTCGTTGGCCGCCAGCACCAGCTTGGTGTCGAGCTGCTCGCTCTGCAGCATGTAGTGCTCCAGCACCTCGCTCACGTGCTCCAGCCGCTCGCCGCGGTCGCCGTACAGCGGCACCACGCCCTGGTAGGGTTGCTGCCCGGGCAGGCGGTCTTTGGGGTCGAGGGTGATGGCGCAGCGCCCCTGGTTGTTCACGTTCACCAGGTGGCTCAGCGGCACGCCCTCGGCCACCTCGCCGGTCACCTTGGCGGTGGCACGAAAACCGAAGTCCGGCTGCACCTCTGCCACCGCGAGCTTGACCGGTCCATCGCCAAACACCTGCAGGATGAGCGATCCGTTGAACTTGATGTTGCCCTGCATCAACACCGCGGCGGCCGACATCTCGCCCAGCAGTTCGGTCACCGCAGCGGGGTAGCCGCCGGCCTGGCGGTGGCGCTGCAACACCTCCTGCCAGCCGTCGGTCAGGCGCACCAGCATGCCGCGCACCGGCAGGCCCTCAAACAAAAACTTGTGCAGTTCAGACACGTGCGCCCCTCAGCCCAGCTTCTTCAGGCCCGCCCGGTAACGGCGGGCGTTGTCGATGTAATGCTCGGCGCTGCGGCGCAGGCCCTCGATCTGCTCCGGCGTGAGCTGACGCACCACCTTGGCCGGGCTGCCCAGGATCATCGAGCCGTCCGGGAACTCCTTGCCCTCGGTCACCAGCGCACGCGCACCCACCAGGCAGTGCTTGCCGATCTTGGCGCCGTTGAGCACCACCGCCCCGATGCCGATGAGCGACTCATCGCCAATGGTGCAGCCGTGCAGCATCACCTGGTGGCCCACCGTCACCCGCTCGCCAATCACCAGCGGCTGGCCGTAGTCGGCGTGCAGCACGCTACCGTCCTGGATGTTGCTGCCCGCCCCCACGGTGATGGTCTCGGTGTCGCCGCGCAGGACGGCGCCGAACCACACGCTGCTGTCCTCCCCCAGGGTCACATGGCCCATGACCTGGGCACTGTCCGCCACAAAGGCGCTGTCGGGCACCAGGGGCACGTCATCGTCGAGTTGGTAAATGCTCATCTCTAGAATTGTAAGGATGCAAGCGCCCACCCGCCTCATCCACCCCGAATTGCGCCGCGCTGCGCTGGACCTGCTGGTGTGCGCCGACCCGGCCGAGAAGTGCCAGCGGGTGCGAGAACTGTTCGAACGACGCGCCGAACTGGCCCTGGACACGGCCACCGACCTGACCGCCGACCCCAGCATCGCCGCCTTGGTGCAGCAGCAGGTGCCGGGCCGGCCGCCCCGCCCCCGACTGGTGGACCCGGCCGCGGTGCCGCAACGCTCGCCCTTCACGCTGGAAGGCCGAGCCGCACTGGTCCACGCCATCTGCCACATCGAGTTCAACGCCATCAACCTGGCGCTGGACGCGGTGTGGCGATTTCCCGGCATGCCGGCCGCGTTCTACGACGACTGGCTGCGCGTGGCCGCGGAAGAGGCCTACCACTTCGGGCTGCTGAGGGCGCACCTGCAGCGCCTGGCGGCGGACAACACCCCAGCCTGGGACTACGGCGCGTTCGACGCCCACGACGGGCTCTGGGCCATGTGCGAAAAAACCGCCCACGACCCCACCGCCCGCATGGCGCTGGTGCCGCGCACGCTCGAAGCCCGCGGACTCGACGCCACCCCCCTGATCCAGGCCAAACTGCGCAAGGTGGGCACCGCCGACGCGCTGGAGGCCATTGGCCTGCTCGACATCATCCTGCGCGACGAGGTGGGCCACGTGGCCATTGGCAACCACTGGTACCGTTGGCTGTGCGAACGCCAGGGGCTGGAGCCAGTGGCCCATTACCGGCACCTGGCACGGCTGCACAGCGCACCGCGCCTACGCCCTCCGTTCAACGACGAGGCACGGCGCCGCGCCGGCTTCAGCCAGGCCGAGCTCGACTACCTGCTGGGCGCCTGAGCCCTTCAGCCCCTGGGGTGGTGGCGGGCGTGCAGCTGCCGCAGGCGCTCACGCGCCACGTGGGTGTAGATGGTGGTGGTGGAAATGTCGGCGTGGCCCAGCAGCAGTTGCACCGCCCGCAGGTCGGCACCGTGGTTGAGCAGGTGGGTGGCGAAGGCGTGGCGCAGCGTGTGTGGCGACAGGGGTGCTGTCACACCGGCCAGGCGGGCGTACTTTTTCACTAGCGTCCAGAACATCACCCGCGTCATGCGAGCCCCGCGTGCGGTCACGAACAGGTCCTGGGTCTGCTGACCTGCCAGGATGGCCGGCCGGGCCTCGGCCAGGTAGCGCCGCAGCCAGCCATCGGCCTCGTCGCCGAAGGGCAGCAGGCGCTCTTTGTCGCCCTTGCCCTGCGCCCGCAGCACCTGATCCGACAGGCTGACCTCGAACGTGCGCAGGCCCAGCAGCTCGCTCACCCGCAGGCCGCTGGCGTACATCAGCTCCAGCATCGCCCGGTCGCGCAAGCCCAGCGGGGTGTCCACGTCGGGCGCGCGCAGCAACTGCTCCACCTGGGCCTCGCTGAGGATTTTGGGCACCCGCTGCAGCCGCTTGGCCGACAGCAGTTTGAGCGTCGGGTCGGCGGCGACCAGCCCCTCGCGCAAGGCCCAGCGAAAGAAGCGCTTGAACACGGTCAGGCGCCGGTTGCTGCTGGTGGCGCGGCTGCCGGGCAGGCGGGTGGCCATGTAAGCCAGCAGCTCGGCCTCGCCCACTTCGCACAAGGCCAAGGGCGGCTGCCCGGCGCGCCGCCCCTGCGAACCCGTGTCCTGCAACCAGAGCTGCAGCTGGGCCAGGTCGCTGCGGTACGCGTCCAGCGTGTTGCGCGACAACCCATCCTCCAGCCACAGAGCGTCGATGAAGCGGTCCAACACAGAGGCAGCGGGCGCGACTAAGATCATGGGATGCCTATCCTACATGCCCTGCCCGCCTTCGCCGACAACTACATCTGGGCCCTGCACGACGGTCAGGACGCCTGGGTGGTCGACCCCGGCGACCCCGCGCCGGTCGAGACGTGGCTCGCCCAGGAAGGCCTGAAGCTCAGCGGCATCCTGCTCACCCACCACCATGCCGACCACACCGGCGGCGTGGCGGCGTTGCGCGAAGCCCATGGGGCCCGCGTGGTGGGCCCCGCCTACGAAGTGCTGCCGGAGCCTGTGCAACGCCTGTCGGCCGGCGACCGCATTGAGCTGCTCGGCCGCACCTTCGACGTGCTGGAGGTGCCTGGGCACACGGCCGGTCACATCGCCTACTACTGCGCCGACTGGGAGGGCACCCCACTGCTGTTCTGTGGCGACACCCTGTTCTCCGGTGGCTGTGGGCGGCTGTTCGAGGGGACCCCGGCGCAAATGCTGGATTCGCTGGACCGCCTATCGGCCCTCCCGGGTGCCACCCGGGTCTGCTGCACGCACGAATACACCCTGAGCAACCTGCGCTTTGCGCTGGCCGTCGAACCCGCCAACACGGCGCTGCAGGCCTACCAGCGCCATTGCCGGGCACTGCGTGAGCACGGCCAGCCGACGCTGCCCAGCACGGTCGAACGTGAGCGTGCCATCAACCCATTCCTTCGGGTGCGGGAACCTCAGGTCGCCCAAGCCATCCACCAACAAGAGCCGGGCGCGAGCGACCCGGTGTCGCTGTTCGCCGCCCTGCGGCGCTGGAAAGACGGGTTCCGCTGAACTTCGGTCTTGGCGCTGCATGGTCGATAATCCTCAAGATAGTCTCGACCTGAGCGCCTTTTGATGAAGCTATTACCACTCTCTGTGCCCCTGATCGGCGCGCTCCTGACCAGTGCCTGCACCACACTGCCCCCCAGCGCCTCGCACAGCGAACCGGACACCCCAGCTCCACGCGTGACCTCGGAGGTCGCGAAACGATCCACCTCACGGCAACCGGCACTGGTGCCAAACGGGCCCTTGCAGAGCCTGTCGGTCGAGTCCGCGGCACCGTCCGTACCCGCCGTGGCCACCCTGGAGGCGCCCAAAGACCTGTGGGAGCGCATCCGCCGTGGCTACACCATGGCCGACCTGGACAACTCCCTGGTGCGCAGCCAGGAGCAGTGGTACGCCAGCCGGCCCGACTACATCCAGCGCATGACGGAGCGCGGCAGCAAGTACCTGTTCCACGTCGTCGAGGAACTGGAGCGCCGTAACCTGCCCCTGGAACTCGCGCTGCTGCCCTTCATCGAGAGTGCCTTCAACCCCCAGGCCGTCTCGCACGCCAAGGCGGCCGGCATGTGGCAGTTCATGCCAGCCACCGGACGCTATTTCGACCTGAAACAGAACGCGTTTCGTGACGACCGGCGCGACGTGCTGGCCTCCACCCGCGCCGCACTCGACTACCTTGAACGCCTGCACCGCATGTTCGGTGACTGGCACCTGGCGCTGGCCGCGTACAACTGGGGCGAAGGCAACGTGATGCGGGCCATCCAGCGCAACCGCAACGCCGGCCTGCCAACCGGCTACGAAGACCTGCGCATGCCCGAGGAAACACGGCAGTACGTGCCCAAGTTGCAGGCGGTCAAGAACATCGTCCGCGCCTCTGAGCGCTACGGCGTGGCCCTGCCCAAAATCGGCAACCACCCTTTCTTCGACACCGTTGGCATCGACCGCGACATCGACGTGGCCCTCGTCGCTCAACTGGCCGACGTGAGCGAGCGCGACTTCCGTCAGCTCAACCCGTCGCACAACAAGCCAGTCATCATGGCCGCTGGCACGCCCAACATCCTGCTG
>JAUWAE010000296.1 GCA_030602185.1 Comamonadaceae bacterium
TGGCCGCGCAGCACGTGGGCGAGCAGATCGCCGTGGTCGCGCATGGCGGCGTGCTGGACATCCTCTACCGCCTGGCCACCGGCCTGGAACTGCAGGCGCCCCGCACCTGGGTGCTGGCGAACGCCGCCATCAACCGCGTGCTGTGGACCCCCGACGGCCTGACGCTGGTGGGCTGGGCCGACACGACCCACCTCGACGCCGACGCCCGCGACGAAACGGCCGCCGCCTAGCCGAGCTCAGGCTTCGGTGCTGCCGAACAGGCCGGGCGCCACCTGCGGCGGCTGCAGCCCCAGGTGCCGGAACGCCGCCAGCGTGGCCACGCGCCCGCGCGGCGTGCGCTGCAAGTAGCCTTGCTGGATCAGGTAGGGCTCGATCACGTCCTCGATGGTGTCGCGCTCCTCGCCGATGCTGGCCGCGATGTTGTCCAGTCCCACCGGGCCACCATCGAACTTGTGGATCACCGCTTCCAGCAGCTTGCGGTCCATCAGGTCGAAACCCACCGGGTCCACGTCCAGCATGGCCAGCGCGCGGTTGGCCATGTCCAGGGTGATGGTGCCCGTGCCCTTCACCTCGGCGTAGTCGCGCACCCGGCGCAGCAGGCGGTTGGCAATGCGCGGGGTGCCGCGCGAGCGCCGCGCCACCTCGAACGACGCGTCGGGCTCGATCGGCGCGCCCAGCAGCCCGGCACTGCGCTTGACGATGCGGGCCAGTTCCTCGGGCGTGTAGAACTCCAGCCGCCCGACGATGCCGAAACGGTCGCGCAGCGGGTTGGTCAGCATGCCGGCGCGGGTGGTGGCCCCCACCAGGGTGAAGGGCTGCAGGTCCAGCTTGATGCTGCGCGCCGCCGGCCCCTCGCCGATCATGATGTCGATCTGGTAGTCCTCCAGCGCGGGGTAGAGGATTTCCTCCACCACGGGCGACAGCCGGTGGATCTCGTCGATGAACAGGACGTCGTTGGGCTCCAGATTGGTCAGCAGGGCGGCCAGGTCTTTGGGCTTTTCCAGCACCGGACCGCTGGTTTGGCGCAAGTTGACGCCCAGTTCGTGCGCGATGATGTGCGACAACGTGGTTTTGCCCAACCCCGGCGGGCCGAACAGCAGCACGTGGTCGAGCGCTTCCTGGCGCTTCTTGGCCGCGCCGATGAAGATTTCCAGCTGCTCGCGCACCTTGGCCTGGCCCACGTACTCGGTCAGCCCCTTGGGCCGCAGGGCACGCTCCAGCGCCTCCTCGCGGCTGCTTTCGGGCACGGCAGACACCATGCGCTTGGGCGCCGGGGCAAAGTCGTCGGTTTCGATCGCCATATGTACCTTTTACCAGCGCCCCTTATTTGGCCAGCGCCTTCAGCGCCAGCTTGATGCCTTCACTCACGCCCACCTCGGCCGGCAGGGCCTTCAGCGCCGCTGCGGCTTCCTTGTCGTTGTACCCCAGCGCCAGCAAGGCCTGCTGGATGTCGTGGTGCGCATCGCTGTGCGCCGCACCGCCCACCGGCCCCAGGTCGGCCCCGATCTTGCCCTTGAGCTCCAGCAACAGGCGCTCGGCCGTCTTTTTGCCAATGCCCGGCACCTTCACCAGCCGCCCCACCTCCTGCGCCGTCACCGCCTGTGCCAGATCCTGCACGCTCAGCCCCGACAGAATGCCCAGCGCCGTGCGCGGCCCCACGCCAGAGATCTTGATCAATTGACGAAAGGTCTCACGTTCAGACGGCGTGGCAAAGCCGTAGAGGATCTGCGCGTCCTCGCGCACCACGAAGTGCGTCAGCAGCGCCACCTTCTCGCCGCTGGCCGGCAGGTTGTAGAACGTGCTCATGGGCACGTCCACTTCGTAGCCCACGCCGTGGCAGTCAATCAGGATTTGCGGTGGGTTCTTTTCCAGCAGCGTGCCGGTCAACTTGCCTATCATTGAGGGATTCCTTTTTTCGGATTATCGGTTTGATTCTTCGCCATACCTTCTCCCCGCCCGACAACCTGCGCATGTCGCACCTGTGCGGCCCCATGGACGCCCACATCCGCACCATCGAGGCGGCGCTGCAGGTCAAGGTGGCGCACCGCTTCGAGCAGTTCCGCGTCGAAGGTCCCAAGGCCAAGGCCGAAC
>JAUWAE010000165.1 GCA_030602185.1 Comamonadaceae bacterium
AAGATGAGCTGGCCGCTTTCGCGGCGCAGGGCAAAACCGCGCGCCTCGGCAAAGGCCGACAGCGCCAGGTAGGCGGCAGATTCCTGGTCGCTGTAGCGCTTTTCCAGCGCATCGACTTCGGCCTTGAAATCGGGCTCGGCAAAGCGCTTGGGACTGTCGTCATGCAGCGTGCGGGCGAAGGTCTGCATGAGCTGGCGCAGCTCACGGCCCTGTCCCGCCGGCAGGCGCAGGGCGCGCGGGCGCTCGGGCGTCTCGAAGTTGTGCAGGTAGCACAGGTCGGGCGGCACCGGGCGCTGGGCGGCGGCGGTCTCCATGGCCTGGCGCAACAGGGTGGAGCGACCGGTGCCCACGTCACCCAGCACGAACAGGTGGTACGAGGGCTGGTCCAGTCCTAGGCCAAAGCGCGCCGCGGTGTGTGCCCGCTCCTGCCCAATCCACGGCAGCGGTTCCTGCGCCAGTTCGGCGGTGGAAGCAAAACCCAGCGTGTCGGGCGCCACGCGCCGGCGCAGGTCTGACGGGGCCAGGCGCTGGGCCACCGGCGCACCATAGAACGCCGACGCGGCGGCAGCGGCCAGGTGCCCGGGGGACGGGGCGGGTGAGGGATCGTGCGAAGGGTCGGACATGGTCAGGACAGTCTAGCGCCCCCTGCCGACCTTGGGGCGCCGCTCAGTCCTTCAAAATGCCCAGCAGGTTGGAAAAGCTGTCGGTCCACGGGCGGAAGCCGGCCGGGGCGGTCAGCGGCTTGCCGCCGGCCAGCACCGGTGGCAGCTGCGCCGCCTGCTCGGGCGTCATCAGCAGCACCCAGGTGGAGCTTCGGCAGTACAGGTCGCCCTCGGGCGGGCGCAGCGGGTAGGCCACGGCCACCCGGCCCAGCGCCTGCGCGGCGGTCGCCATCACCGGCTCCAGGTCCAGGTAGCGGTTGGTGATGTGCACCGCCAGCAGGCCCTGCGGCGCCAGGTGGCGCAGGTAGCCGCGCAGGGCCTCCAGCGTGAGCAGGTGGGTGGGGATGGAGTCGCCCGAGAAGGCGTCCATGGCCAGCAGATCAAAGCCCTGGGGCGGGTCCGCCTCCAGCACCAGCCGGCCGTCGCCCAGCGCGGTTTTGATGGTGGCGCCGCTGTCCTGCAGGTAGGTGAAGTGGCTGCGCGCCAGGCTCAGCACCTGGTCGTTGATTTCGTAGATGCGCATCACGTCGCCAGGGCGGCCGTAGGCGGCCAGCGTGCCGGTGCCCAGGCCCACCACGCCCAGTCGCAGGGGCCGGTCCTGCGGCAGGCTGCGGATGGCCCGGCCAATGCCCGACAGCTCGCAGTAGTACGCGGTGGGCTGGCGGCGGTGCGGCTCCTCCAGGTACTGCTCGCCGTGGTTGATGCGCCCGTGCAGCATGCTGCGCACCGGGCCCACCGCGTCGGTGGACTCGTCCACCCGCAGCTGGCTGTAGAAGTTGCGCATCACGGCCTGGTAGCCCTGCACGTAGCTGCGCGAAATGTCCACCAGCCGCGCGCCGTAAGCCAGCAGTGCCAGCAACAACAGCACGCGCCAGTGCCGCTGCAGCGACGGCCACAGCACCACCGTCACCAGGGCCGCGCAGGCGAACAGCCCGATGGGCAGTTCGTAATAGGCATTGAACACCGCCGGCGCCAACAGGCCCACGAAGGCCCCGCCCAGCGCACCGCCGATCGACAGCATCAGGTAGAACAGCGTGAGGTGGCGCACGGGCGGCTTGCGCCGCACCAATTCACCGTGGCAGACCATGCAGAACACGAACAGCGCGCCGCACAGCAGCACGATCAGCCACAGCACCTCCATGCCGGCGTCCATCACCTGGTCGAGCGCCAGCAAGGCCAGCGGCAGTGCCCCCAGGAAGGCGGGGCGGACGTAGTAACGCGGGGCGTCGAAGCACAGGATGAAGCTCAGCAGGTACAGGCTCAGCGGCAGCACCCACAGGAAGGGCACCGGCGCCACGTCCTGCGTGAGGTGGCGGGTGATGGACAGCAACAGCACCGTGGCCGTGGCCGCCAGCCCCACCCACAGCAGGCATTCGGCCCACGACGGGCGTGGCGCGGGCTCGCTGCCGCCGGCGGCGTCGGACGCGCGGTGCAGGCCGCGCCAGGTGACGGCCGCCGTGGCCAGGCAGGCCGCCACGAACACCGCGTAGCCGGTGGACCACACCAGCGCCTGCGGGCGCAGGTCCAGCAAGGGCTCCACCAGCACCGGGTAAGTGAGCAGGCCCAGCATGGACGCGAGGTTGGACAGCGCATACAGCCGGTAGGGTTGCACCCGGGACGTGGCGTACAGGCTGGAGCGGGCGTACCAGGCCTGCATCAGCGGGCCGGTGGTGGACAGCAGCAGGTAGGGCGCCCCCACCGTGGTGGCCAGCACCAGCAGCACCGACAGGCTGGGGGATTGCGGCAACGCGTCCAGCCAGGCCGGGTTGGCCACCACCGGCAAGGTCAGCAGGCTCAGCAGCAACAGGGCACCGTGCAGCACCATCTGCCGGTGGGCCTGCAACTTCTCGTGCATCCAGTGCACGTAGGCATAGCCCAGCAGCAACTCCGCCTGGAAAAACACCAGGCACACGCTCCAGACCGACGACGCCCCGCCAAACCACGGCAAGATCATCTTGGCGACGATGGGTTGGATCTGGAACAGCAGGAACGCTGAGAGGAACACCGTCGTGGCAAAGATGGGCATGGGGGCCTCTGGATGGGCAGGCAGCCGATGGGCTGTACGGCAACCATTCTGGCCCAACTCCTGCAGCGCCAAACGGCGGTGTCGCTCTGAACCAACAGGCGCCGCCACCCGCCCTGTCACGGCCTGCCGCTACACTGCCGGCATGAACACGACCGCCACCCCCACCGCCCTGAGCGACGACGACTACGACGCCCTTGACCAGATCCTCGACGACCTGCGCGAGCGGCTGGACGAGGTGCCGCAATGGGAGTTCTGCGAAGGCTTCATGGCCGCGCTCATCTGCTGCCGCCGCGCCATCCCGGCCGACGAATACTTCGGGGCGCTGCTGAGCGACCCGGCCACCGGCAGCTTTGGCCCGTCGCTGTTCGCCAGCCCCGAGCAGTACGAGCAGTTCCTGACGCTGTGGAGCCGCCGCTGGAACGAGGTGGCCACCGCCCTGGACGCGCCGGTGGACAGCCTGGACGACGAACGCGCCTACGCCCCCGAGGTGGTGGACGTGCGCGGTGCCGTGGCCGCCATGACCGACGAAGAACGCGCCGCCATGCAGGACGAGCTGGGCGACGAAGAGCTGCCGTCGTTCGCGCAGGTCTGGGCGCTGGGCTTCATGTACGCGGTGGAAACCTGGCCCGAGGAATGGGCCCCGCCGCGCGACAAGGAAGCCGCCGGCTGGCTGGAAGACGCGCTGGAGCGCATGGTCATCATGACTGAGGACGACGACGGCGAACCGACCATCAGCATGTTCGGCGAAGACAGCCCGCCCAGCGTCAGCCAGGAGCGCCTCAACGCCTACGGCGAAGCCATCTGGGCGGTGTACGACCTGCGCGACCTGTGGAAGAACATCGGCCCCCGCGTGGAGCAGGTGGTCAAGGGCAGCGAGCCCGGCCGCAACGACCCCTGCCCGTGCGGCAGCGGGAAGAAGTACAAGAAGTGCTGCGGCGCCTGAGACCGTCCGGGGCCCTGGTTCAGGCCCTGGTCACGTCGATGTAGTACAGCCCCCAGGGGCACAGCGCAAAGCGCTCGGACAGCGACTTGTCCTTGAACGCGGGGATGGTCTCGGGGTCGTAAACCGCCCATTGCGGCCCGAGTCCCCCCAGGCTTAGGGGCTGGCCGTCCAGGTGGGTGGCCACGATCATGCGGTAGCTCCGCGCATCGGCCAGACTCAACGCCACGCGGTAACCGTCCACGGCGCGCAAGCCCACCTGCACCGCCGCCTGCGCCGACACACCGGCTTCTGCCAGCACCGTGGTGAGCAGGGGACCGGTCAGGGCATGGGGCTTCTGGTCGTATTCCAACGTCGGGCGGATGGTGACCGCCGGCAGGCGGTGCAAGCGCTCGGCCGTCAGGGCGTGGGCCTGGGTGAAGCGCACCCCGTGCTTGACCATCATCTGCTCGAGCTGCGGGTCCAGCGGGCCGCGGTTGGGCTGCCCGATGTCACCGCCGATGGTCAGCACGGCGGGGCCGGCCGAGGCACCTCGGCGGGGGCGCTCGTTGCTCGCCTGGACCAATGGCCAAGCGGTGGCCAGCGCCGTGCCAGCCAGGAAATCGCGTTTATTCATGCGGCACTCCCGGGGTGGAGGTGGAAACTGGCCAGGCGCTTCAGGCAGCCGTCCAGGGCATGGTGCACCGTCTGGGCGCGCACGGCGTCGCGGTCGCCATCGAAACGGCATCCCTCGGTCCAGGCCTGGCCGCCCATGGCCCAACCGAACCAGACGGTGCCGACCGGTTTGTCGGGGCTGCCGCCGGTGGGCCCGGCCACGCCCGTCACCGCCACCGCCAGTTGCGCCCGGGCATGGGCCAGGGCCCCGAGGGCCATGGCGCGGGCCACGGGTTCGCTGACGGCACCGTGGATGTCGATCAGGGCCGCAGGCACGCCCAGCAATTCGGTTTTGGCTGCGTTGGAGTAGGTGACAAACCCCCGCTCCAGCCAGTCGCTGGAGCCGCTCAGGCCGGTGCACGTGGCGGCGATGAGGCCACCGGTGCAGCTTTCGGCCGTGGTCAGCATCCACCCGCGCTGGGTCAAGGCGGTGGCCAGGCGGCCAGCAAGGGCAAGCAGGTCGGGGGCGGTGGTCAGCATGGGGGCTCCAGGGTCACCAGAAGCGCCACAACGCCATGACCAGCAGGGTGCAGAACGCGGCCACCAGGTCGTCGAACATGATGCCCCAGCCACCGCGCCAGCCGCTGCCTTTGAAGACCTGGTCGGCCCAGCGCACCGGGCCGGGCTTGGCGGCATCGAAGTAGCGGAACAGGGCGAACGCCACCGCCTGGCCCAGCAGGCCCATGGGCATGGCCAGCCACAGCACGAGCCAGAAGGCAACGATCTCGTCGATCACCACGAAGCCGGGATCGGCGATGCCACTGCGTTCGGCGGTGCGCACGCTGGCCCACCAGCCCACCAGCAGGCCGGCGCCGATGAGCACGGCCCAGGCCAGGTCGGACGGCCGCCACAGTGCGTCGATCACCAGGAAGGCGGCCCAGGCCCACAGCGTGCCCACGGTGCCCGGTGCCCGGCGGCTCAACCCGGCGCCAAAGCCCAGCGCGACCAGGTGCGACACCCGCTCGAGCATGAACGCGGCCGACGGCACGGGCAGGGGCGCCGCGTTCACCGGAACCAGCCCTCGAAGCCGTCGAAGGGCTCGAAGCGGCGCTGCACCAGCCGCAGCCGGGTGGGGCCCGGCAGGGCGCGCTCGCGCACGCTGTGGCGTTCGTCGCCGGGGTAGCACATGGCGCGGTACTCGCCGTCCATAAAGTGTTCGGGCAGGATGCAGGGCGGCCGCAGCGCCTCGGCTTCGGCCCAGGCG
>JAUWAE010000333.1 GCA_030602185.1 Comamonadaceae bacterium
GCAAAGTAGTAGCCGTTGCGCCGGTCCCAGCCCTTGATGGCGCCGCTGGCCAGGCTCAGCGTGGGGAAGGCGACCACGCGCGCCGGGTCGAACACCTCGGTGTGGCCCAGGCCGTCGCAGGTGGGGCAGGCGCCCACCGGCGAGTTGAACGAAAACAGGCGCGGTTCCAGCTCGCTCAGCGCGTAGCTGCACAGCGGGCAGGCAAACCGCGCGCTGAACAGGTGCTCGGTGCCGCTGTCCATTTCCAGCGCAATCGCGCGGCCGTTGGCCAGGCGCAGCGCGGCCTCGAAGCTTTCGGCCAGACGCTGCTGCGCATCGGGGCGCACCTTCAGCCGGTCCACCACCACGTCCAGGTCGTGCTTTTCCTGCTTGTTCAGCGCCGGCATGTCCGCCGCGTCCAGCACTTGCCCGTTCAAGCGAAAGCGCACGTAGCCCTGGGCCTGCAGCTCGGCCAGCGTGTCGGCAAACTCGCCCTTGCGGTCGCGCGCGATCGGCGCCAGCACCATCAGCTTGGTGTCCTCCGGCAGGGCCAGCACGTGGTCCACCATCTGGCTCACCGTCTGGGCCTGCAGTGGCAGGTCGTGTTCGGGGCAGTGCGGCGTGCCGGCGCGGGCGAACAGCAGGCGCAGGTAGTCGTGGATTTCGGTCACCGTGCCCACGGTGGAGCGCGGGTTGTGGCTGGTGGCCTTCTGCTCGATGCTGATGGCGGGCGACAGTCCTTCGATCAGGTCCACATCCGGCTTGTCCATGAGCTGCAGGAACTGGCGCGCGTAGGCGCTCAGGCTTTCCACGTAGCGGCGCTGGCCCTCGGCGTACAGCGTGTCGAAAGCCAGGCTGGACTTGCCCGAACCGCTCAGCCCCGTGATGACCACCAGCGCGTGCTTGGGGATGTCGAGGTCGATGTTCTTGAGGTTGTGGGTGCGCGCGCCGCGCACGCTGAGCATGGGCTGGCGCCAGGCGTCGCGCAGGTAGGTGCCCGCACTCTGCGGGGCCTGGGGCGTGCGGGCGTCGGGGGTGTCGTCGTTCACGGTGTGCGGGGACATCTGGGTAACCCACCATCATAGGCGCTCGCGTGTCCACGCGCCGGGTGCGCGCGGTGCGGATGGCCGTCTGGCCGCATGCACAGGTTTGCTACACTTTGTGCCATGTTCATTTCCTATGGCACGCCCACCGCACGCCTGGCCGCCAACCGCGGCCGGGGGGCTTGGCCCTGGCGTAAGCCAGCCAGCTCGCATTGACCGTGTGTTGCGCAGGCCACCCGATGCCGCGCCCCGGCTTGCCACCGTCGCAAGCCCTTTTGGAATGAACCGCCCCGCGCCGCGCGGGGCTGAGCTGCAGGAGGCTCACCCGTGATCACCGAAACCGAATTCCAGGACCTGGCCCGTCAAGGCTACAACCGCATCCCATTGACGGCCGAGGCCTTTGCCGACCTCGAAACCCCGCTGTCGCTCTACCTCAAGCTGGCCCATGTGCAAGACGGTGGCCGCAACAGCTTTCTGCTCGA
>JAUWAE010000215.1 GCA_030602185.1 Comamonadaceae bacterium
TACGGCACGGCCTGGGCCAGCAAGGACGACCTGCAGAACTACCTGACCATGCTGGAGGAGGCCGAAAAACGCGACCACCGCAAGCTGGGCCGCGAACTCGACCTGTTCCACATCGACGACCACGCCCCCGGCCTGGTGTTCTGGCACCCCAAGGGCTGGACCGTGTGGCAGCAGGTGGAGCAGTACATGCGCAAGGTGTACCGCGACAACGGCTACCACGAGGTCAAGGGCCCACAGATCCTGGACCAGACGCTGTGGGAGAAAACCGGCCACTGGGACAAGTACCGCGACAACATGTTCGTGACCGAATCGGAAAAGCGCGACTACGCGCTCAAGCCGATGAACTGCCCCGGCCACATCCTGATCTTCAAGCAGGGCATCAAGAGCTACCGTGACCTGCCGCTGCGCTACGGCGAGTTCGGCCAGTGCCACCGCAATGAGCCCTCGGGTGGCCTGCACGGCATCATGCGGGTGCGCGGCTTCACCCAGGACGATGGCCACATCTTCTGCACCGAAGACCAGATCCTGGCCGAGTGCGACACCTTCACCAAGGTGCTGAAGCAGGTGTACGCCGACTTCGGCTTCAGCAACATCCTGTACAAGGTGTCCACCCGGCCGGCGGCCCGCATTGGATCGGACGAGCTGTGGGACAAGGCCGAAAAGGCCTTGATGGACAGCCTGCGCCATGCCGGTTGCGAGTTCGTGATCTCCGAAGGCGACGGCGCCTTCTACGGCCCCAAGATCGAATACACCCTGAAAGACGCGATCGGCCGCGAATGGCAGTGCGGCACCATCCAGGTGGACTTCAACCTGAGCGAGCGCCTCGATGCCGAGTACGTGGCCGAAGACGGCAGCCGCCAGCGCCCGGTGATCCTGCACCGCGCCATCGTCGGCAGCCTGGAGCGCTTCATTGGCATTTTGATCGAACAGCACGCGGGCGCGCTGCCCACCTGGCTGGCGCCGGTGCAGGTGGCGGTGCTCAACATCACCGATTCGCAGGCCGATTACTGTCGCGAAATTGCCAAAACACTGGAAAATCAAGGCGTTAGGGTGGCGTTGGATTTGCGTAACGAGAAAATCACGTATAAAATCCGGGAGTTTTCGCTGCAAAAGCTGCCTTACATCCTCGTGGTGGGAGACAAAGAAAAAGCCGCCGGGGCGGTTGCCGTGCGTGCGCGTGGCAACAAAGACCTGGGGGTGTTGTCCCTGGAGGAGTTCGCCCAACGCATCCGCTCGGACATCGACGCCAGGGCGTGACACCTGAACTCTTCAACTCGCCCGTCATGGAAGCTGCCTTGCAGTGGTTTGGCTGCCAGGCAGCTTTTTGAGCAGAGGATTTCACCATCGCTACCGCCCCCAATTTCCGCGACCGCCGTCAACGTGAGGAACGCGCCCATCGCCTCAACCGCGAGATCAATGTTCCTGAAGTCCGTCTGACGGGCCCCGAAGGCGAAGCCATTGGCATCGTGAGCACGCTGGAGGCGTTGCGGATGGCCGGTGAGCTGGATGTGGACCTGGTGGAGATCGCGCCGACGGCCAAGCCGCCGGTGTGTCGCCTGATCGATTACGGCAAGTTCAAGTACGCCGAGCAGAAGAAGGCCGCGGAAGCGAAGTCCAAGCAGAAGGTCATCGAGGTCAAGGAAATCAAGTTCCGTCCAGGCACGGACGAAGGCGATTACCAGATCAAGATGCGCAACATCCGCCGCTTCCTGGAAGACGGCGACAAGTGCAAGGTCACGCTGCGGTTCCGGGGCCGGGAGATTACCCACCAGGAACTGGGTATGGCCCTGCTGAACCGTATTCGCGATGAACTGGGCGACACGATTCTGGTGGAGCAATTCCCCAAACTCGAAGGGCGCCAGATGATCATGATGATCGCACCCGGCCGCAAGAAAGCGGGCGGGGGCAAACCGGCCGCCGAAGGCGTGCCGGCCGTCCAGGCCGCCTGAAGGCGTTCTGACGTTTCAGGGATGCACGGGTTGGTCGCCTGTGTATCTCCAAGTGGCTCGGGGCCAACAAGACCGTGATTGGGTTCACGGCGCCTCACGAGCACAAACCATAAGGAGCATGTCATGCCCAAAATGAAGACCAAGAGCAGTGCGAAAAAGCGTTTTCGCGTTCGTCCGGGTGGCACCGTCAAGCGCGGTCAAGCCTTCAAGCGTCACATCCTGACCAAGAAGACCACCAAGAACAAGCGCCAGCTGCGCGGTGCGGTGAATGTGCATGAGACCAACATGGGTCACATGGCACAGATGCTGCCCTTCGCTGGCCTGTAATTCAACGCGACGAACAAGGAGTAAGCTATGCCTCGCGTCAAACGTGGTGTCACCGCACGTGCCCGTCACAAAAAAGTTCTGAAGCTGGCCAAGGGTTTCCGTGGCCGCCGCGGCAACGTCTTCCGCATCGCCAAACAGGCGGTGATGAAGGCGGGCCAGTACGCCTACCGTGACCGCCGCACCAAGAAGCGCGTGTTCCGTCAGCTGTGGATCGCGCGTATCAACGCCGGTGTGCGTGAACTGGGTCTGACCTACAGCCAGTTCGCCAACGGCCTGAAGAAGGCCGCCATCGAGATCGACCGCAAGATGCTGGCCGATCTGGCCGTCAACGACAAAGCTGCTTTCGGCAGCATCGTCGCGCAGGTCAAGGCCAAGCTGGCCGCTTGATGGAGCACGGGTTTTTCTGAGCGAAAATACCCGACTTGAGGGGCCAGCGCTGTACGGCACTGGCCCTTTTTCATTTCCCACCGTGGACCGTTGAGATGAGCGACCTCGATTCTTTGGTGCAGTCTGCGCGCGAGCTGTTTGCGCAGGCCACCGCCCCCGCCGACCTGGAAAACGCCAAGGCCCAGTACCTGGGCAAGAGCGGCCGCATGACCGAGCTGATGAAGGGCATGGCGGCACTCAGCGTGGAAGAGAAGAAGACCCGGGGTGCGGCCATCAACGTGGCCAAGCAGGCCATCGAGGCAGCCCTGAACGAGCGTCGGCAGGCCCTGGCCGAGGCCGAACTCCAACGGCAACTGCAGGCCGAGGCGCTGGACGTGACCCTGCCCGGTCGCCAACGTGGCACCGGTGGTTTGCACCCCGTGAGCCTGACGATGGAACGCATCGAGGCCATTTTCGGCTCCATGGGCTTCGAGGTGGCCGACGGTCCCGAGATCGAATCCGACTGGTTCAACTTCACCGCATTGAACACGCCCGAGGACCACCCGGCGCGTTCCATGCACGACACCTTTTACGTGGAAGGCGGCTCCGACAAGGCGCCCAACCTGCTGCGCACGCACACCAGCCCCATGCAGATCCGCCATGCGGTGCAGCACGTCAAGCGTTACAAGGCGCTGGCCGGTGCGTCGGCCGATGGCCTGTTCAGCGGCGACATGCCCGAGATCCGCGTCATCGCGCCGGGCCG
The DNA here is from genome assembly GCA_030602185.1 of Comamonadaceae bacterium. Lineage (GTDB taxonomy): Bacteria > Pseudomonadota > Gammaproteobacteria > Burkholderiales > Burkholderiaceae_C > JAUWAE01. The sequence goes on from JAUWAE010000215.1 coordinate 3,406, forward strand.
CACCTACCGGGTCGACAGCGACGCCACCCACTCGCCCATGTTCCACCAGTGCGAAGGCCTGTGGATCGGCGAGAACGTGAGCTTCAAGGACCTGAAGTTCGTCTTCACCGATTTCTGCCGCACCTTTTTCGAGTCGGACGATCTGGTGCTGCGTTTCCGCCCCAGCTTCTTCCCCTTCACCGAGCCCAGCGCCGAGATTGACATCCAGTTCCAGACCGGACCCTTGGCGGGCCGTTGGCTGGAGGTAGCGGGCAGCGGCCAGGTGCACCCGAACGTGGTGCGCAACATGGGGCTGGACCCCGAAAAATACATCGGCTTTGCCTTCGGTATGGGCCCCGATCGCCTGACCATGCTGCGCTATGGCGTCAACGACCTGCGCCTGTTCTTCGACGGCGACATCCGCTTCCTGAGCCAGTTCCGCTGATCTGCCACCGCATTCCAAGAGTCTGAAACATGCAATTCCCCGAGTCCTGGCTGCGTGAATTCTGCAACCCGCCCCTGACCAGCCAGCAGCTGGCCGACACCCTGACCATGGCCGGTCTGGAGGTGGAGGAGTGCGTGCCCGTGGCGCCGCCTTTCTCCAAGATCGTGGTGGGCGC
>JAUWAE010000308.1 GCA_030602185.1 Comamonadaceae bacterium
GCTCAAGATCCGCGGCACCGAGATCCGGCAGGAGATCCTGTCGCTGACACGACGTGCCATGGGCCCTTACGCCCTGCCCTACCGGGAAGCGGCGCTGCACGGCGGCGACGACCAGCCCCCGCTGGGCCCGCCAGGGGCGGCCAGCGCGGCGGCAGCCTATTTCAATTACCGCAAGCTGTCCATCTTCGGTGGCTCCAATGAAATCCAGAAAAACATCATCTCCAAGATGATCCTCGGGCTGTGAGGCAAGACCATGGACTTTGAACACACCGAAGACCGCCGCATGCTGGCGGACACACTCAACCGCTACCTCGCCGAGCAGGCCGGCATCGAGGTGCGCCATGCGGCCGCGGCATCGCCCGCAGGTTTCAATCGCACCACCTGGCAAGGACTGGCCGAACTGGGCGCGCTCGGCGCCCTGTTCCCGGAGTCGGCCGGGGGGCTGGGCGGCAGCGGCTTCGACGTGGCCGTGGTGTTTGAATGCCTGGGGCGGGCCCTGGCGGTGGAACCGCTGCTGGGCACCCTGGTGGTGGGTCAGGCGCTACTGGCCAGCGGCGCACAGCCGGCACAGCTGGAAAGATTGATCGACGGCAGCACCGTGGCCACCTGGGCCCACGACGAGGCCGATGGGCACTATGCGCTGCACCATGTGGCGACCCGCGCCGAACGCAAAGGCGACGCCTGGGTGCTGAACGGGCACAAGGCGGTGGTGGTCCATGGCGACCAGGCCGACCTGCTGCTGGTGTCGGCTCGTACGGGGGGTGCCAAGGCAGACGCCCCCGAGGGGATCACGCTGTTCCTGGTGCCGGGCAATGCACCGGGGGTGCAGCGCCGCGGCAACCCGCGGATCGACGGCGGCCGCACCGCAGAGGTCACGTTCACCGACGTACACCTGGACGACACGGCCCGTCTGGGCGATGTGGACCATGGGCTGCCGCTGCTGGAGCGGGCCACCGGCTGGGGCCTGCTGGCGCTGTGTGCCGAGGCGCTCGGGGCCATGGAAGTGGCCAAGGCCCACACGCTGGACTACCTGCGCACACGGCGCCAGTTCGGCGTGCCCATCGGCAGCTTCCAAGCCTTGCAGCACCGCATGGCCGACCTGCTGCTGGAGGTGGAACAGGCGCGTTCGGCCGTCATCAACGCTGCGGCTTCGATGGATGCCCCGCGTCAGGTGCGCGAGCGGGCCCTGTCGGCGGCCAAGTACAGCATTGGGCGCATCGGTACACGCGTTGCCGAGGAGTCCATCCAGATGCACGGTGGCATTGGAATGACCTGGGAGCTGCCCCTGGCACACTACGCTAAGCGCCTTGTCATGATCGACCACCAGCTGGGTGATGAAGACCACCACCTGGCGCGCTACATCGCGCTGGCCAACTGAACTGCACGCATTTTTCAATCCTTTTGATACGGAGCCTGACCATGAAAATCCTCGTCCCCGTCAAACGCGTGGTGGACTACAACGTGAAGGTGCGCGTCAAGGCCGATGGGTCGGGCGTGGACATTGCGAACGTCAAGATGAGCATGAACCCGTTTGACGAGATCGCGGTGGAGGAAGCCGTGCGCCTGAAGGAGAAGGGCGCGGCCACCGAAGTCATCGCCGTCTCCTGCGGCGTGGCGCAGTGCCAGGAAACCCTGCGCACCGCCATGGCCATCGGTGCCGACCGCGCCATCCACGTCGAGACCGACGCCGAACTCCAGCCCCTGGCCGTGGCCAAGCTGCTCGCTGCCCTGGTGGCCAAGGAACAGCCCGGCCTCGTCATCCTCGGCAAACAGGCCATTGACGACGACGCCAACCAGACCGGCCAGATGCTCGCCGCCTTGACCGACCTGCCGCAAGCCACCTTCGCCTCCAAGGTCGAAGTCGCCGGCAACAGCGCCGAAGTCACCCGCGAGATCGACGGCGGCCTGGAGACCCTGAGCGTGAACCTGCCCGCGATCGTGACGACCGACCTGCGCCTCAACGAGCCGCGCTACGTC
>JAUWAE010000322.1 GCA_030602185.1 Comamonadaceae bacterium
CCACCTTCTCCGAGCTTGAGTCGCACGTCAAGACGAAGAAGTAACTCCAGACAGGACACCCCCAGCCATGGCCGCGTCGGGCAAGCCGCTGCAACCCATCATCATCAAGCGCGTCAAGAAGGGCGGGCACGGTGCGCACGGTGGCGCCTGGAAGATCGCCTACGCCGACTTCGTGACGGCCATGATGGCCTTTTTCCTGCTCATGTGGCTGCTGGGGTCCACGACCGAGGGGGATCGCAAAGGCATCTCGGACTACTTCAACGCACCGCTGATGGTGACCCTGTTCGGTGGCCCCGGCAGCGGCGCGAGCGACAGCATCCTGCCCGGCGGCGGGGACGACCTGACCAAGACGACCGGCGAAGTGGCCAGCGGTGACACCGAACTCAAGACACGCGAGCTGGGCGCCCAGGTGGCGCGCGCCGAGGCCATGCGGCAGGACCGGATGCGCATCGAGAACCTGCGCCAGAAGATCGAGAACGTCATCAACGCCAACCTGCGGCTGAGCGAGTACAAGAACCAGATCCGGCTGGAGATGGTGCAGGATGGCCTGAACATCCAGATCGTGGACGACCAGAACCGGGCGATGTTCAGCGTCGGCAGTGCCCTGGTGCAGCCCTACATGCGCGACATCCTGCGCGAGATCGGGGCCGCCCTGAGCGACGTGGAAAACCGCATCGCCCTGACCGGCCACACCGACGCCACTCCTTACGGCAGCGGTGAGCGCGCGTACAGCAACTGGGAATTGTCGGCCGACCGGGCCAACGCCTCGCGACGGGAGCTGGTCGCCGCCGGTCTGCCCGAAGGCAAGCTGGCCCGGGTGGTCGGTGTGGCGTCCAGCCAGCCGCTGCTGCCCGACCGCCCGTTCGACCCGGTGAACCGGCGCATCAGCATTTTGGTGATGACCCGCGAGGCCGAGGAGCGTCTGACCCGCTCGTTCGAGTCGGCCGTGCAGCTGGAAGGCCAGGAGGTGCTCCAGAATGGCCTGTCGCTTGGGGCGCCGCCTGTGCCGGTGCCGGGGTCGCTACTCCTGCCAGGTGGCGTGTCGCGCTGAACCTGCCAGCCCTTACACTAGAAGCCTCTCCAGACGGAGCTTTCCATGGCCGATGTGCGATTTTTGATTGTTGATGATTTCTCCACGATGCGCCGCATCGTCCGCAACCTCCTCAAAGAAATCGGCCATGCCGACGCCGACGAGGCCGAGGACGGCGTGGTGGCGCTGCACAAACTGCGCAACGGCAAGTTCGACTTCGTGGTAAGCGACATCAACATGCCCAACATGAACGGCTTCGAGCTGCTCACTCAGATCAAGTCCGACGACAAGCTCAAGCACATTCCGGTGCTGATGGTCACCGCCGAAGCCCGCAAGGAGGACATCATCGCGGCCGCCCAGGGGGGCGCCGCTGGCTACATCGTCAAACCCTTCACCAAGGCCACGCTGGAAGAAAAGCTCGCCAACATCTTCAAGAAGATGGGTTGGTAGGAAGCGGGCCATGAGCAACCACAGCCACGACGCACGTGCGCCCGGCGACCAGTCGGCCGAAATGTACCAGCGGCTCGGCGAGATCACCCGCCAGCTCCACGACGCCCTGCACGAACTGGGCTATGCGCCCGTGCTCAAGGGCGCGGTGGACGAATTGCCCGACGCCCGCAGCCGACTCGAATACATCGCCCGGCTGACCGGAGACGCGGCCGAAAAGGTGCTCAACCGGGTCGATGAAGCCAAGG
>JAUWAE010000204.1 GCA_030602185.1 Comamonadaceae bacterium
CAGGCCACGCGCGGGGATGCGGTACTCCAGGCGAACGCGGCCACGGCCGTCCGGCTCCATGTTGACCATCTCGCCCTTGCGCAGGCCCAGTGCCTGCATCACGCCACCCTGGTGCTCTTCTTCCACGTCGGCGGTCACCAGTTCCATCGGCTCGTGCTTTTCGCCGTTGATGTCCTGGAACACCACGCGCGGCTTGGAGACGGCCAGCTCGTAGCCTTCACGGCGCATGTTCTCCAGCAGGATGGTGAGGTGAAGTTCGCCCCGGCCAGCCACTTCGAAAATGCCGTCCTCGTCGGTTTCCTTCACGCGCAGCGCCACGTTGTGCTGCAGTTCCTTCTGCAGGCGGTCCCAGATCTGGCGGCTGGTCACGAACTTGCCTTCGCGGCCGGCCAGCGGACTGGTGTTCACGCAGAAGTTCATGATCAGGGTGGGCTCATCCACCTTCAGCATGGGCAACGGGGTGGGCGTATCCACGCTGGTCACGGTCACACCAATGCCGATGTCTTCGATGCCGTTGATCAGCACGATGTTGCCCGGGCCGGCCGCCGTGGTCTGCATGCGGTCCAGGCCCTGGAAGGTCAGCACCTGGTTGATGCGGCCCTTGACGCGCTTGCCGTCCGGGCCTTCGCACACCAGCACGTCCATGCCCGGCTTGATGGTGCCGGCGTTCACGCGGCCCACGCCAATGCGGCCCACGAAAGACGAGTAGTCCAGCGCGGAGATCTGCAGCTGCAGCGGCGCGTTCGCGTCACCGGCGTGCGCGGGCACGTGCTTGAGGATGGTGTTGAACAGGGCCGACATGTCCGGGCCCCACTGCTCACCCGGGGCGCCCTCTTCCAGCGACGACCAACCGTTGATGCCCGAGGCGTACACCACCGGGAAATCGAGCTGCTCGTCGGTCGCGCCCAGCTTGTCGAACAGGTCGAACGCGGCGTTGATGACCTTGTCCGGGTTGGCGCCGGGCTTGTCCACCTTGTTGACCACCACGATGGGCTTGAGGCCCAGGGCCAGGGCCTTCTTGGTCACGAAGCGGGTCTGCGGCATCGGGCCTTCCTGGGCGTCGATCAGCAGCACCACGCCGTCCACCATGGACAGGGCACGCTCCACTTCGCCGCCGAAGTCGGCGTGGCCGGGGGTGTCCACGATGTTGATGTGGGTGCCTTCCCAGCTCACGGCACAGTTCTTGGCCAGGATGGTGATGCCACGCTCGCGTTCGATGGCGTTGTTGTCCATCACGGTGTCCACGACTTTTTCGTGTTCCGCGAAGGTGCCGGACTGGCGCAGCAGCTGGTCGACCATGGTCGTTTTGCCGTGGTCCACGTGGGCGATGATGGCGATGTTGCGAATGGGTGTGCTCATGGCTGGGTTTCCAATGTTTGTTGAATTTCGATGGGGCTCAACAAGCGCCCCGGTATGAGTTCGCCGGCCTTCACATGGGCAGTGCCGAGCAAGGCAGGCGGGCGGTCGCCGTACACGGCCACGTGTTCGGCATCGGCCCAGGGGCCGCGCCGGCGCATCCCGCTGAGGAAACGCGCCGCATTGTCGCTGTCCAGCGTGACACGCTGGTGGCCATCCAGCAGCGTGTCTGCCGGCAGAACGACCGACAGCCGCTGCTCGTCGGGCAGGGCCTCGATCTGTTCGAGGGTAAGACAACGCTCCAGACCAAAGCCGCCGGTGGCGACACGGCGCAGGGCCGACAGGTGGGCGCCGCAGCCCAACGCTTCACCGATGTCTTCGCCCAGGGTACGGATGTAGGTGCCCTTGGTGCAATGCACGCGCAGGCGCAACGAGGGCGCCGCAGAGGTGAGGTCCACTGCCAGCAGCTCCAGCTCGTGGATGGTCACCGCGCGCGGCGTGCGCTCCACTTCCACGCCCGCGCGGGCGTATTCGTACAGGGCTTTGCCGTCCTTTTTGAGCGCGCTGTGCATGGGCGGCAGCTGCTGGATGGGGCCGGTGAACCGGTCCAGCACCTCTACCACCTGCCCCACGGTGCAAGTGACCGGACGGCGCTCGATCACCTCGCCTTCGGCGTCGCCGGTCGAGGTTTTCTCGCCCAGGCGCAGCGTGGTCTCGTAAGTCTTGTCGGCGTCCAGATGGAGCTGGCTGAACTTGGTGGCGGCGCCAAAACACAATGGCAGCACCCCCGTGGCCAACGGGTCGAGCGTGCCCGTGTGCCCGGCCTTTTCGGCGCGCAGCAGCCACTTGACCCGCTGCAGGGCCTGGTTGCTGGAAAGTCCGACGGGTTTGTCGAGCAACACCACCCCGTGCACGGGGCGACGCTGCACCCGTGCGCGGGGAACAGCCGTCATGTCAGTCGGAATCCTTGGAGCGCGACGCCACGGCCTTGGCGATGAGGGCATTCATGTCGGCCGCCCGTTCGGTGGTGCGGTCGAAATGGAAATGCAGCGTCGGCACGGTGTGGATGTGCAGACGCTTGAACAACCCATTGCGCAGGAAACCGGCCGCCTGGTTCAGGGCTTCCTCGGTTTCCTGCGGGTCGCCAACCAGCAGACTGAAATAGACCTTGGCATGGGCGTAGTCGGGGGTGACCTCCACCGCCTGCAGCGTGACCATGCCCACGCGCGGGTCTTTCAACTCGCGTGCGATGAGCTCGGTCAGGTCGCGCTGGATCTGGTCAGCGACCTTGAAGCTGCGGTTGGAGGGCGACTTGCGTGCAGGCATGGCTTACAGCGTCCGGGCGATTTCCTTGATCTCGAACAGTTCGAGGATATCGCCTTCCTTGATGTCGTTGTAGTTCTTGAGTTTGATACCGCACTCGAAGCCTTCTCGCACTTCCTTGACGTCGTCCTTCATGCGCTTCAACGAATCCAGCTCGCCGGTGTAGATGACCACGTTGTCGCGCAGCAGGCGGAAATGCGCCGAGCGGGTGACGTGGCCGGACGTGACCATACAGCCGGCCACGGTACCGATCTTGGACGCCACGAACACGGTGCGGATTTCGGCCGTACCGATGTTCTCTTCGCGCTTCTCGGGCGCCAGCATGCCCGACATGGCGGCCTTAAGCTCGTCCACCGCGTCGTAGATGATGTTGTAGTAGTGCAGGTCGACGTCGTTGGCCTCGGCCAGCTTGCGGGCGCCGGCATCGGCACGCACGTTGAAGCCGATGACGACCGCCTTGGAGGCGATGGCCAGGTTGATGTCGGACTCGCTGATGCCGCCCACACCGGCGTACACCAGCTGCACGCGCACCTCGTCGGTCGACAGCTTGAGCAGCGACGACGCCAGCGCTTCCTGCGAACCCTGCACGTCGGCCTTGATGATGATGGGCAGGGTCTTGACCTCGCCCGCCTGCATATCGGCAAACATGTTTTCCAGCTTGGCCGCCTGTTGCTTGGCCAGCTTGGTAGAGCGGAACTTGCCGGCGCGGTAGGTGGCAATTTCGCGGGCACGGCGTTCGTCGGTCAGCACCATGAAATCATCGCCGGCCTGCGGCACTTCGGCCAGGCCCTGGATCTCCACCGGAATGGAGGGGCCGGCTTCCTTGGTGGGCTTGCCGTTCTCGTCGAGCATCGCGCGCACGCGGCCCGAGGTCTGACCCGCCAGCACCACATCGCCAACCTTCAGCGTACCGGACTGCACGAGCACGGTGGCCACGGCACCGCGGCCCTTGTCCAGACGGGCTTCGATCACCAGACCCTTGGCATTGGCGTCCACCGGGGCCTTGAGTTCCAGCACCTCGGCCTGCAGCAGCACGTTCTCGAGCAGGTCGTCAATGCCCATGCCGGTCTTGGACGACACGGCGATGAACGGCGACTCACCACCGAATTCCTCGGGAACCACTTCTTCGCCCACCAGCTCGGCCTTCACCTTCTCGATGTTGGCTTCGGGCTTGTCGGCCTTGGTCATGGCCACCACGATGGGCACACCCGCCGCTTTGGCGTGCTTGATCGCCTCGCGGGTTTGGGGCATGACGCCGTCGTCGGCCGCGCAGACCAGGATCACGATGTCGGTGGCCTGGGCGCCGCGTGCACGCATGGCGGTGAACGCTTCGTGACCCGGGGTGTCGAGGAAAGTGACCATACCGCGCGGCGTGTCCACGTGGTAGGCACCGATGTGCTGGGTGATGCCGCCGGCTTCGCCCGCGGCAACCTTGGCGCGGCGGATGTAGTCCAGCAGCGAGGTCTTGCCGTGGTCCACGTGGCCCATCACGGTGACCACCGGGGCGCGCGGCTTCAGTTCGGCGTCGGCCGAGGACACTTCCTCTTCGGTGAAGGCCTCGGGGTCGTCCAGGGCGGCA
>JAUWAE010000072.1 GCA_030602185.1 Comamonadaceae bacterium
ACTTGGCGGAGTCGTCCTTGGCCGCGCCTTTCACCGTTTCGGCGATCTCCAGCAGGCGCTCAGTCGCGTCCGGCCGGCGGTTCAGCACCACGTCTTCCACCCGCTCACGCAGTTCTGGGTCCAGGTCGTCGTACACGCCGATCATGCCGGCGTTGACGATGCCCATGTCCATACCCGCCTGGATGGCATGGTACAGGAACACGGTGTGGATGGCCTCGCGCACCGGCTCGTTGCCGCGGAAGCTGAACGACACGTTGGACACACCGCCGCTCACCTTGGCGCCCGGCAGGTGCTGCTTGATCCAGCGCGTGGCGTTGATGAAATCGACCGCGTAGTTGTTGTGCTCTTCGATGCCGGTGGCAATGGCGAAGATGTTGGGATCGAAGATGATGTCTTCGCACGGGAAGCCCACCTCGTCCACCAGGATGCGGTAGGCGCGCTCGCAGATCTCGATCTTGCGCTCGTAGGTATCGGCCTGGCCCTGTTCGTCAAAGGCCATCACCACTGTGGCGGCGCCGTAGCGCTGGATCAGCCGGGCCTGGCGCTTGAATTCCTCCACCCCCTCTTTCATCGAGATGGAGTTCACCACACTCGTGCCCTGCACGCACTTCAGACCGGCCTCGATCACGCTCCATTTGGACGAGTCGATCATCACCGGCACGCGGGCGATGTCGGGCTCGCTGGCCATGAGGTTGAGGAAGCGCACCATGGCGGCCTGGCTGTCCAGCATGGCCTCGTCCATGTTCACGTCCACGATCTGCGCGCCGTTTTCCACCTGCTGGCGCGCCACGGCCAAGGCTTCCTCGTACTGGCCATTGAGGATCATGCGCGCGAACGCCTTGGAGCCGGTGACGTTGGTGCGTTCGCCGATGTTGACGAACAGGCTGTTGTCGTCAATGACGAGCAGCTCCAGACCGGACAGCAACATGGGAGGCACGCGAGGGGCCTGGGGAGGGTTCAAGGGTGTGGTCGGTGTCATAAACGCATCGCTCACCTGGGCAGGCAAACATCAGGTGAGCGCGGTTGAAAGGTGATGTGCCCAAGCCTGACGGGGGGACGTGACCTGTCCACACCGCTGCAGCGCTCCTTGGGCGGCTGCTATTTTAAATCGGGCCTTGTTTTTCGCGTGCCGGCGGTGGCACGACACTCTGCCGGGGGGCACGGCACGGCTCAAAACACGAGGTTTTTTATCAGGCATTCGCAAAACTTGTCATTTTTTCTCGCCACGGCGAGTATTTCCAGATGAGCAACGCCGTCTTGTCGATTCAAACCATCCAAGCCCTGTCACAACCCACGCAACGCCTGCTGTTTGGCGCGGTGCAGTTCAGCGAAAACGAGGAATACCAGGCCTTTCGCTACAAGCTGCTGGTGTTGCTGATGGTGACCGGTGCCCTGTTCACCGCGCTGTTCATTGCCGGCAATGCCACCGAAGTCAACCCGATCCGGGGCCTGCACAGCTGGTCGATGGTGATCTTCACGTCGGGCGCCTTGCTGCTGTGGTTGTGGCTGCGGGGCCACCCGGAGCGTTTCTGGAAAGCCGCATGGACCTACGAGGGCCTGTGCCTGCTCGAATACACCTCGGCGCTGGTGTTCGTGCCGTTTGACGAGCTGCGCATCCTCTGGTTTTATGTGAACGTGCCAGGCGTCTTCATCCTGCTCGGGCAACGGGCGGGCTGGTTCATCACTGGCGGCACGGCAGTGGGGCTGGTGGTGGGTAACGCCTGGCTGGAAGCCCCCTATTCCAGCAATGCCGTGGCCACCGCGGTGCTGAGCCTGATCTACATGGGGGTGGTTTTCCATGCCTACGTGGACCGTTCCCTGTCGTACTTCATGCGGATGCGGGCCTACAACCGCAAGCTGCACGAGCTTGCCACCCGCGACCCGCTCACGGGCGTGATGAACGCTCGGGCCTACTACGCGGCCTGCGACCAGCAAATCCGGCTGGGCCAGCGGCACGGTCGGCCGTTTTCGGTACTGTTCGTGGACCTGGACCATTTCAAGCGCATCAACGACACGCTGGGCCATGCCGCAGGCGACGAGGTGTTGCGCACCGTGGCGCAAACGTTGCGTCAGTCGGTACGCGGCAGCGACCTGCTGGGCCGCATCGGCGGGGAGGAGTTTTCGGTGTTTCTGCCCGAAACCGACCTGAACGGCGCCACGCAACTGGCAGAGGGCTTGCGCAGCGCCGTTGAAGCCTGCCGCCCGATGGTTGGCAACGAGGGCATCCAGATCACGGCCAGCATCGGCGTGGCCACCAGCCGCGCGCCCACCGCCACGTTACAGGCCATCCAGGAACGGGCCGATGCAGCGATGTACCGAGCCAAGCAAGCGGGGCGCAACCGGGTATCGGTACTGGAGTGACCGCGCGAACGGCGGCTATCCCACCAGCAGGTTGAACCCGCCAGTGGTCGTCCGCCCCCGCCCGACACCGCTCAACGCGCGGCGGCCAGGAAGGCCTCCAGCAGCGGGTGGCAGTCCAGCATGTCGCTGTTGAGGTGGTGGAATTCCGGGTGCCACTGCACGCCGCAGACGAAGCTGCGCCCGGTCCAGCGGATCGCCTCGACCACGCCATCGGGCGCAGTGGCCTCCACCACCACGTCCTTGCCCAGGTGCTGGACCGCCTGGTGGTGAATCGACGCCACCGGCCCACCTGTCACCCCACCGAACCATTTCACGAACTGGCCGCCGGGGGTGAAAGTGACCTCGTGGGCGTTGCGGTCGTAGTCGGGCGTTTCGTGGCCACGCGATTCGGGGCACTGGGTGGGCAGGTCCTGGTACAGGCTGCCGCCCAGCGCCACGTTGATGAGCTGCATGCCCCGGCAGATGCCCAGGATGGGCTTGCCCGCCTCCATGAACTCGTGCACCAGCTCCAGCTCGTACGCGTCGCGCACCGGGTCGCCGCTCCATTCGGGCTTGAGCGGCTCCTCACCGTAGGCACGCGGGCTCACGTCGGCACCACCCTGCAGGATCAGCCCATCGAGGTAATCTGCATAGTCCCGGATGCGGATGCTGCTGCGCATCAGCGCCCCGTCGGACAGCACCGACGGCACCATCAGCACCAGCGTGTCGCGCGACGCCGCCCATTGCGCCACCGACTGCTCCAGCACCTGCAGGGTTTTGGTTTTCAGGCCGGTGCCCCCGTGCTCCGGGTGGAAGATACGGGCAGACAGCCCAATATGGACAGGACGGCGACGACCCAACATACAGACTCCAGCGGTGTTTCGCGGATTATCGGCCGCACCAGGGGAGTTTGCAAAAGCCCGTCGTCAGCCCTCAAGCGGGCGCAGCCATTCGGGCCAGGTAGCGGTACCAGGTGGAGCGGGACAACCCCAGCTGGCGCGCCGCCACACCCACTTCGCGGCTTGAACGCCCTGCGAACGGGGCGTCATGCCCCTGCCGACGGCTGGAGCGGATCGTACTCCCGCACCTGCTGCACCCGCCCCGCCACATCCACACTTTCCATGCGCACCGGGAACCCCCACAGCGTGGCCACATGGCGCAACACCGCGTCGGCGCTGTCGGCCAGGGGGTGGCGGTCCAGCATCTGGTAGCGCAAGGTGAGGGTGCGGTTGCCGCGCGTGTCCACGTTCCAGACCTGGATGTCGGGTTCGCGCACGCCCAGGTCGTACTGCTGTGCCAGCAGGGTGCGCAAGCGCCGGTAGCCCCGTTCGTCGTGGATGGCTTCGATGCGCACGCGCGGCTGGCTGTCGTCGTCCACGGCGGCAAACAGGCGGAAGTCGCGCATCACCTTCGGTGACAGGTACTGGGCGATGAAGCTTTCGTCCTTGAAGTTGCGCATCGCAAAATCAAAGCTCTCCAGCCAGTCGCTGCCGGCCAGGTCGGGAAACCATTCGCGGTCCTCGTCGGTGGGGCACTCGCAGATGCGGCGGATGTCGCGCCACAGGGCGAAACCCAGCGCGTAGGGGTTGAGCCCGTCGTAGTGGGTGTGGTGGAACGGCCGCTGCGCCACCACGTTGGTGTGCATGTGCAGCACCTCCATCATGAAGCCGTCGCCCACCAGCCCCTCTTCGTACAGGCCGTGCAGCAGGTGGTGGTGCCACCAGGTGGCCCAACCCTCGTTCATCACCTGCGTCTGGCGCTGCGGGTAGAAGTACTGCGCCACCTTGCGCGCGATGCGCACCACCTCGCGCTGCCAGGGCTCCAGCAACGGGGCGTGCTTTTCGATGAAGTAGAGCAGGTTTTCCTCGGGCTCCTCCGGGAAGCGCTGGGGCTGGGCCACCGCCTCCTTGCCCGGCGCCTGGGGCAACGTGCGCCACAGTTCGTTGACCTGCTGCTGCAGGTAGGCCTCGCGCTCGCGCTGGCGCTGACGCTCCTTTTCCAGCGACAGCTTGGCCGGGTGCCGGTAGCGGTCCACGCCCACGTTCATCAGCGCGTGGCAGGCGTCCAGCAGGGCCTCCACCGCCGCCACCCCGTGGCGTTCTTCGCAATCGGCAATGAAGTTGCGCGCAAACACCAGGTAGTCGATGATGGCATCGGCCGACGTCCAGGCCCGGAACAGGTGGTTGCCCTTGAAGAAGGCGTTGTGGCCGTAGGCGGCGTGCGCGATCACCAGCGCCTGCATGGTCAGGGTGTTTTCCTCCATCAGGTAGGCGATGCAGGGGTTGGAGTTGATGACGATCTCGTAGGCCAGCCCCATCTGCCCGCGTTCGTACTGCTTGGCCTGCGCCAGGTAGTGCTTGCCGAAGGACCAGTGGTGGTACAGCACCGGCATGCCGATGGAAGCGTAGGCGTCGAGCATCTGCTCGGCGGTGATGATCTCGATCTGGTGCGGGTACAGGTCCAGCTTGTGCCGGTGCGCCAGCCGCTCCAGCGCGGCGTCGTACTGCCGCAGGGCCTCGAAGGTCCACTCCGACCCCTGGGGCAGTGGCGTGGGTCGGTGGCGGGGCGGCGGGCGGCGGCTCATGGCAGTCTCCGGCCGTCAGGCCAGCCGCTTCTTGAACAGGCTGCGGAACACCGGAAAGATGTCGGCCGGCTCGGTGATGCGCTGCATGGCAAAGCGGCCCTCGTGCTCGGGCAGCAACTTTGCGTATTCAGCCCACAGGTTGCGCGGCTGGTCGTCGGCAATTTCGATGTAGGCGTAGTACTGGCACAGCGGCAGCAGCGACTCGTCGAGCAGCGTGCGGCACAGCGGGGAGTCGTCGTTCCAGTTGTCCCCGTCCGAGGCCTGGGCCACGTACACGTTCCAGGCCTGGCTGCCGAAACGCTCGCGCACGATCTTGAGCGTCAGTTCGAGCGCGCTGGACACCACGGTGCCCCCCGATTCGCGGGAATGGAAGAACTCGTCCTCGTCCACCTCGGCGGCCTGGGTGTGGTGCCGCACGAACACCAGCTCGATGCGCTCGTAGGTGCGGCGCAAGAACAGGTAGAGCAGCATGAAAAAGCGCTTGGCCACCTGCTTGCGCTCCTCGTCCATCGAGCCCGACACGTCCATCAGGCAGAACATCACCGCCTGGGTGGAGGGCAGCGGCACGCGCACGCGGTGGGTGTAGCGCAGGTCGAACTCGTCGATGAACGGGATGGCCTCGAGCCGCGCACGCAGGCGGGCCATCTCGTCCTGCAGCTCCAGCGCACGCGGGTCGTCCTCCCCACGCTCGGCCACCACCTGTTCCCATTCGCGCTGCAAGGCCTCCAGGCGCTGGCGCAGCGGCGTGCCGTGGGCAATGCGCCGGCCCGCCGCGCCGCGCATGCTGCGGCGGATGCTGATGTTGGCGGGCGTGCCGGTCTGGGTGTAGCCGGCGCGGCGGCTCTGGTACTCCTTGATCTGCGCGAGCTGGGTCTTGACCAGGTTGGGCAGGGCCAGGTCGTCGAAAAAGATGTCAAGGAACTCCTCGCGCGTCAGGGTGAAGACGAAGTCGTCCAGGCTTTCGCCGTCCTGGCTGGCCTGCCCGCCACCGCGGCCGGACGAACCGCTGGGCCGCTCCAGTTCGTCGCCCACCACGAAGCGGTCGTTGCCGGCGTTGACGCGCCGCCACACCCCCGCACGCCCATGGCGGAACTGGGGCTCCGAGATGTCCTTGCCGGTGATGCGGACCTCCTCGCCCGCGTCGATGTCGCGCACATTGCGCCGCCCGATCGCCTTGCGCACCGCGTCGCGGATCTGCCCCTTGAAGCGGCGCAGAAAGCGCTGGCGGTTGACGGTGCTCTTGTTGCGAGCATCGTTGCGCCGATCGACGATGTGCACCATCTGGCTCATGAACCTGCTCCCACCAAGGTTGTTCGCCCTCGAGGGGCCGCCTTCAGGACGACTTGCGCACCCGCAAATACCATTCCGCCAGCAGACGCACCTGGCTTTCGGTGTAGCCCTTGGCCACCATGCGGTTGACGAAGTCCTGGTGTTTCTTCTGCTCGTCGGCGCTGGCCTTGGCGTTGAAGGAAATGACCGGCAGCAAGTCCTCGGTGGTCGAGAACATTTTCTTCTCGATCACCGCGCGCAGTTTCTCGTAGCTGGTCCAGGCGGGGTTGCGGCCGTCGTGCTTGGCGCGGGCGCGCAACACGAAGTTCACCACCTCGTTGCGGAAGTCCTTCGGGTTGGAAATGCCCGCCGGCTTCTCGATCTTCTCCAGCTCGTCGTTCAGGGCCGAGCGGTCCAGCATCTCGCCGGTGTTGGGGTCGCGGAACTCCTGGTCCTGGATCCAGAAGTCGGCGTAGGTGACGTAGCGGTCGAACACGTTCTGGCCGTACTCGGAATAGCTCTCCAGGTAGGCGGTCTGGATTTCCTTACCAATGAATTCGGCATAACGCGGCGCCAGGTATTCCTTCAGGAAGCGGCGGTAGCCCTCTTCCACCTCGGGCGGGAACTGCGCTTGCTCGATCTGCTGCTCCAGCACGTACATCAGGTGCACCGGGTTGGCGGCCAGCTCCCGGTGGTCGAAGTTGAACACCTTGGACAAAATCTTGAACGCGAATCGCGTGGACAGGCCGGTCATGCCCTCGTCCACCCCGGCAAAGTCGCGGTACTCCTGCAGGCTCTTGGCCTTGGGGTCGGTGTCTTTCAGGTTCTCGCCGTCGTACACCCGCATCTTCGAAAAAATCGACGAGTTCTCGGGTTCCTTCAGGCGCGATAGCACCGCAAACTCGGCCATCATGCGCAGCGTGTCGGGCGCGCACGGTGCGTTGGCCAGCGACGAATTGCGGATCAGCTTGTCGTAAATGCGCACCTCGTCCGACACGCGCAGGCAGTACGGCACCTTGACGATGTAGATGCGGTCGATGAAGGCTTCGTTGTTGCGGTTGTTCTTGAAGGTCTGCCACTCCGCCTCGTTGGAGTGGGCGAGGATGGTGCCGTCGAAGGGGATGGCGCCAAAGCCCTCGGTGCCCTTGTAGTTGCCCTCCTGCGTGGCCGTCAGCAACGGGTGCAGCACCTTGATCGGCGCCTTGAACATCTCCACGAACTCCATCAGCCCCCGGTTGGCCAGGCACAGACCACCGGAATAGCTGTAGGCGTCGGGGTCGTTCTGCGAGTAGGCCTCCAGCTTGCGGATGTCGATCTTGCCCACCAGGGACGAAATGTCCTGGTTGTTCTCGTCGCCCGGCTCGGTTTTGGAGACCGCGATCTGCCGCAGCACCGAGGGGTAGAGCTTGACCACCCGGAAGCGGGAAATGTCGCCGTTGAATTCGTGCAGCCGCTTCACGGCCCAGGGGCTCATCACCGCGTTCAGGTAGCGGCGCGGGATGCCGTAGTCCTGCTCCAGCAGGTGGGCGTCTTCGTCGGGGTTGAACAGGCCCAGCGGCGACTCGTGCACCGGCGAGCCCTTGACCGCGTAGAACGGCACCTTTTCCAGCAGGTACTTGAGCTTTTCGGCCAGCGAAGACTTGCCGCCGCCCACCGGCCCCAGCAGGTACAGGATCTGCTTCTTCTCCTCCAGCCCCTGCGCCGCATGGCGGAAGTAGGACACGATGTTCTCGATCGTCTCCTCCATGCCGTAGAAATCGCGGAAGGCCGGGTAGATCTTGATGACCTTGTTGGCGAACAGGCGCGACAGGCGCGGGTCGGTGCGGGTGTCTACCAGCTCCGGCTCACCAATGGCCAGCAGCATGCGCTCGGCCACACTGGCGTAGGCCTTGGGATCGCGCCGGCACAGGTCCAGGTAGTCCTGCAGGGACATCTCCTCTTCCTGCGTGGCCTCGAAACGGCTCTGGTAGTGAGCGAAGATGGACATGGCACACCTTCCTTTCCACAACGGGCACGCGGCCCCCGTGCACGCCCACAACCGTTGCAAGCCCGGTCGTCGGCGCACCCCGTTAGTCGGACTGGGTACGGTGTGAAAAGTTCATCGAAGCACGCCAGCCCCGAGAGAAACCGGACGAACGAAAAAACCCCGCCGGCATAAGCCTGGCGGGGTTTGGAGGGGGTCCATCAAGACCCCGTGACCCAAGCAGGGGTCAGACGTTGAACAGGAAGTTCATCACATCGCCGTCCTTGACGACGTATTCCTTGCCTTCCGCGCGCATCTTGCCCGCGTCCTTGGCGCCCTGCTCGCCCTTGTAGGCGATGTAGTCGTCGAACGCGATGGTCTGCGCGCGGATGAAGCCGCGCTCGAAATCGCCGTGGATCACGCCAGCGGCCTGCGGGGCGGTGTCGCCGATGTGGATCGTCCAGGCGCGCACCTCCTTCACCCCGGCGGTGAAGTAGGTCTGCAGGCCCAGCAGCTTGAAGCCGGCGCGGATCAGGCGGTTCAGGCCAGGCTCGTCCTGGCCCAGCTCTTTGAGGAATTCCAGGCGGTCGGCATCGTCCATCTCGGCGAGTTCGGCCTCGATCTTGGCGCAAATGGCCACCACCGGCGCGTTCTGCGCCGCGGCGGATTCGCGCAGGCGGTCGAGGAAAGGGTTGTTCTCGAAGCCATCCTCGGCCACGTTGCCCACGAACATCGCCGGCTTGGCGGTGATGAGGCAGAGCGGCTTCATCAGCACCTGTTCCTGGTCGCTCAGCGCCAGCGTGCGCACCGGTTTGCCCTCGTTCAGCACCGCCTGCACCTTGGTCAGCAGCGCCACCAGCGCGGCGGCCTCCTTGTCGTTGCCGCTCTTGGCGGCCTTGGTGTAGCGCTGCAGCGCCTTCTCCACCGTGCCCAGGTCGGCCAGGCACAGCTCGGTCTGGATCACCTCGATGTCGGCGATCGGGTCCACCTTGTTGGCCACATGGATCACGTTCGGGTCTTCAAAGCAGCGCACCACGTTGACGATCGCGTCGGTCTCGCGGATGTGGGCCAGGAACTGGTTACCCAGACCTTCGCCCTTGGACGCGCCCGCCACCAGGCCGGCAATGTCCACGAACTCCACAATGGCCGGCACCACGCGCTCGGGCTTCACCACCTCGGCGAGCTGCAGCAGGCGCGGGTCGGGCACCTCCACCACGCCCACGTTGGGCTCGATGGTGCAAAAGGGGTAATTCTCGGCCGCGATGCCCGCCTTGGTCAGGGCGTTGAACAGGGTGGATTTGCCGACGTTGGGCAGACCGACGATGCCACACTTCAGAGACATGGATATCCTTTGGAATCAAGCCCACGGGCGCTCCATGGCGCTGGGCAAATGGAGCCGATTGTAATGATCGCACCCGGCGCGCGCGCCCGTGCGGCCCCGCCGGCTCAGCCCAGGTCCAGCCGGTAGGCGTTGCGCCCGGCGGCTTTGGCCTGGTACATGGCCCGGTCGGCCCGGATCAGCAAGCTGTCCACAGGCTCGGGGTGCACGCCGAAGAGCGCCACCCCCACGCTGGCCGAGCAGTCGTACACCAGTCCGTCCAGCTGGTAAGGCTCACCCAGAGCGGCCAGCACCTTGCGCGCCACGGCTTCGGCCTTGGCCGTTGCCTCGCCCAGCTGGCCGTCGAGTTCCGACAACAACAGCACGAACTCGTCGCCCGCCAGCCGTGCAACGGTGTCCTCCTCGCGCACGCAGGCACTCAGGCGTCGGGCCACCTCGCACAGCAACCGGTCGCCCTGCTCGTGCCCGTGCTGGTCGTTGAGTTCTTTGAAATGGTCCAGATCGATGAAGAAGACGGCACTGCAACGCCGGTGCCGCAGGCTGGCGGCCTGGGTTTGCGCCAGCCGCTCCATCAGCATGCGCCGGTTGGGCAGCTGTGTGAGCGGGTCGTAGAACGCCAGCCGGCGGATCTCGGCCTCCTTCTGGGCACGCAACTGCTCCTTCTCCTCGCGCAGACGCGCCACCTGCAGGCGATGCCGTTGGTAGGCCCACACGCCGGCCACCCCCGCCCCGCTCAGCAGCAGCCACGCCACGGCCACGGTCATGGCCAACGTGGTCCAGCCCTTGAGCACGACCGCGGGCCGGCGCGACACGGCCACCACCATGGCGCCACGCAGGTGCAGCGATTCGGCGCGGATCGTGCGCTGCGCCATGAGGCCGTCTTCGTTCATCAGGGTGACATGGCCGCGCAGCACGGTCGCGTCTTGCCCGCTCGCCATGTGGCGCGCGAACAGGCCGCTGCGCTGGGACAGGTCGACCCCCACGGCGCCAGGCCTGTTGGGCTGTATGACCGTCAACACCCCGTTCTCGTGTGCCAGCGCCGTCCAGACGTCATCGTCGTACAGCACCGATGCCAGCAACACCTCGAAAAATCCGGTGCCAGCGACGCGGCCACGATGCGGTGCGTCTTGCCGTGTTCGTCATGCACCACGCGCACCAGCACCATGGTGAACAGGCCGAAAACCGTGCGAAACGGGCTTGACAGGTACAACTCATCGGGCGACAGCGACTGGGCCGCGACTTGCACGTACTCCCGCTCACTCAGGTCCTGGCCAATCAGGTCGGCCCGGGTACTGGCCAGCACCCGGCCAGCCGCGTCCAGCACCAACATGGTACGCACCCCGGGCATGGCCTCACTGAGTGCCTCCAGCTGCCGTGTCAGCGCCGCGGGGACGTCGGGTCGATGGCCGAGCCCCTTCAGGTCGTGTGCCACGGCCGCCAGCGCGGCGTTCACACCTTGGAGCTGGCGCTGCAGGTTGGCCTCGATGGTGCTTGCCTGCGCGGCCAGGCGGGCCTCTTCCACGCGCAGCAGGTGGGCCCGCATCAGCGCCAGGCTGACCGCCAACGCCATGCCCAGCATCGTCAAGGCAAGCAGCAAGCCCGCCCATTGGGCGCGGAGACCGAGAGGCTTGGCGAAAACGATCATGCGGCAGTCAGTAGTTTTGTCACTTTACACCAATATGAACTTCCTACAAATGACTGGAATGCACTCTAGTGCCTGACAGCAATACAAACCCTACAACTTGCCAACACGCCTACACCAGAGCACGAAGGGCCGTCGCAACGGGCCAACAGTTCGGATTGACACGCCACAGGAGGCTTATCAGTTCGGTCAAATTTATGTACACTCCAGTTAAATGCTGCAAACCTCTGCCGATCCCCAGCTCCATGGCCTGTCGCCCGACGTGGAGGCGGCTTACCGGGACGTGCGCGCACTGCTGGACCCGGCGGCCGCCGAAGCGTGGCCGGCCTTGCGCCGCCGCCTCGCCGCGCTGCTGCAGGAAGGCGCCCAGGCAAAGGATTTTCAGAAGCGGCTGGCCTTCATCGAAGCGGGGGTGCGCCTCACCCTCGAAGACCAGGAAGACGAGAGCCTGTTCGTGCTGGTGCAGATGCTGTCAGACCGCAGCTACGGCTACAGCGCCACCCATGCCCTCACCGCCGCAGCCATCTGCCTCATG
>JAUWAE010000157.1 GCA_030602185.1 Comamonadaceae bacterium
GTATTTTCACCGATGGCCGCCGCCAGCGCCCGTGCATCGCCTGGGGCTGCGCTTCGGGTACAGTGTTTGCGCAGGGCGCCCCGCTGCGCCACACACCCTGGAGACGCGCATGACATCCATCTTCGACCAAGACCTGCCCCGTACCGCGGCCAACCACGCCCCCTTGAGCCCGTTGAGCTTCATCGAGCGCACGGCCGAGGTGTACCCGAACCGGCTGGCCATCGTGCATGGCGTGGGCGACGCCGCCGTGCGCCAGACCTGGCGACAGACCTACGACCGCTGCCGCCAGCTGGCCAGTGCCTTGCAGCGCGCAGGCATTGGCAAGAACCAGACGGTGGCGGCCTTGTTGCCCAACACCCCCCCCATGGTCGAAGCCCACTTTGGCGTGCCGATGGCGGGCGCGGTGCTCAACACCCTCAACACCCGGCTCGACCCCGAGGCCATCGCCTTCATGCTCGACCACGGCGAGGCCCGCGCGGTGATCGTGGACCCCGAGTTTGCGGTCACCCTGCAGAAGGCGTTGGCCCTGCGGCAGACCCAGGCCCCACTGTTGGTGGTGCAGACCCAGGACGCGCTCTACGGCCCGCCGATGGCGGACCTGAACGCGGTGGACTACGACGCCTTCCTGGCCGGTGGCGACCCGGCCTTCGCCTGGGCGCTGCCGGGTGACGAGTGGGATGCCATTGCACTCAACTACACCAGTGGCACCACCGGCAACCCCAGGGGGGTGGTCTACCACCACCGTGGTGCCGCCATCAACGCCATCTCCAACATCCTCGAGTGGGACATGCCCAAGCACGCGGTCTACCTCTGGACCCTGCCCATGTTCCATTGCAACGGCTGGTGCTTCCCCTGGACGGTGGCGGCGCGCGCGGGTGTCAACGTCTGCCTGCGCAAGGTCGACGCGCAGCCCATCTTTGATCTGATGCGCGAGCACGGTGTCACCCACTACTGCGGTGCACCCATCGTGCACGGTTTGCTGGTGAATGCCCCGGCGGCGCTGAAGGCCGGTTTGCCCGGTGGGATCAAGGCCATGGTCGCGGGGGCGGCGCCGCCCGCGTCGATGATCGAGGGTATGGAGCAGATGGGTTTCGACCTGACCCATGTGTACGGACTGACCGAGGTGTATGGCCCAGCTACCGTGTGCGCCAAACACGAGGCCTGGGACGCGCTGGACATCGGCGAGCGCGCCCGCCTGAACGCTCGCCAGGGGGTGCGTTACCACCTGGAACGTGGCGCCCAGGTGCTCAACCCCGAGACCCTGCAGCCGGTGCCCTGGGACGGTGAGACCATGGGCGAGATCATGTTCCGCGGCAACATCGCGATGAAGGGGTACCTGAAGAACCCCAAGGCCACGCAAGAGGCGTTTGCCGGCGGCTGGTTCCACAGCGGCGACCTGGCGGTGCAGTACCCCGACGGTTACATGAAGATCAAGGACCGCAGCAAGGACATCATCATCTCCGGCGGTGAAAACATCTCCTCCATCGAGGTGGAAGACGTGCTGTACCGCCACCCGGCCGTGCTGGCCGCGGCCGTGGTGGCCAAGCCCGACCCGCGCTGGGGCGAGACCCCCTGTGCCTTCGTGGAGCTCAAGGCCGGTGCCGAAGTGACGGCACAGGACATCGTGGCGCACTGCAAACAGCACCTGGCCGGCTTCAAGGTGCCACGTGCCGTGGTGTTCGGCGAGCTGCCCAAGACCAGCACCGGCAAGATCCAGAAGTTCGAATTGCGCAAGCAGGCCGGCTCGGCCACCGCCATCGACGTCTGACCCGGTCGGTCAGGCGCTCACGACACGGTTTTTGCCGGCGCGCTTGGCGGCATACATGGCCGCATCGGCCCGGGCCAGGGCCGTGTCGGTGGTTTCGTCGCCATGCAGGCGGGTGACGCCAGCGCTGAAGGTGATGAGCAGGCGCTGGTCGTCCTGCAGGAACAGCTGTGTGGTCAGCTCCCGTTGCAGACGGGTGATGACCTGCACCGCTTCTTCCGGCTGGGTGTCGGGCAGCACGACCACGAACTCCTCGCCGCCGTAGCGGGCCACCGAGTCGAGGGGGCGCAAGGCACTGCGCGCGACGTCGGTCAGGTGTTTGAGGGCAGCGTCGCCCACCAAATGGCCGTGCTCGTCGTTGATGCGTTTGAAGTCGTCGATGTCGAGCACCGCGAGGCAGACGTCTATGCCCATGCGGTCGGCGCGCGAAATTTCCCGCTCAAGCACTTCGAGCAGGCCTTTGCGGTTGAGCACACCGGTCAGCAGGTCGTGGCTGGCCATCTCGCTCATGCGGTCGAGCTCCTGCTGCAGCCGCTGCACTTCCGTCTCGGCTTTCGTTGCCCGCTCCTGCAAGGCGGTAAGTTCCTCGGCAACCTGCCGGCTGTCCAGCGCCATGGCCCGCGCCGACTGGATCGCCTCCTGCAACACCGGGGCCATGTCGGCCAGGCTGCCCGCCTGTTCCAGCCGCTCGGCGCAGCTTTCGAAACGGGTGCGTGCCTGGTCGCTGTTGGCCACCGTCTGGGCCAGCCGCTCCAGGAACACCGCGAGGGTCTCTTTCATGACCCGCTGCGCTTCCAGTGTTTGCTCGCGCGCCTCCACCTGTTTGATCACCAGGGCTTTGAGGCGCCGTTGCACATCGTCCAGCCGGCGTGCCGACAACGGTGGCTGGGTGGCCTGTACCAGTGCGGCCAGCTGTTGTTGCAGCCAGGGGTTGTCGGGGCTGATGGACTCGATCTGCTCGAACACGTCGTGCAAGAGGTGCAGCAGGGTGTGGCGGATCTCGGCCTGTTCCTCCGCCACAAACGACAGGCGAAAGGCAAAGTCCGCCATCATGCGGCGCAGGGTGGGGGGGTGCTGGCTGTCGAGCCGCAGGTAGTGCACCAGTTCCTCGGCCTGTTCGACGATGCGGGCATCGTCGTTGCCCACCGCAGGCAGCGCATGGCCGACGATGCGTGCCATCTGCTCCAGCAGCTCCGGGGGAAACGCCTTTTCCTCGGTCACCTCCACGCTGGGCGTGGCTGGGTCGGCGGGGGGCGCACTGCGCAGCTGGGTGAGCAGCGCCTTTTCCAGGTCGTCCCAGCTGTGCAGGCTGACCGCCTTGTTGAACTGGGTCTTGAAGCGCAGTTGCGCCGGGGTACGGTCGGGCAGTTGCTTGCCGATCTGGCGCAGCTGCTCCAGCGGAAACGGTCGCAAGGGCCGCGTGCCAGCGACTTCGTGGTAGACGGTCTGGAAGTTGTCGGGTGTGGGAGGCAGTTTGCGGGCGGTGAGCAGTTTCACCGCCTCTCTGGCAATTTCTTGTGGCGTCATGGCGGCCATGTGTCAGCGCAACTCCCGAAGTAGACCTTCATCTTACACCGGGGTTGTGCTGGCCGCCGGGCCAGGAAGGTCAGCGCGGTGCCAGGCGGATCGCGCCGTCGAGGCGGATCACCTCGCCGTTGAGCATGTCATTCTCAACGATGTGCTTGACGAGCTTGGCGTAGTCCTGCGGCGTGCCCAGGCGCGACGGAAAGGGCACGCTGGCGGCCAGGGCGTCTTGCACCTCTTGCGGCATGCCAAACAGCATGGGGGTACCGAAAATACCCGGTGCGATGGTCATGTTGCGGATGCCGTTGCGCGCCAGGTCGCGGGCGATGGGCAGGGTCATGCCCACCACGCCGCCTTTGGAGGCCGCGTAGGCCGCCTGACCGATCTGGCCATCGTACGCGGCCACTGAAGCGGTCGAGATCATCACACCCCGCTCGCCGGTGGACTCGGGTTCGTTCTTGCACATGGCGTCGGCCGCCAGGCGGATCATGTTGAAGGTGCCCACTAGGTTGACCATGATGGTCTTGGTGTACAGCGCCAGGTTGTGTGGCCCGTTCTTGCCCACGGTCTTTTCTGCCGGGGCGATGCCCGCGCAGTTGACCAGGCCCATCAGCTTGCCCATCGACGTGGCCTGGGCGATCACCGCCTGGCCGTCGGCTTCGTTGCTGACGTCGCATTTGACGAACGCGCCACCGATGTCGCGCGCCACGGCCTCGCCCTTGTCGGCCTGCATGTCGGCCACCACCACCTTGGCGCCGTTCGCCGCCAGCATCCGTGCGGTGCCTTCGCCCAGACCCGACGCACCGCCCGTAACAATGAACACATTGCCTGTAATCTCCATCTGCCTGCTCCTGTTAGTAGGTTGACGTTTACGTAAACGTCAAATTATGTACCAAGTTGCGACCGGTCAGGAGGGCAGGCCAGAATGCAAAACGCCCGCCGAGGTGGCGGGCGTTGGGGCAGGGCGACGTCAGATCACTTGTAACCCACGCGGTCCAGCATCTGCTGCACCTTGGTCATGTTCTTGGCCACCACCGCGAGAGGGATGTTCTCGGCCTTGAAGGTGTCTCCGCCCATGGCTTTGAGGGCGGCATTCTCCACTTTCACGCCTTTGGCGGCGGGGAACTCGTTGTTGCCGTTGGCGAAGTATTCCTGGGCAAACGGGCTCGACAGAAATTCCATGAACTGAACGGCATTGGCCACGTTTTTGGCGTGCTTCGCCACGGCCCCTCCAGCGATGTTGACGTGGGTGCCGCCGGTGCCCTGGTTGGGGAACACGATGCGCACGCGCTCCATCACCGCGCGGTCCTCTGGTTTGTCGGACTTGAGCAGGCGGGCGGCGTAGTAGGTGTTGGTCAGAGCGACACCGCATTCACCAGAGGCCACGGCCTTGATCTGGTCGGTGTCACCGCCTTTGGGAGCACGGGCCATGTTGCTCACCACGCCCTTGAGCCAGGCTTCGCCCTTTTCGTCGCCCAGGCGCTCGACCACGGTGGCGAAGAGTGACAGGTTGTAAGGGTGGGAACCGGAGCGGGTGCAGACCAGTCCCTTGAGTTTGGGGTCGGCGAGCTGCTCGTAGGTGGCCACGTCTTCGGCCTTGACGCGCAACGGGTCGTACACGATGACACGGGCGCGGGTGGAGAAGCCCGTCCAGGTGACACCGTCGGCCGTGGGGGTGGCGCGCAGGTTGGCGGGGATCGCCGCATCCAGCTTCGCTGACTTGAAGGGGCGGAACAGGCCCTGGCTGTCGGCCGTGGCCATGCGGGCGGCGTCGACCAGGAGCACGACATCGGCCGGCGAAGCCGCACCTTCGGCACGCAGGCGGGCGACAATGCCGGCGTCGTCCGCATCGACGCGGTTGATCTTGATGCCGGTGGTGCGGGTGAAGGTGTCGTAGATCACCTCGTCCGTCTGGTAGTGGCGGGCGGAATAGATGTTCAGTACCTTGTCCTGGGCCAGGGCGGTGGTGGCCAGGCCGGCCAGGGCGGCGGCCCCGATGAAGTGGGTCAAGTGGCGAAGGGTCATGGTGCATTGGGTGAAAAAACGACGTGTTGGATATTAACATAAACGCGAATCATTATTGTTATGGAAGTTTTTGAAGGGTCTGCCAAGGCGCCGAAGGGCGCAGGTGGCACGGCTGGACTGGCGCGCCGCCGCCTGTTGGGTTGGCTGGGTGTCAGCGCCGGACTGGCGCTCGGGGGCTGTTCCGCCATGGGCCCGGTCGAACCAGTGCCAGCCGAGCCGGCGCCTTCGCCGCCGCGCCAACGACCGCCGCGTCTTGGTCTGGCGCTGGGGGGAGGCGCGGCGCGCGGTTTTGCCCACATCGGCGTGATCCAGGTGCTGGAGCGCCAGGGCATCCGCCCCGATCTGGTGACAGGAACATCCGCCGGCAGCCTGGTGGCGGCGCTCTATGCCAGCGGACTTGACGGTGCACAACTGGAGCGCGCGGCGCTGGAAATGGACGAAGCGACGATTGCCGACTGGACGTTGCCCAT
>JAUWAE010000058.1 GCA_030602185.1 Comamonadaceae bacterium
GACATGGCCACCGCCGCGGCCACCGCCACCGGGCTCAGCCCCCAGGCCGAGGCCATGCCCATGGCGATGGGGATGATGAGCGCGGCACTGGCGGTGTTGCTCACGAGTTCGGTCAGCATCACCACGAAGGCCACCAGCGCCAGCACCACCAGCAGGGTGGGGGCATCGGCCACCCAGCGGATCAGGCCCTGGGCCAGGAAATCGCTGCTGCCGGTGACCGACATCACCTGGCTGAGCGTGAGCCCACCGCCAAACAGCAGCAGCACGCCCCACTGGGTCTGGCGCTCGACGTCCTCCCACTCCAGTACGCCGGTGGCGCCCAGCAGCGCGATCGCACCCAGGGCTACCAGGGTGTCCATGTCTGCCTTCACACCCAGCCAGTCGGCCAGCGGCGCGCCGAAGACCCAACCGGTCACGGTCAAGGCGAAGATGCCGAGGGTGAGCACCCGCTCGCGGGTCCAGCGCCAGGGCCCGTCGGCCGAGGGCATGGCCGTGGGGGACGGCGCCTCGAAGCGGGGCCGCAGCATCAGGTAGAGCAGCGCCACCATCAACGGCAGCAGCACCGCCACCAGCGGCAGGCCGATCGCCAGCCACTGCGCGAAGCCGATGCCGGCCTGGGCCGCCGCGATGGCGTTCGGCGGGCTGCCCACCAGCGTGCCCATGCCGCCAATGCTGGCGCTGTAGGCCAGCCCCAGCAGCACGAAAGCGCGCGTGCGCTGGGCCGGCAGGGGCTCGGCTGCGTCGCGCTGGCGGTCGGGCAGCAGGCCAAGGGCCAGCGGCAGCATCATGGCGGCGGTGGCGGTGTTGCTCAGCCACATGGAGAGCACCGCCGTGAGCCCGAACAGCCCCAGCACCGCGAGTGTGGTGCGCCCGCGGGCCAGCCGCAGCATGGCCAGGGCCAGGGCGTGGTCGAGCCGGTGCCGCGACAGGGCCGCGGCCAGGGCAAACCCGCCCAGGAACAGGAAGATCACCGGCTGGGCGAAGGCGGCCAAGGCCTCGCGCACCGTCAGCACGCCGGCGAGCACCGCCAGCAGCGGCACCAGCAGCGCGGTGAAGCTCAGGTGCAGGGCCTGGGTCATCCACAGGCTGCCGATCAGGGCGAACAGGCCCAGGCCGGCGCGCAGCGGTCCGCTGTCAGGCGCCAGCGCCGCCATGGCTGTGGCGAATGCCCCGCAGCCCAGCAGCAGCCACAGCGTGCGCACGCTCATGCGGCGGGCACCTCCAGCGGGCGGCCGTCCACGAACACCTTGAGCTCACCGGGGCCAAAGGCCGTCCAGGACTCGTCTCGCGTCAGCGGGGTGGTGACCACCACAGCCACGCGGTCGTCGGGCTGGGTGAGTTCGGCGAAGTTCACGGTCCAGTCCTCGTCCATCAGTGTGGCGCGCGAGAACGGGTGCTGCCGCACCAGGTAGTGCAGCTGGGTGCTGCAGTGGGCCCACAGCGCCTCGCCGTTGGACAGCAGGCAGTTGAAGGTGCCGAAGCGGCGCACCTGGGGCAGCAGTTCGCGCAGGGTCAGCGTCAGTTCCTGTACAGTGGGCACGCCGGCGTGCGACTTGGCCAGTTCCTGCATCAGCCAGCAGAAGGCGCGTTCGCTGTCGGTGTCGCCCACCGGGCGGAAATGGGCGTGCAGGTGGGGGTGGTAGTCCTTGAGGTCGCCGTTGTGGGCGAACACCCAGTGACGCCCCCACAGCTCGCGTGTGAAGGGGTGGGCGTTCTCCAGCTTCACCTCGCCCACGGTGGCCTTGCGCACATGGGCGATGGTGTTGGTGCTTTTGAGCGGGTACTGCCGCAGGAAGGCGGCCATGGCCGATTGCGCCGCACTTTCATGGTCCACGAACAGGCGCAGGCCCTTGCCTTCGAAGAAGGCGATGCCCCAGCCGTCGGCATGGTGGTCGGTGGCACCGCCACGGCGGCTGAAGCCGGTGAAGCTGAACCGGGCGTCGGTCGGTTTGGCGCAGTTGAGTCCCAGGAGTTGGCACATGGTGTCGGGTTCAGTGTCGTTGCGGTCCGCCCGGATGGGCCCGCAGGTGCCACGCGGCCCACAGGGCCACGCCGCACAGGGCGGCCAGCAAGGCAAAGGTCTCGTTGAAGGCGCTCAGGCGGGGCGCCACCGCTCCGGCGGCGCTGAGGTCGGCGCCGTGCACCCCCAGCCGCCATTCCAGCACAATCCCGCACAGGCTCACACCGGTGGCCCCGCCGAGCATGCGCAGGAAATTGGCCACGCTGGACGCCTGCGGGATCAGTTCGCCCGGCAGCCCGCGCATGGTGCCCAGGTTGAGCGAGGGCAGCACAAAGCCCAGGCCCACCCGGCCAACGATGGTCAGCGCCACCAGCCAGATCAGCGGGGTGTCGCGGTCCAGCAGGACCACGGCCGCGAACGACACCGCCAGCAACAGCAGCCCCAGGCTGACCAGCCCGTGGGCGGGGTGGTGGTCGGCCAGCCGGCCCACGAAGGCGATCGTCACCGCCAGCAGCAGCCCTGCGGGCAGCAGCAGGGCCCCCACGTACGAGGCCGACAGGCCCAGGCCCATCTGGAGGTACACCGGCAGCAGGTAGGTGGAGCCGAACAGCGCGGTACCATAGATGAGCGCCACCAGACTGCCCATGGCAAACTGGCGGTGGCGGAACAGCTCCAGATTCATCAGCGGTGCGGCGCCAGACCCGTCGCGGTGGCGGTGCAGCCGCCGCCGTTGCCAGGCCACGAAGCCGAGCACCGAGGCCGCCGTCACGCTCAGCAACAGCGCCGCCTGGAGGCCCTGACCGGCCTGCCATTGCACCAGGCCATTGAGCAGGCAGACGGTGCCCGCGCTGGCCAGTACCAGGCCGGTCCAGTCGATCGCTGCGTCACGGCGGGCCGCCACCCCGCCCGGGCCGGTCACAGGCACATAGCGTCGCGCCAGCCACAGCGAGGCGAGGCAGAACGGCACCACCATGAAGAAGATGGAGCGCCAGCCGAACCAGTCGACCAGCACTCCGCCCACGCTCGGGCCCAGCGCCGGGGCCAGCACCACCCCCATGCCGAACACGCCGCTGGCGCGGCCCTGCTCCTGTGGGCCGAAGGCGCGCAGGATGATGATGGCCGGGATCGGTTGCACCACCCCGGCCGCCAGG
Source organism: Comamonadaceae bacterium (assembly GCA_030602185.1). Lineage (GTDB taxonomy): Bacteria > Pseudomonadota > Gammaproteobacteria > Burkholderiales > Burkholderiaceae_C > JAUWAE01. Next base: position 3,112 of record JAUWAE010000058.1, read on the forward strand.
CCTTCGGCGACGCGTGCGGCCAGCACCAGGGTGTAGTTGTCCGCCAGGCCGCCCACCACGCCGCCGGCCAGCAGGGCCCACATCGAGTACGCGTAGGTGCGCCGGAAGCCGAAACGCGCCAGCATCCACGGGGTGGTGAGCATCGAGGCGACGGTGGCTGCCATGAAGCCCGAGGTGGCCCACTGGGCCCGTTCCTGGCCGAGCCCGAAATGGCGGCTCAGGTCGGGGATCGCCACGTTGATCACCGTGGACGACATGATGGCCGCCATGGCCCCCACCATGACCGACATCAGCAGCAGCCAGCGGTAGCGTGGCCCGTGTGCGGCCTGCAGCGCCTGCAGACTGCCGGGGGCCGGGGTGGAGGGGGGCGTCATGGAGCGATTGTCGCTGCTGCCGGCCGGCCCGGCGGTCTCAGGAACGGGGCGTGCGGCTCGGCCACAGCACCGAGGCGATCGACACCACCATCAGCAGCACGGCCAGGCCGTCTTGCCAGAACAGGCGTTCGCCCAGCCACACCGCGCCACCGACCACGCCCAGCACCGGGATCAGCATGACGCTGAGGGTCGAGGCCAGTGGCGGCAGGCTGCGTGCCAGGAAGAACCAGGTGGCATGCGCGAAGCCAAACACCAGCACACCGTTGTACACCGTGGCCCACAGGGTCTGGGCGGGCATTGGGGGCGGCCACATGCCGCCGGCAGGGGCCTCCAGTGCCCAGGCCAGGGTCGTCATGACCACGGCGGTGAGGGCCGTCATCCAGAACGACACCGTGAGCGTCGGCACCGGCAGGGGCGTGCGGCGCAGCCACTGGGTGCCCAGGGCCCAGCTCGCTGCCGCCAGCAGCGCCAGCCCCACGGCGGCCGGTTGGCCGGTCAGGGCCTGGATTTCGTGCCACAGCAGCAGCCCGGTGCCCAGCGCCGCAGCGCCCACACCCAGCCAGGCGCGCCGGTTCAGCGGGCTGGCAAACCACAGCGCCCCGAGCAGGGCCGAGAAAATCGGCATGGTGTAGCCCAGGATGGCCGCCCGCCCGCTGGAGAGCCCCTGGACCGCCAGGATGATGCAGAAGTGCCAGACGAACATGTTAGCGGCCGACAGCTTGAGCAACTCGCGCCAGTGGGCGCCACCGGCGCCGGCCGGCAGGCGCCACGGCACCTTGAGCCACCACAACGCCAGCGCCAGCACCGGCAGTCCTACCCACATCGACAACGCGCGGAAAGTCAGCGGCGGGTAGCCGGTCACCCCCAGCTTCATGACCGGCCAGTTCAGCCCCCAGACCAGGGTGAGCAGCACGAGCAGAACCTGTTGGCGTTGGTTGAGTAGGGGCATGGGCAGTGGCAAAAGTGCCACCATACCAAAAACGGCGTGGCCGTCCAGTCCCCCGGTGACAGCGCGGCCGTGCCTACAATGCGTGCATGGACTTCACCGACATGCTGCGCTCGGCCGAGCGCCAGAACCGATCCCTGCTGTGCGTGGGGCTGGACCCCGAGCCGGCCCGGTTCCCGCACCGCTGGCGCAACGACCCGGCCCACATCTACGATTTCTGTGCCGCCATCGTGGACGCCACCGCCGACCTGGCGATCGCGTTCAAGCCCCAGATCGCCTATTTTGCCGCCCACCGGGCCGAGGACCAGCTTGAGCGGCTGATGGCCCACATCCGCGTGACGGCGCCCCAGGTGCCCATCGTGCTCGACGCCAAGCGCGGCGACATCGGCAGCACGGCCGAGCAGTACGCCAAGGAGGCCTTCGAGCGCTACGGGGCCGATGCGGTGACGCTGTCGCCCTTCATGGGGCACGACTCGGTGCAGCCCTACCTGCAGTACCCCGGCAAGGGGGTGTTCCTGCTGTGCCGTACCAGCAACCCGGGTGGCGACGACCTGCAGAACCAGCGCCTGGCCGAGGTCGAGGGGCAACCCCGGCTGTACGAACACTTGGCCCGCCTGGCCCAGGGGCCGTGGAACCCCAACGGGCAGGTCGGTCTGGTGGTGGGCGCCACCTACCCGGCCGAGATCGAGCGGGTGCGCGCGATCGCGCCCACCGTGCCGCTGCTCATTCCTGGGGTGGGGGCGCAGGGGGGCGACGCCGTGGCCACGGTGCGCGCCGGCTGGCGTGGCGATGCCGAGCGCACCAGCGGGCCGATCGCGGTGAACTCGTCGCGCGCGATCCTCTACGCCAGTGCCGAGGCCGATTTTGCCGACGCGGCTCGGCGCGTGGCACTCCACACGCGCGACACCTTGCAGGCGGCCCGGCCGCTGTAAGCCCGTTACTGCGACAGGCTGCGCCGGTTCGCGAACCGCAGGCGGGCCGACAGGTCGGTGGTCAGCTGGGTCAGGATTTGCTGCACGGTTTCAGGCGCTTCGGCGCTCAAGGCACGCATGGCCGCGCGCGTCATGCACAGGGCTTGCACAGGGGTTTCGGCCACCACCGTGGCCGATCGGGGCGCGCCGTCCAGAAACCCCATTTCTCCCACCGTGGTGCCGGGGCTGACGCCCGCGATGCGGACTTCACGCTCGCTGCCGTGTTTGAGGTACACGCTGCAACGGCCACGCACGATGAGCCACATCTCGTCGCTGGGGGCGCCCTCGGTCAGCAGGCGCTCGCCGGGCTGGAAGTGCCGCTCCGTCAGGTGCCGCACCAGGGTTCGGCGCTGCGGCGCCGGTAGGCCCGCCAGCCAGGGGGGCTCCACCGGATCTTCGAAGCTCGACGACAGGGCCGGATTGAAGCGCTGGATCAGCAGGTTCTCGGCCTGCTCCAGTGCCCGGTCGAGGTCGGCCGCCCACAGCGGCTGCGCCACGTGCTGGGCCAGGATGGCGGCCACCTCGTCGTTGTGCTGCTGGGTGCCGGCGTGCCACACCAGCACCCCCTGCTGGCGCAGGTGGGCGTCCAGGCGGGCGATCGTCAGGGCCACGCTGCTGTCGATGTGCTCCACCCGCATCCAGTCCATCACCACGAACTGGGCACCCCGGCTCTGTTCGCGCACGGTCCGGCTGAGCTGTGAGGCCGAGGCAAAGAACTGCTGGCTGTCGAGCTGGAACACCCGGATTTCGCGCCCATGTTCGGACAGCAGCTGCAGCTCGTCTCGCGAGCGGGCGCAGTTGGAAGCCAGCTGTTCGCCGGTCCATACGCTGCGCACTGGCTGCCGGGTGCTGCGCACGGCGTGCAGCAGCAGGCCCAGCACCAGACCGGTCAGCAGGCCGGCGATCATGTTGACCAGCAGCGAGGCGGCCATCACGCCGAGGATCAGCAGGGTGTCTTCCTTGACCTGGCGGGCCACGGGCCGCCGCCGCAACCAGTCCCGTGCCTTGCGCAGGCTGCCACGGTCCCACATCGCCCAGGCGTCGTGCAGCATTACCCCGCTGATGGCGACGAGCGGCAGCCACACCAGCGCCTGCGACACCAGCACCAGCAGCGCCAGACCCGCCAGGATGACCAGGCTGGCGGGCTCGATCGGCCCGTGCCTGGCCCCGGCGGCCGAGGCCGTGGGGCTGCCGGACATGGGCGCCGTGCCCGTGGCCCCCGCCAGCAACAGCGCCAGGGTTTCCCTGCCCGCGCCCTGGCGGCCATGGCGTTCCCGGTCGTCCGTCTGGCTCAGCATCTGGCCAGTGACCACCGTGTTGAGGAACATCAGGGTTCCGATCACGACGGCGTTGAGGGCCACCGAGCCCGCGAGTTCGAGCGGAGCGCCACGCGCCAGCCAGAAAGCGAGGAAATCCGCCTCGGTGGCGGGCAGGCGCCACTGGCCGGGTGACATGACGGTGGGCAGCTGGATGCCCGCCGCCGACAGGCCGACCATCCATGCACACCCTGCGACCAGCCCGATCGCGGTTGCCGGCCACTTGGGGCGCAGGGCCCGTGTGGCCAGGGCGCTCGCCAGCACCGTGCCCGCCACCGCCCAGGGGACCCAGGCGGTGGGATGGGCCGCCGCTTGCCGCAGCAGTGCCGAGCCCTGCGACATCACGATGGCGATGGTGATGGTGTTGGCAAAGCCGATGTACACCGGCGCGGGAATGAACCGCGCCAGGCGTTGCGCTCGGGCCGCCCAGAGCGCCCCCACCACCAGCGCCGCCAGGGACACCAGGGCGATCAGCAAGGCCATGCGGGTGGCTGGTGTGTTGTCCACGCCCATGGCGGGCAGTTGCGCCGACAGGCCCAGCACCATGGTCGCCACGGTGGCCGCTTCAAAAAAGCGGGCGCCATAGAACACCGGGCGGTGGCTGTGGGCCGTGAAGAAATGGACCAGGGCCAGGCTGAGCACCGCCGCCAGGACGCCCGCGCCCACGTGCTGGGGGGCGATCAGCAGGTACAGCAGCACCGAGCTGCCGAGGCTCATCGGCAGCGAGGCGCCCAGGGCGTCCAGTGCCGAGGTCAGTGGACGGGAGTTCCTGGTGGGCGCCATGGGCCTGGCGAGTGGCTCAGTCCGCTTCGAACCGCATCCGTGTGCCGGCCAGTTCGATTTCGTCGCGCGGGTGCAATGGCACCGGTGCCGCTCCAATGGGCTGGCCATTCAGGCGCGGGGCTTCGTGACCGTCCACCAGCGCCAGGGTGTACCCCTCGCCACGGTGCGTGATGGCGGCCACCGCCACACCCGGTTTCCCGAGGGTGGTCACCACCTTGGTCAGGCCCATCGTCTTGCCTGCGGCTGGGCCACTGAGCACCCGGATGCGGGCGGCCCCCAGGGGCAGGGGTGCCCCGGGCGCTGTCGCAACAGGGGCGGCAGGTGACGCCACCGGGGTCGATCCTGAAGGCTCGTCTTCGGGCAGGGCCTTGAGGCGGATCAGGTAGCGGCCGATCTCGATGGTGTCGTCCGGGCCGACCCGCTGCGACACGATGGCGCGGCCATTGACGTAGGTGCCGTTGGTGCTGTGCAGGTCCTGCACCTCCACCCCGTCGGGGTGCAGCACGAAGATCGCGTGTTCCCCGCTGACGGCCAGGTGGTCCACCACGATGTCGTTGTACGGTCGCCGACCCAGCGTCGTGCGGGGCTGGGTCAGCGCAATGTCCTTCAGGTGCACACCGTCGAGGGTGATGGAAAGGGCAGGCATCGTCGGTCGTTGGGTCCGTCTGGCAGTGGATCAGGGGGTGGTGAGCCGCGCGATCAGGCCCGGCTTCACCGGGCCGGGTGAGCATTGCACCAGCACCAAGGATATATTGTCTCGGCCTCCGGCGGCGTTGGCTTCGGCCAGAAGCGCGTGGCCGGCGTCGCGCAGCGGTTTTTCGCGCCGCAGGATCTGCCCGATTTCGCCGTCGCTGAGCATGTCATTGAGGCCGTCTGAGCACAGCAGGTAGGTGTCGCCCGGCTGCACCACGTGCTCGCCCACGTCGGCCAACACGGCATCGCCCACGCCCACCGCCCGCGTCACCAGGTTCTTGTACTGCACCGAGCGGGCCAGGCTGGGGGGGACCAGGCCGGCGTCGATCTGTTCCTGCAGCAGGGAATGGTCGCGTGTGAGCAGGCTGAGCTGCCCCTGGCGCAGCCGGTACAGCCGCGAATCGCCCACGTGGGCCACCGTGAGCCGGGCGCCGCCGAAGACCGCCACCAGCAAGGTGGTGGCCATGCCGCGCCATTCGTGGTTCGACAGCGCCGACTCGAACACCACCAGGTTGGCGGTGGCCACGCAGTCCAGCAGCGCCTGCCGCATCCCGCGCGGTGCCGGTGGACCGTCCAGCAGGGTCTGGCGCAGGCAGTGCAGCACGGTCTCGCTGGCCAGCTGGCTCGCCACCTCACCGGCGTTGTAACCCCCCATGCCGTCGGCGAGCACCGCAACCCCGAGTTCCGGGGCCAGCGCCACGGTGTCCTCGTTGTTCTGCCTCACCCGACCGGTGTCGGTCAGGCTGAAAAAATCGCACTGCATGGTGTCGGGGGTTGTCGGGTAGCCGCCAGTGTAGCGTTCCCCGTCGGCCCGCAGGCCTCTCCCCCAATGCAAAGGCCCGCCGAAGCGGGCCTGTAGGATGCTGCAGTGGGCCTTGTGGGCCCACCCGGATCAGAGCAGCTTCTGCAGCAGGCGACCCATTTCGGAGGGGTTGCGGGTGATGGTGAACCCGCACTCTTCCATGATGGCCAGCTTGGCGTCGGCCGTGTCGGCACCGCCGGAGATCAGCGCGCCGGCGTGGCCCATGCGCTTGCCCGGGGGGGCGGTCACGCCTGCGATGAAGCCCACGATCGGCTTCTTCATGTTGGCCTTGCACCAGCGGGCGGCTTCGGCTTCGTCGGGGCCGCCGATCTCGCCGATCATGATCACGGCGTCGGTGTCGGGGTCGTCGTTGAACATGCGCATCACGTCGATGTGCTTCAAACCGTTGATCGGGTCACCGCCGATGCCCACGGCCGACGACTGGCCAATGCCCAGCTCGGTCAGCTGTGCCACGGCTTCGTAGGTCAGGGTGCCGGAGCGGCTCACCACGCCGACGCGGCCCTTCTTGTGGATGTGGCCGGGCATGATGCCGATCTTGATTTCTTCCGGCGTGATCAGGCCGGGGCAGTTGGGGCCCAGCAGCAGGGTTTCCTTGCCGCCGGCGGCCACTTTGGCCTTCATCTTGTTGCGCACTTCCAGCATGTCGCGCACCGGGATGCCCTCGGTGATGCAGATGGCCAGGTCCAGGTCGGCTTCCACCGCTTCCCAGATGGCGGCTGCGGCGCCGGCGGGCGGCACGTAGATCACCGACACGGTGGCGCCGGTGTCCGACGCGGCTTCCTTGACGGAGGCGTAGATTGGGATGTCGAAGATCTTCTCGCCCGCCTTCTTGGGGTTCACCCCGGCCACGAAGCAGTTCTTGCCGTTGGCGTATTCCTGGCACTTTTCGGTGTGGAACTGGCCGGTCTTGCCGGTGATGCCCTGGGTGATGACCTTGGTGTCTTTGTTGATCAGGATGGACATGTTCGTTTTCCTTTTCGCAGGGCTCAGGCTTGGACAGCGGCCACCACCTTCTGGGCGGCTTCGGCCATGGTGTCGGCGCTGATGATGGGCAGGCCGCTTTCGGCCAGCATCTTCTTGCCCAGCTCTTCGTTGGTGCCCTTCATGCGCACCACCAGCGGCACGTTCAGGTTCACCGCACGGCAGGCGGTGATCACGCCGGTGGCGATGGTGTCGCACTTCATGATGCCGCCGAAGATGTTGACCAGGATGGCCTTGACCTTCTCGTTCTTGAGCATGATCTTGAAGGCTTCGGTGACCTTCTCGGGGGTGGCGCCGCCGCCCACGTCGAGGAAGTTCGCCGGCTCGGCGCCGAACAGCTTGATGGTGTCCATGGTCGCCATGGCCAGGCCCGCACCGTTGACCAGGCAGCCGATGTTGCCGTCCAGGCTGATGTAGGCCAGGTCGAACTTGGAAGCTTCGATTTCAGCGGGGTCTTCTTCGTCCAGGTCGCGCAGGGCCACGATTTCGGGGTGGCGGAACAGGGCGTTGCTGTCGAAGTTGAACTTCGCGTCCAAGGCCATCAGGTCACCCTTGGAGTCGCAGTTCAGCGGGTTGATCTCGACCAGCGAGGCGTCGGTGTCCATGTAGCACTTGTACAGCTTGGCGAACAGGTCGACGGCCTGGTCCACCGAGGCGCCGCTCAGGCCGATGGCCGCGGCGACTTTCTTGGACTGCTCGGCGGTGATGCCGGTCAGCGGGTCGATCATCTCGGTGATGATCTTTTCGGGGGTGCTGTGCGCAACTTCCTCGATGTCCATACCGCCTTCGCTCGAAGCGATCAGGGCGACCTTCTGCGTGGCGCGGTCGGTGACCAGGGACACGTAGAGTTCGTTCTTGATGTCGGCGCCGTCTTCGATGTAGAGGCGGCGGACCTTCTGGCCTTCGGGGCCGGTCTGGTGCGTGACCAGCTGCATGCCCAGGATCTGGCTGGCCAGTTCTTTGACCTGGTCGATGGACTTAGCAACCTTGACGCCACCGCCCTTGCCGCGGCCACCCGCGTGGATCTGCGCCTTGACCACCCACACCGGGCCGCCCAGCTTTTGGGCCGCTTCGACGGCTTCCTGCACGGTGAACGCGGGGATGCCACGCGGAACGGGCACGCCAAAATGACGCAAGATTTCCTTGCCTTGGTACTCGTGAATCTTCATGAAAATCGCTCTCTGAAAGAGTCAAACACAACACGTCCGCCCTGAGGGCAAGGTAGCGTGGGCATGTAAAGGCCACGATTACGGTGCAACAGGCCAAAGGACACACGAAGCATGAACTGTATCATGCTGCCATGCACAAAACCTTGTGCCAAACTGACGCCGCGCCGGGGCCCGCCAGGGCACCACGCACCGTACATCATAGGCCGCAGGGCGGCCCCATACCCCACGGAGAATGTCCGATGCCCCAGGTTTTCATTGATGGTGAGGCCGGCACCACCGGCTTGCAGATCCGCGAACGGCTGGCCCAGATGCCCGCGGTGCAGGTGCTCAGCATCGACCCGGCGCGGCGCAAGGACCCGGCCGCCAAGCGCGAACTGATGTCGCAGGCCGACCTCGTGATCCTCTGCCTGCACGATGACGCCGCGCGCGAGTCGGTGGCGATGATCGACGGCCTGAAGGCCGAGGGCGCGAAGGCGCCGCGCATCATCGACGCGTCCACCGCCCACCGTGTGGCCCCGGGCTGGGTGTACGGCTTTCCCGAGCTGTGCGCCGGCCAGGCCGAGGCGGTGCGCACCGCCGAGCGGGTGGCCAACCCCGGCTGCTACGCCACGGGCGCGATTGCCCTGATCCGCCCTCTGATCGATGCCGGGCTGCTGCCGAAAGACTTTGCCCTCAGCCTGCCGAGCGTGAGCGGCTACACCGGCGGTGGCCGCACCATGATCGAGGCCTACGAGGCCGGCACCGCCGCGCCGTTCGAGCTCTATGCGCTGGGCCTGAGCCACAAGCACATCCCCGAGATCATGGCCTGCACCGGGCTGACGCGCCGGCCGCTGTTCATCCCCGCCGTGGGCAACTTCCCGCAAGGCATGCTGGTGCAGTTGCCCCTGCACCTCGACCAGCTGCCCGGCCGGGTCACGGCGGCCGACCTGCACCAGGCGCTGGACGCCCACTACCAGGGCAGCCACTGGGTCAACGTGCAGCCGCCCACCGACGACGGCAAGCTCGATGCCGTGGCACTGGCTGGCACCAACCACCTCGAGCTGCGCGTGTTCGGCAACGAGGCCTACCGCCACGCGGTGCTGGTGGCGCGGCTGGACAACCTGGGCAAAGGCGCCAGTGGCGCCGCGGTGCAGAACTTGCAGCTGATGCTGGGCGTCTGAGGCTCGCGCTCAGCGGTCGTCCAGCCAGTCGCCTTCCCGGGCCGCCGCCCCGGAAGCAATCAGGCTGTCGACCAGCGCGAGCAGCCAGTCGTCGAGTGACTGCTCGCCGCCGTGCAGGGCGTGCTGGCGCTGCAGGTAGGGCGTGGCGCGGGCCCAGGCCATGAAGTCGGGCCACGCCACGCGTTGCCACTCCAGCAACCGGAACTTCATCAGCACCTTCAGCGCGTACTGCAGGTGTTTGGCGGGTGAAGCCAGAAATTGCCCCAGCCGGCTGCGCGCCCGCCCCAGCGCCTGGGCCACGACGGCCTCGCCGCCAAACGGGCTGCCGTGCCCGGGGATCACCACCCTGGGCGCCAGTGCCTCGATCAGGTCCAGGGTGTCGCCCACCTCCTTGAAGGCGGACTCGCCGTCCAGCTCGGGAAACACCACCCCGAAGCCGTTGTCCCACAAGGCATCACCCGAGATCAGCACGCCGTGTTCGGGCTGGAACAGCAGCACCGCGTGCGGGTCGTGGCCGGGCGCCGCGTGCACCTGCCAGGCCAGGCCCGCCAGCGGCACCGTGTCGCCCGGTTGCAGCACGCTGTCCACGCTGAAGCGCGGGCAGCGCTGCCCCGTGGCGCGGTAGCTCAGCACCGCCTCGTCCCAGCGCCGCACGGCGTCGGCGTGGCCGGGCGGAATCGCGGTGTGCAGGCCCGGGTAGCGGGCCTGCAGCGCGGCATTGCCGCCGCAGTGGTCGCTGTGCAGGTGGGTGTTGAGCAGCCGCCGCAGGGGTTGCCCGTCGAGCGCGTGGTCCACCAGCGCCAGTGTCTGCTCGGCATGGCTGCAATAGCCGGAGTCGATCAGGGTGGCGCCTTCCGGCCCCAGGCCGAGCACGTTGTTGGCCGACAGCCAGCCGCGTTCGAAGACGTGCAGGGGGGGCGGCAGATCGATGGCGTGGGTAGGGGTCATGTCGTTGTGGGGCTGTCGGCCACCACCACCCGGTCGCGACCGGCGGCCTTGGCCTGGTAGAGGACGCGATCGGCCTGGGCGATCAGGGCGTCCAGCGTGCCCTGTGGTGGCTGCGCCAGGGCAAGCTGGGACGCCGTGACCAGGCCGATGCTGACGGTGACGGGCACCAGCGCGTCGTCGTTGGGGCGGGTGG
>JAUWAE010000107.1 GCA_030602185.1 Comamonadaceae bacterium
GAGCTGACGCTGCTCTACGCCGCGCCCGAGCGGCTGACCACCCCGCGCTTCATGGCGCAGCTGCAGTCGCTCTACGAGCGCGGGCTGCTGAGCCTGTTCGCCATCGACGAGGCGCACTGCGTGAGCCAGTGGGGGCACGACTTCCGGCCCGAGTACCGCGGCCTGGCCGCGCTGCACGAGCGCTTCCCCGAGGTGCCGCGCATCGCGCTCACCGCCACGGCCGATGCCCTCACGCGCGAGGACATCGTGCACCACCTGCGGCTGGAAGACGCGCAGCACTTCGTCAGCAGCTTCGACCGGCCCAACATCCGCTACCAGATCGTCGAAAAAAAGGACAGCCTGCAGCAGCTGCTGCGCTTCATCCGCGACGAGCACACCGGCGCCAGCGGCCACGATGCCGGCGTGGTGTACTGCCAGTCGCGCCGCAAGGTGGAAGACGTGGCGGCCCAGCTGGCGGCGGCCGGGCTCAACGCCCTGCCATACCACGCCGGGCTCGACGCCGCCACGCGCCAGCGCCACCAGGACCGCTTCCTGCGCGAAGACGGCCTCGTGATGGTGGCCACCATCGCCTTCGGCATGGGCATCGACAAGCCCGACGTGCGCTTCGTGGCCCACCTCGACATGCCCAAGAACATCGAGGGCTATTACCAGGAGACCGGCCGCGCCGGCCGCGACGGCGAGCCCGCCAACGCCTGGATGGCCTACGGCCTGCAGGACGTGGTGAACCAGCGCCGCATGATCGACGAAAGCCCGGCGGCCGACGAGTTCAAGCAGGTGCTGCGCGGCAAGCTCGACGCGCTGCTGACGCTGGCCGAAGCCACCGATTGCCGGCGGGTGCGCTTGCTGGCGTACTTCGGGGAAGCCTCCCAGCCCTGTGGCAACTGCGACAACTGCCTGCAGCCCCCGCAGACCTGGGATGCCACCGAGGCGGCGCGCACGATGCTCTCGTGCATCTACCGCGTGCAGCAGGCCAGCGGCACCGCCTTTGGCGCCGGGCACCTGATCGACATTTTGCGCGGCAAGGCGACCGAGAAGGTGCAGCAGCACGGCCATCACCAGCTGAGCACCTTCGGCATCGGCGCGCAGTTGGGCGAGAGCGAGTGGCGCAGCCTGTTGCGCCAGCTCATCGCGCGGGGCGCGGTGTGGGTGGATGGCGAACATTTCAACACCCTGCGCCTGGGCGAGGCAGCGCGCGCCATCCTCAAGGGCGAGGTGGAGGTGCGGCTGCGCGTCATGGCGGCTGCGTCGCGGGCAGGGTCGCGCAGCCGGGCCGACCGCCAGCGCGTCGTGGCGGCCGAGGCCACTTTGTCGCTGGCAGCGCGCGAGACGCTGGCGGCACTCAAGGCCTGGCGGGCCGAGGTGGCGCGCGAGCACAACCTGCCCGCCTACATCATCTTCCCGGACGCGACGCTGCGTGCCATCGCCTCGGTGCAGCCGCGCAGCCTCGACGAGCTCGACGGCATCAGCGGCATCGGCCAAAAGAAGCGCGAGGCCTACGGCGCCGAGGTGCTGCGGGTGGTGGCCGCCACGGTTTAGGCGAGGAATCCCAGCGGGCGCTGTTCGCGCACCTCGGGTTTCAGGCGGTGTTCGGCCTCCAGCTGGTCCAGCCAGGCCTCGGGCGCCAGCCGCTCCTGCAGGATGTCGCACTGCCGCCGGATGGTCGCAAAGTCGCCCATGGTCAGCTGGTCCAGGGCCCGCAGGCGGTTCGCCCAGTCGGCCTCCAGCGCGGCCGTCCAGTCTTTGGTGGGTGGCAGCCCCAGTGCTTCCTGGGCGAACAACGCCAGCCGCTGCTCGGCCCGCAGCGGCTTGAACTGCACCTTGAAGGTGAAGCGGCGCAGCGCCGCGGCGTCCAGCCGGTCCAGCAGGTTGGTGGTGCACACGAAAACGCCCCGGAACCGCTCCATCCCCTGCAGCATCTCGTTGACTTCGCTCACCTCGTGGGTGCGCTGGGCGCCGCGCCGGTCGAGCAGGAAGCTGTCGGCTTCGTCCAGCAGCAGCACCGCCTGCTCGGCCTCGGCCTCGGCGAACATGGCGGCCATCTGCTGTTCGGTTTCGCCCACGAACTTGCTCATCAGGTCGCTGGCCTGGCGCACCATCAACGGCCGCTGCAGCGTTTGCGCCAGGTGCTCGGCCAGCGCCGTCTTGCCCGTGCCGGGCGGACCGAAAAAGCACAGCGTGCCGTGGCCGCGGGCGCGCAGGGCGGCCAGCATGCGTGGCAGGTCGTGGCGCGATTCGGTGTGCAGCCATTCAAGCCCGTAGGGCAGGACCGGTGGCCGCGCGGCCGGGCCCAGGCGCCGGCCCAGGGCCTGGTCGGCGTGGGCCAGCTGGCGTTCGATCAGGGCGTCGTAGCGTGCCACGGCATCGGCCGTCGGTGTTCCGTCCACCGGGTCGCCGGCCAGCGTGGCGAAGCGGCGCGCCGTGGTCACCTGCGCCGGGGTCAGGCCAGGGCGTTCGCTCAGGCGCGCCACCAGCGCCTCCGACACCGGGGCGCCGGCCAGGGCGGTGCGCACCAACTGCTCGCGCGCGCCCGGCGGCGGGCTGTGGAGCGCCAGGTGGTAGGCAAAGCGGCGCCGGAAGGCCGGGTCGATCTGCTCGATGCGGTTGGTCACCCACAGCGTGGGCACCGGGTTGTGTTCCAGCACCTGGTTCACCCAGGCCTTGCCGCCCACGCCCTGTGCGGTGCCGTCGCCTATCCCGTAGGCGCCGGGCAAGGCCGGGAACACGTCCTCCACTTCGTCGAACAGCAGGGCCGGCCGAGCCGTGCCTTTCAAGAACGCCTGGGCGATCTGCAGCGAGCGGTAGCGGTCGCGCCCGCTCAGCGAGTGGCCTTCGCGGTCGGTGTGCTCCACTTCGAACAGCTCCAGCCCGGCGCTGTGTGCCACGACCTTGGCGAGCTCGGTCTTGCCGGTGCCGGGTGGGCCGTAAATGAGCACGTTGACGCCGGCCTCGCGCCGCGCGACCGCCCCGCGCAGCAGGTCGCACAGCAGGGCCGCGTCCTCGTGCACGAAGTCAAAGTCCGCCAGCCCCAGGGTCGAGCGAGCCGCCGGCCGGGTGAACACCGCCATCAGCTCCTGGTGGTGGCGGTACTCGCGCATCAGCACCGGTGGCAGCCGCTCGCTGACCTTCATGAGGTCGGCCAGGTCGGTGATGTTGTGCTCCGACAGCAGGTTCTCCACCAGCCCGATGCGTTCCAGTCGCGAACCTGCGCGCAGCGCCTCGGCCACCTCGGCGGCGTCCACCCCGGCGACCTCGCCCAGTGCGGCATAGGCTTCGTGGGCGTTGTGCACCTTGCATTCCACCAGCAGGTTGCGCAGTTCGCGCTGGTAGCGCGCCAGAGTGCCGTACAACAGCAGCACGCGTTCGGCCCGGTTGAGCTGCAGCAGCTCGCCCAGGGTGTCGATGTTGGCTTCGACCCGCGAGCGCTGTTTGTCGAGCGCGCGGTCCAGCCAGTCGCGGCTGGCTGCCAGCACCGCCAGGATGTCCTTGGGGGCCTCCTTGGCGTAGTCGTCCAGGTGGAAGAACAGCGTCGCTTCCTCGTAAGGGCCTTCCCAGCTGCCGTGGCGCTCCAGAAACTCCGGGCCATTGAGCCCGGCCTGACCGTCCCACCACTCGTTGTCGCCGCAGCGCAGCTCCAGAAAGGCGCGCAGCCGCCGCAGCACCGTCACCGGCCACACCAGGTGGCGGCCCGACAGCGCCAGCAGCGTGCCGAGGTCGCGCCTCAGGTGAAAGCGCCCGCCGGGGCGCGTGGCCAGCGCCAGTGCGAAGCGAGAGCACATCAGGTCCAGCACCGGCGCATCGCGCAGGCCCGGGGGCAGCAGCAGGGGCCCCTGGGCCGACCGGCGCCGGCTGCGTGCCGCTGGGGTGGTTGCGCGAGCGGGGCGTGCCGGTGTGTCGGGCGGCTCGGCCGCGGCCACCCGCTCGCGCAGGACCTGCGCGTCTGACCGCGACGGTGAGGACCGTTTGACCATCCGTGGGTGCCTCCTGGGTGAAGCCCGACCCGGCACGGGCCGGTCGTTTCGGGCGAACCATAACCCAGCTTGGCCGATCAGGGAAGTGGGCGATGCCCGTGCCGACCGCGGTCGTGGGACTCCCGCTCAGGCGCTTGCCGGGTCTGGGCCGGGTTTGATTAAAATCGGCGATTAACCGCATTGATCCGAACCCACAGGAGTCGTCCATGTCCCACGCCCCCCAACACGACCAGCAGACCGGTGAAGTCGACCCGGCCGAAGCCATCGTGCCGTTCATTCCCTGGCTGATTCCCCTGGCCGGCGGCGTGCTGATGTTCCTGCTGGCCTTTATTGCCGTGTTCATGGCTTGAGGTTTGCTGGCTGCCAGGCCGCGCGCCTGGGCCTGCCCATACACACCGGCCTCGGGCTCACGCCCGCAGGCCGGTTTGTTTTGGGTGGGCTGCTCTACACTGTTGCCACCATGTCCCTTGCCCTGCTGGTTCCAAGCTCGCGAGCTGCCCCGCCTTTCGGGGCGCGGCGGGCCTGGCTGAGTGCGCTGCTGGCGGTGGCGGCGGTCGGGTTCGGGACCACGGTGCAGGCCCAGCCTCAGACCGTGGCCACCGTGGCGGCGGCGTCCGACCTCAAGTTCGCGCTGGAAGAGCTGGCGCGCCAGTTCGAGCGCGACACCGGCCACCGCCTGCGGCTGGTGTTCGGCTCGTCGGGCAATTTTTACTCGCAGATCCTGCAGGGGGCGCCGTTCCACCTGTTCATGTCGGCAGACGAGGACTTCGTGTTCCGCCTGCACGACGCGGGCAAGGCCCGCGACCGCGGGCGGTTGTATGCCTACGGTCGCATCGGCATCCTGGTGCCGCCGGGCTCGCCGTTGCGGCCCGACGGCAGCCTGCAGGACCTGGCCGCCGCCTTGCAGGACGGGCGCCTCAAGCGCTTCGCCATTGCCAACCCCGAGCACGCGCCCTACGGCATGCGGGCCCGCGAGGCGTTGCAGCACGTGGGCCTGTGGCCGCAGATCGTGCCGCGGCTGGTGCTGGGCGAAAACATTTCCCAGGCGGCGCAGTTCGCCACCTCTGGCTCCACGCAAGGCGGCATCGTGGCCTACTCGCTGGCGCTCGCCCCCCAGGTGGCGCAGACCGGCCAGTTCGCCCTCATTCCCGAGGCCTGGCACCGCCCGCTGGCCCAGCGCATGGTGCTCACGCCCGCGGCCCCGCCGGCCGCGGTGGCGTTTTATGACTACCTGTCCACCCCCGCTGCACAGACCGTCATGAGCCGTTACGGTTTTGCCGTGCCGCCTCCCAGCCGCTGAGCCCCGCATGGACTGGCAAGCGCTGCGGCTCTCGCTCGAACTGGCCACCGTCACGCTCGTGGTGCTGTTGCCGCTGGGCCTGTGGCTCGGGCGCTGGCTGGCGCGGGCGCGCTTCACTGGCAAGGCCTGGGTGGAGGCCGCCGTGGTGTTGCCGCTGGTGCTGCCGCCCACGGTGCTCGGTTACTACCTGCTGGTGTCGCTGGGCGGCGCCTCCCCCCTGGGTCGCTGGGTACAGGAGCACCTGGGTGTCGCACTCACCTTCAATTTCACCGGGCTGGTGGTGGCGTCGGTGGTGTTCAACGTGCCCTTCATGGTGCAGCCGGTGCAGCGCGCCTTCGAGGCCATTCCCACCAACCTGGCCGAGGCGGCCGCCGTCAGCGGCCTGAGCGCCTGGCAGACCTTCTGGCGGGTGGAGGTGCCGCTGGCCTGGCCCGGCATCCTGTCGGCCATGGTGCTGACGTTTGTGCACACACTGGGCGAGTTCGGCGTGGTGCTCATGGTGGGCGGCAGCATCCCGGGCGAAACCCAGACCATCGCCATCGCCATCTACGACCGGGTGCAGGCGTTCGACCTGCAGGCGGCCGACCGCATGGCGCTGCTGCTGCTGCTGCTGTCGCTCATGGCGGTGGCCGCGTCCTATTTCGCCACCGCCCGCATCGCGGCCCGCCGATGAACGCCCCGTCTCGCAACCGGCTCGAGGTCGAAGTCTCGCAAGACCGCCCCATGCCTCTGCATGGCGGGTTCACCTGCGAGCCCGGGCAGATGCTGGCGCTGGTCGGGCCCTCTGGCGCCGGCAAGACGTCGTTGCTGCGGGTGCTGGCCGGGTTGGCGCGTCCGTCGCAGGGCCGCGTCCAGGTGGGCAGCGCCGTGTGGTGCGACAGCGCGCGGGGCGTGTTCGTGCCGGCGCGTGAGCGCCATGTCGGGCTGGTGTTCCAGCAGTATGCGCTCATGCCCCACCTGAATGCGCTGGACAACGTCGCCCTGTCGCTGCTGCACCTGCCGCGCACCGAACGCCGCACGCAGGCGCAGCGCTGGCTCGACCATGTGCAGCTCGACGCCTCCGCCCAGCAGCGGGTGCCGGCCGAGCTGTCGGGTGGCCAGCAGCAACGCGTGGCGGTGGCGCGGGCCCTGGCCCGCCAGCCGCAGTTGCTGCTGCTCGACGAGCCGTTTTCGGCGGTCGATCAGATGAACCGCCAGGCCCTCTACGCGCTGCTGGCCGATCTGCGACGCAACCTGTCGGTACCGATCGTGCTCGTCACCCACGACCTCAATGAAGCGCGCCTGCTCGCCGACACGCTGGTGGTGATGGACGGCGGACGCGTGCTGCAGCAGGGCACGCCGGCGCAGATCTACCGTTCGCCGCGCAACGCCCGGGTGGCCGATTTGGTGGGGGTGCAGAACCGGTTCCACGGCCGCTGGCTGGGCCCGGCCGACCGACCGGGCGAGGGCTGGCTGGCCTGGCTGCCCGCCGCCCACGCCCCCGCCGACGGTCCGCACCTGCGCCTGCGGGTGCGCGACAAAGGGCGGCTCGACCCCGGGCAGTCGGTGACCTGGGTGATCCAGGGCGATGGGCTGCACCCGCTGCTCGACGACACCCTGCCGCCCGACGCGCCGTGCCCGCCCGATGACCGGCGCCTCTGCGCCCGTCTGACCGAATGGCGCCACCTGGGCGACATCTCGCTGGCCACGCTGGCGCTGGAGGCCTTGCCGGGCGTGCACCTGCACATGACCCTGTCCGGTCCGGCCCGTCAGCGCCTCGTGCCTGGCCAGCGCCTGGGCATCGCCCTCGATTGCGACTGGGTCCACGTCATGCCCACGCGCAACGCGTGAGCGGCCGTCATAACCTCATGCAATATTTGCATAGCCACTGTCAGGCACGTTTCTCGGCCCTTTTTTAAAATAACGCACCCCAGATTTGCCGCTGGCCGACCCCTGCGCCCCACCGGGCCCCGTCGGCAAGGTCGCGTCTTCACCCAGGGCGCCCGTTGTGCTCCGATCGCAGGTCAGGAAAGGGATATGGAAAGGCTGCCGCTCCCCGGCCGTTGTGCCGGCGAGGCTTTTCCACATCCACTTTTTTGACCATTGGAGCTGAACCCATGAACGCACCCGTGATGCAGGGCCTCGAACTCAACGTGCCCGATTACGTCAAGAACGCCAGGCTGATCGCCTGGGTGGCCGACATGGCCGCGCTGTGCAAGCCGGCCCGCATCGAGTGGTGCGACGGCAGCGAGGAAGAGTACAACCGCCTGTGCGACCAGATGGTGGCTGCCGGCACGCTGAAAAAGCTCAACCCCGCCAAGCGCCCCAATTCCTACCTGGCCTGGTCCGACCCGTCCGACGTGGCCCGTGTGGAAGACCGCACCTTCATCTGCTCGGAAAAGCAGGAAGACGCCGGCCCCACCAACAACTGGATGGCCCCGGCCGAGATGCGCGCCACGCTCAAGCCGCTGTTCGACGGTTGCATGGCCGGCCGCACCATGTACGTGATCCCCTTCAGCATGGGGCCGCTGGGTTCGCACATTGCTCAGATCGGGGTGGAGCTGTCCGACAGCCCCTACGTCGTGGTCAACATGAAGATCATGACCCGCATGGGCCGCGCCGTGCACGACGTGCTGGGTGTGGAAGGTGAATTCGTGCCCTGCGTGCATACCGTGGGTGCCCCGCTGGCCGAAGGTCAGGCCGATGTGGCCTGGCCTTGCAACCCCACCACCAAGTACATCGTCCACTACCCCGAGACGCGCGAAATCTGGTCGTACGGCTCCGGCTACGGCGGCAACGCCCTGCTGGGCAAGAAGTGCCTGGCGCTGCGCATCGCCTCCACCATGGGCCGTGACCAGGGCTGGCTGGCCGAGCACATGCTCATCCTGGGCGTGACCAGCCCCGAGGGCAAGAAGTACCACGTGGCCGCGGCCTTCCCCAGCGCCTGTGGCAAGACCAACTTCGCCATGCTGATCCCGCCGGCCGGTTTCAACGGCTGGAAGGTCACCACCATCGGCGACGACATCGCCTGGATCAAGCCGCACGCCGACGGCAAGCTCTACGCCATCAACCCCGAAGCGGGTTACTTCGGCGTGGCCCCCGGCACCAACACGCTCACCAACCCCAACTGCATGTCCCGCCTGGACCAGGACGTCATCTTCACCAACGTGGCATTGACCGACGACGGTGACGTGTGGTGGGAAGGCATGGGCGACGCCCCGGCCCACGCCATCGACTGGCAGGGCAAGGACTGGACGCCGCAGATCGCCAAGGAAACCGGTGCCAAGGCCGCCCACCCCAACGCGCGCTTCACCGTGGCCGCCACCAAC
>JAUWAE010000167.1 GCA_030602185.1 Comamonadaceae bacterium
GATGTTCTGGCCTTTGGGGCCCAGCAGGTCGAACCAGAACAGGCTCAGGCGCGTCAGCAGTTCGCCCTTGCCCGGGATGGGCTCGCCCATGATGACGTCGAACGCGCTGATGCGGTCGGAGGCGACCATGAGGATGCGGTCATCGCCCACGGCGTAGTTGTCGCGCACCTTGCCGCGCGCCAGCAGGGGCAGGGACTTGAGGGCGGAGGTGTGCAAAGCGTTCGTCATGGGGCAGGCAAGGTGTTCGGGGTCGACCCTGAATTATCGCGCATGCCCCTGGTCCACGCCTTGGTGTACAAAACCGGGAACGCCGTGTACCGTCCTTGCTGCCATGACCGAATCGCCCCCTTTTGTTCCCACTCCTTTGCCGCCGCCAGACGGCCGCCGCCGCGTGCTGGTGCTGCATACCGGGGGGACCATCGGCATGGTCGCCTCGCCCGGCGGGTACCGGCCTGCGGCTGGCTTCCCTGAGCGGCTGCGTTCGGCGTTGCAAGCCACGGGCAGCCATGGCCTGCCCGCCTTCGACGTGCTGGAACTGGACCCCATCGACAGCGCCGAGTTGCGCCCCAGCGACTGGACCGCGATGGCCCGGGCCCTGGTGGACTACTGGGAGCGGTACGACGGCTTCGTGCTGCTGCACGGCACCGACACCATGGCCTGGAGCGCGTCGGCCCTGTCCTTCCTGCTGCGCGGGTTGGACAAGCCGGTGATCTTCACCGGCTCGCAAATCCCCATGGGCCAGGCGCGCAGCGACGGGCTGGCCAACGTGGAGTCGGCCTTGCTGCTGGCCGCCATGCCCGAACTCCGCGAGGTGGGCCTGTGCTTTGGCCGGCGCCTGCTGCGCGGCAACCGCGCCCGCAAGCTGGCCACCGCCCAATTCGACGCCTTCGATTCGCCCAATGCGCTGCCGCTGGCGGAACTGGGGATTGACATCCACCTGCACCGTGACCGCCTGTGGACCCGCACTGAGCCGCGCCGGTTTGCCGTGCCTGCCTTCGATGACGAAGCCGTGGCGGTGCTGGCGCTGCACCCCGGCGTGAGCGGGGGGGCTGTTGACGCGTTGGTGGGCCAGCCGCGCGTGCGCGGCCTGGTGCTGCACAGTTACGGGGCGGGCAATGTACCGGCCAATGACCGGGGTTTCATGGCGGCGTTGGGGCGCGCAGCGGCGCGTGGCGTGGTGCTGGTCAACGTGACGCAGTGCCTGCACGGCAGCGTGCAGCAGGGCGTGTACGCCACCGGCTCCGCGCTGGGTGCGCTGGGCGCGGTGCCGGCCGGCGACATGACGCCCGAAGCGGCGTTTGCCAAGCTGCATGTGCTGCTGGCGAGCACTGCCGATGCGGACGCGGTGCGGCGGGGTATGGGGGAGAGTTGGTGTGGGGAAATGGGGGCGTGAGTACTGCTGATGGCAGATTGCGACCCAAAGCGGTCATCACGGTGAACCGGCCCCTGACTCAGATGCAGCGATTGCTGTCCCTCGCTGCACTGATCCGAATACCCGCTGTTGCCTGTAGAACAGTCATTCACTCCGACACAAATGGCGTACACAGTCCCAGAACCATGAGTGGACAGACTAGTTCGAACTTGACCTAACGCAACACCCTGAACTTGAGCCGGAGCATGCTGTGTGGCCCTCAACTTGATGGGAGTCCATCATGGAAACCTCAGGCACCGCTGTTCACCATGCACCGTGGAACAAGGGCAAGATCGTTGGCCAGAAGGCACCCTTCAAGTTGAAAGATATCTGGGCGTTGCGTGTGCGCCTTCAGCTTGAAGGCAGGATTCGCGAGCTGGCACTCTTTAACCTCGGTATTGACAGCAAGTTGCGTGGCTGCGACTTGGTCGCGCTGAAGGTCCGTGACGTGTGCCACGGCGATCAGATGGCCGCCCGAGCCATCGTGATGCAACACAAAACACAACGACCGGTGCAGTTCGAAATCACGGCGGGCACCCGCGATGCCCTGCAGAAGTGGATCAAGCAGGCGTCATTGAAATCAGATGACTTCCTGTTTCCCAGCAGGCTTCATGAATCTCCCCATTTGGGCACGCGGCAGTACGCACGAATTCTGGGGCACTGGGTTGACGAACTGGGACTCGACCGAGCCGACTATGGGACGCACTCCATGCGAAGAACCAAGGTGACGCTGATCTATCGGCGCACCAAGAACCTTCGAGCTGTGCAATTGCTGCTTGGACACGCCAAGCTGGAGTCCACCGTGAGGTATCTGGGTATCGAAGTCGATGACGCCCTTGAAATATCCGAACAGACAGAAGTCTGACGCTGGCGTCGATGGCATCACGGCCACGGGCGCTGGGCGTCGACCTCAAGACGTGCAAAAGGCGATCGGGTTGGACCGGGTTTCTTTTTCCATGCGTACCAGTCTTGCAGACTCGCCGCGTGCTGAAGTCCGTCACCGCTGCACGCTGGACACGAAATCAAGCCAGAGCGGCGGATGACTTTGAGGGTGGCTTATCTCGCCCGGGACCACCGATGGAAAACAACCACGGCTGCGAGGGCGATGGCGAGGTAGTTGGTGACCATGAACCACGGGGTGTTCCACGCGACGCCATCAAGACCCCAGTAGGTCACCGGATAGAAAACCGGTGATGGATAGAAATCGGCCGAGTGCGTGAACACGTCGATCAGCACATGGGACCACCAGCCCCACAGCGGCAACCAGAAGCGGCCCAGCCAAAGCCAGAGTGACCCTGTGACGGCCCCCGCCACCAGCGCGCTGTGCATCACGCAATGCAGGTGGTGTGTCAGGCCGGCGAGCAGCGGCGACATCGTGGGCTCGTACCCGGGCAGCGCATTGGCGTAGGCCAGCAGCACACGCCAGCCCTCCGACGACGACAACGCCAGCGCGACCAGCGGCGCGAGCTGGGCCAGATCAGGCAGCACCGCCAGGCCCACCGCCAACCCGACGGTGCGGCGATCCAGCGGCCGGCGCTGATGCCAGGCCGCGGCGCCCAGGCCCACCCACATTCCGTGCGCAAGGATGTCCATGGCGCTGGCCCTCCTGTCCAGTAAATCTGTCCGTTATCGGTTGCGCAGGCGCAGAGCATTGCCGATGACGGACACCGAGCTCAGGCTCATGGCCAGCGCGGCGATCATCGGCGACAACAGCCAGCCCGTGATCGGATACAGCAGTCCGGCGGCCAGCGGAATGCCCAGCGCGTTGTAGACGAAGGCGAAGCCCAGGTTCTGCTTCATGTTGGCCACGGTGGCCACCGAGAGTTCGCGCGCGGTGGCGATGCCACGCAAGTCGCCCTTCACCAAGGTGAGCTGCGCGCTGTTCATGGCGACATCGGTGCCGGTGCCCATTGCGATGCCCACATCGGCGCGCGCCAGTGCCGGGGCGTCGTTGATGCCGTCCCCCGCCATGGCCACCACGCGGCCCTCGGCCTGCAACCGTTCCACGAGCCAGAGCTTGTCGGCGGGCTGCACTTCGCCGTGCACCTCGTCGATGCCCAGGCGCTGGCCCACAGCGTGCGCCGTGGTCAGGCCGTCGCCCGTGGCCATCACGACGCGGATACCCGCTTTGCGCAGCGAGGCCAGGGCCTCGGCGGTGGTCGGCTTGATCGGGTCCGACACCGCCAGCAGGCCAGCCAGTTGTTGGTCCACTGCAAGGTACATGACACTGGCGCCCTGGCCGCGCAGCGACTCGGCCTCTGTCGTCACCACCGAGGTGTCCACACCCAGCTGGTCCATGAGGGCCGTGTTGCCCAAGGCCAGCGCCCGTTCGCTCACCATGCCGTGCACGCCAATGCCCGACGCCGAGTCGAACTGACTGGGTGCTTCAAGCACCAGCCCCTGCTGCCTGGCCGCAGCGACGATGGCGGCCGCCAGTGGATGTTCGCTGCCCTGGTCCAGGCTGGCCGCCAGCCGCAGCACCTCCGCGTCGGTGTGGCCCGCCACGCCAAGGGCGCGCTCGAATGTGGGGCGTCCTTCCGTGAGGGTGCCGGTCTTGTCCACGATCAGGGTGTCGACCTTGCGCAGGTTCTCGATGGCGGCGGCGTCGCGGAACAGCACGCCGTGGCCGGCGCCGCGGCCGGTGGCCACCATGATCGACATGGGCGTGGCCAGGCCCAGCGCACAGGGACAGGCGATGATGAGCACCGCGACCGCATTGATCAGAGCATAGACCCAACTGGGCTCCGGTCCCAGCCAGCCCCAGCCCAGGAAGGTGAGCACCGCGATGCCCACCACGGCCAGCACGAAAGTGCCCGCCACCTGGTCGGCCATGCGCTGCATCGGCGCCCTGGAACGCTGGGCCAGGGCCACCATCTGCACGATCTGGGACAGCACGGTGGCCGATCCCACGCGTTCCGAACGCATCACGAGCGCCCCGCTGGTGTTGAGCGTGGCGCCGATCAGCGGGGAGCCCACCTGTTTGCTGACCGGCAGCGGCTCGCCGGTGAGCATGGATTCGTCCACCGCGCTCTGGCCCTCCACCACCACGCCGTCCACCGGCACCTTCTCGCCTGGGCGAACCCGCAGCAGGTCGCCGACGTGCACATGCGCCAGCGGAACGTCCTCTTCCCTCCCGTCGGAGCCGATCCGCCGCGCCGTCTTGGGCGCCAGCCCAAGCAGGGAACGGATGGCGGCCGAGGTCTGGGAGCGAGCCTTGAGCTCCAGCACCTGACCCAGCAGCGTGAGCGAGATGATCACCGCCGCGGCCTCGAAGTACACCGCCACCCGCCCCATGGACTGGAACGAGGCGGGAAAGGCCTGCGGCGCGACCGTGGCCGCGACGCTGTAGACGAACGCGGCCCCCGTGCCCAGGCCGATCAGGGTCCACATGTTGGGGCTGCGGTGCACCACCGACTGCCACCCCCGCACGAAGAAGGGCCAGCCCGCCCACAGGACGATCGGCGCGCTCAGCACCAGCTCGACCCAGCTCTGCACCGCCATGTCGAACCAGCCCAGCCGGTGCCCGGCCATCGCCAGCACCGTGACCACCACCGTGAGCGGCAGGGTGGCCCAGAACCGGCGCTGGAAATCCGCGAGTTCCGGGTTGTCCTGTTCCTCGGCCTCCGGCATCACCGGTTCCAGCGTCATGCCGCACTTGGGGCAGTTGCCCGGGTGCGGCTGGCGGATCTCGGGATGCATGGGGCAGGTGTAGACCGTGCCCGCTGGCAGGGGCGCCGCAGGCGCCGCTGCGTGCGAATCGGCGACCGGGTGGTGGTGGTGCGGCGCATGCATGGGCCTGCTCCTATGGGGTCACGCTGATGCCGTTGGGGCCGGCACCCACCGGCACGGTGGCGACCGGCTTGTGCGCGACCAGGTCGATCACGGTGACCGTGTTGTCGTAGAGGTTGCTCACGTAGGCTTGCCGACCGTCCGCATCGACCACGACCCCGTGCGCACCCCGTCCAGTGCGGATGCTGGC
>JAUWAE010000060.1 GCA_030602185.1 Comamonadaceae bacterium
CGGCTGCGCTGGAAAACCCAGCTCACCGACGAAGAACTGGCCTGGGTGTGGGGCGTGATCGGCAAGCGCGCGGCGCTGCGACTGTCGCCCGACGCGGTAGGCCACTTCGCCAAGGCCGACGACCGCTACCTGAACGACGACCTGCTGGCCTGGAAAGCGCGTGCCGCCCTGCGTGCCGGCGCCTGGGCGCAGGTGCTGGGTGCGATCGACGCGATGGGCGCGGCCCAGCGGGCAGAGCCCATCTGGGTTTACTGGCGCGCCCGGGCGCTGGACACCCGACCCGACCCCGACGCCAAAGCCCTGGCGCGCGCCCTGTACCACCAGATTGCTGGCACCAGCGGTTTCTACGAACAGCTGGCGCTGGAGCCGCTGGGCCGGCCTGTGGTCACACCACCGCGCCCCGCCCCCCTGACCGCGGCCGAGCGCGCCTGGGCCAGGTCCCACCCCGGGCTGCAGCGTGCGCTGGTAGCCATCGAACTGGGCTTGCGCAGCGAAGGTGTGCGGGAATGGAACTACGAGGTGGCCCTGCACACCCCCGGCGGCCTGGGCGAACGCGAACTGCTCGCCGCCGCCGACCTGGCCTGTGAGCGCG
Source organism: Comamonadaceae bacterium (assembly GCA_030602185.1). Classification (GTDB taxonomy): domain Bacteria; phylum Pseudomonadota; class Gammaproteobacteria; order Burkholderiales; family Burkholderiaceae_C; genus JAUWAE01. The sequence continues at coordinate 593 of JAUWAE010000060.1, forward strand.
AGGTGTGGGACCGCTGCATCAACACCAGCAAACGCACCAACGGCGAGGTGGACCACGCCCAGCGCTTTCCCATGCCGTTCCGCGAGGCGGTGTTGCAGCGCTCGCGCGAGATCGGGCTCGACCCCGCCTACGTCTACGGCCTCATCCGCCAGGAAAGCCGCTTCATCATGAACGCGCGCTCGCACGTGGGCGCGTCCGGGCTGATGCAGGTGATGCCTGCCACCGCCAGCTGGACCGCCAAGCGCATCGGCCTCACCGATTTCAAACCCGCCCAGATCACCGACCGGGACACCAACATCGCCATCGGCACCGCTTACCTCAAGTTCGCGCTCGACGACTTCGAAGGCTCCATGGCCATGGCCGCCGCCGCCTACAACGCAGGGCCGGGCCGGCCGCGCAACTGGCGCAATGGCCCGGTGCTGGAAGCCCCGATCTGGATCGAGAACATCCCGTTCGACGAGACCCGCGACTACGTCAAGCGCGTGCTGGCCAACGCCACCAACTACGCGGCGCTCATCACCGGGCAGCCCCAACGCCTGTCGGCTCGGCTCGCGCCCATCGGGCCGCGGCAGGCCACGGCGCAGGCGCCCAACCCCGACCTTCCCTGATCTTTCTTACCTTCTGCATTGACGCCATGAAAAAAGTCCTGGTCCTGGGCGGCTCCGGTTTTGTCGGCCGCCACGTGTGCGAACAGCTCAACCGCGCCGGCATCCGCGCCACGGTGCCCACCCGCCGCATCGCCAACGCGCAGACCGTGCAGACCCTGCCCCTGGTGGATGTGATCGAGGCCGATGTGCACGACGAGGCGGCACTGGCCCGCCTCCTGCCCGGGCACGATGCCGTGGTCAACCTGGTCGCGGTGCTGCACGGCAGCGAGAAGCACTTTGAACAGGTGCATGTGGAGTTGCCGCGCCGCCTGGCCCGTGCCATGCAGGCCAGCGGCGTGACGCGCCTGGTGCACATCAGCGCCCTGGGGGCCGATGCCGACGGCCCGTCGCTCTACCAGCGCAGCAAAGCGCGCGGCGAGGCGGTGCTGGCCGAGGCCGGGCTGGCGTTGACGGTGCTGCGCCCGAGCGTGGTGTTTGGCGCCGAAGACCAGTTCCTGAACCTGTTTGCCCGCCTGCAGGCTGGCCTGCCGGTGGTCCCCCTGGCCGGCGCCGACACCCGTTTCCAGCCCGTGTGGGTGGGCGATGTGGCCCAGGCCGTGGTGCGCAGCCTGCAGCAGCCCGAGACTGCGGGACAGACCTACGAATGCGTGGGCCCCCAGGTGTGGACGCTGGCCGATCTGGTACGCCTGGCCGGCCACCTGTCGGGGCACCCGCGGCCGGTGCTGGGCCTGCCGCGGGCGCTGGCCTACTTCCAGGCCCTGTTCATGGAATGCCTGCCCGGCAAACCCCTGATGAGCACCGACAACCTGCGTTCGATGGAGGTGGACAACGTGGCCAGCGGCCACCTGCCCACCCAGCAGGCCCTGGGCGTACCGGCCACCGCCCTGGAGCCCGTGGCCGCCAGCTACCTCGACCTCGCCGGCAAGGCCGACCCGCTGCTCAACGTGCGGCGCTTCGCCCACCGCCGCTGAGGCGGGGCTGCAAACAGCTGGCCCGGTGGCACGCCCTGCGCCGCCGGGCCAGATTGTCAGAACTTGCGGCTGTATTGCACGCCAAAGCCGTTTTGGTTCATGCGAATGGTGGCCGTACCAAACTGGTTACCCAAGTTATCGTAAGCGGGACCAGTAACCGAGTTGCTCTTGGCGTGCCAGACGGCGAAGCTGAACTCCTCCCTGTCATTGGGCTGGTAGGTGGCACCCAGCGTGTAGTGCTTTTCCACCACACCTGGCGCCAGGATGTTGATTTGCGCATCGCTCGGGCGGATCGGGTTGTCGCCGTCGTTGTAGCCGGCCCGCAGCGTCCACTGCGGGTTCATTTGCCATTGCACCCCCAGCTTCACCACGTTGATGTTCTGCCACCCGAAGCCCCGTGCATCCGCCGAACCCGGCGCGCCCATGCTGTCGCTCGGGTTACCGATCGACCGCACCTTGTTGTAGTGGATGCCCTGGTAGTCCAGCGCCACCTGCAGCGCAGGCGTCACCTGCAGCGCCACGCCCACGGTGTAGTTCTCGGGGATGTCGAAATCGCCCTGCTCGGCAAACAGGTTGGCGTATTTGTCGAACTTGGACATGTTGATCTTGGGCGAATAAGAGGCACCTACGGTCACCATGTCGCTCAACTTGCCGAAGTAGCCAATGCGGATACCCAGGCCACGGCTGTGATCGTTGCCCTGATTCACCAAATTCAACCCAGCCGGGTTATCCAGTCCATACGCCTTGAACCGCTGGTACACCAACAGCGGCGAGACGCCGATCGCGTGGTCGGGGGCCACCTTGTACGCCACCGTGGGCGCCACGATGAGCTGCATCAGGTCCACGCCCAACTTGCCGGTCCCGCCAAACAGGTTCGAGTTGTCTGGGAAGGGGGCATAGCTGGTGTTCATCCCACCGTTGCCGTAGACCGTCAGCCCCAATGACAGCTTGTCCGACAAAACCACATTGGAGCCGAACTCCGGGATCAGGAAGGTCTCACGACCGCTCTGCACCTGCGGCGTCATCCCGTCAAATCCGGCCGAACGCTTGGGCCGAAAAATCTCCCCACCCACTTCCCACCGGTTGCCCGCAAACGCCGACGACGCCGGGTTGTTGACGCCCGCAAAACCATCGTGCGCCAGTGCGGCGCTGGCGCCCCCCATGCCCTTGGCCTTGATCCCAAAGCCGTGTGGCATGTAGCCGTTGGTGGCGTGGGCGGCTCCGCCCATTGCCAGGACCGCGGCCGCGACGGCCGCACGTTGCCAGGATTGCTGAAAACCCATGTCGCTTCTCCTCGTTCGTCTTTGGTGGTGTGGTGATCGTTGCAGGAAAAGTGCCCGCCTCAGAACTGCCCTTGCGAGGCACGCTCCATCATTTCAAAAATGGTGTCGCGCACCGCCATCGCCTCCTCCTTCAGCGGCGAAGGCAGCTTGCGGCCCATCTTGACCATCATGTCCATGTTCAGGGTGTAGAGCCACAGGCCATCGTCCTTCTCCACCACGCTGATGCGGCACGGCAGGTAGGCCGCCATGTGCGGGCTGAAATCCACCATCTTGCGCGCCGTGGCGGGACTGCAGTAGGAATACACGGTCAGGTGCTTTTCCTTCTTGCCCGAGCGGGCCTCCAGCTCTTTGGACAGCGGCAGCACCCCCACATCGCGCATGTTGCGCTCCACTGCCACCTGCTTGAGGATTTCGGCCACGTCGTTGGCGCTGACGCCGGCCTTGACCTGGCGCTCCCAGGTGGTGGCCACCGCAATGTCGCCATTGCCGTCGATCCAGCGGTCCCACATGCGGCCGGCCTCGGCCGCCGCACCGTCTTCGAGCTTGCCTATGGTGCCAAGGGTGCCACAGCCGGTGGTGGACACCAGCACCAATGCGGCCACCGCCGCAGTCACTAACCGTTGGATGGGGTTCATCTTGTCTCCTCGTTAGATCGTTGTGCCTGGGCGGCTGGAATGATGTCGATACACGACGGCCGCACGTTAACCCGCGGGTGCGCAACGACAAATCCGTATCTACCCTAGGGGGTAGGGTTTATTGACAGCAAGCAAACTCGACCGCGGGTTGTCACCCAAACCGGGGAGCGTATTTTTTGGCACACTCCCCGGTATATCAGTCCCGAAAGGTTCACCGTGACCGCCACCAAGAAAACCTCTGCCGCCGCGGGCCGCGCGTCTGGCGCCTACCGCACCGAACACCAGCGCGACATCATCAACCGCCTGCGCCGCATCGAAGGCCAGGTGCGCGCCCTGGTGGACATGGTCGAATCCGGCCGTCCCTGCGAAGACGTGGCGCAGCAGATGTCGGCCGCGCGCAAGGCGATGGACAAGGCCTTCTACCGGATGATGGCCTGCTCGGTGATGGAAGCCGTGACGGGCACCGACTCCGAGGCCGATGTGGAGCGTTCCACCCGCATCCTGGAAAAGTACGCCTAACGCCGCGATGCAGGTGTACCTGGTCGGGGGGGCCGTGCGCGACGGCCTGATGGGCCACTTCCACACCACCCACCGCCTGCCCGATGGCTCACCCCACGCCGACCGCGACTGGGTGGTGGTGGGTGCCACGCCCGAGGCCATGGTGGCGCGCGGCTTCCTGCCCGTGGGCCGGGACTTCCCGGTGTTCCTGCACCCGGTCACCCGCGAAGAATACGCCTTGGCCCGCACCGAGCGCAAAACCGCGCGCGGCTACCACGGCTTCGAGTTCCAGGCCCACCCCGACGTCAGCCTCGAGGAAGACCTGGCGCGGCGCGACCTGACGATCAACGCGATGGCCATCCCAGCCGAGGCGGTCGATGCCGAGGGCCGTTTTGACCCGCGCAGCCCCGCCCTGGTAGACCCTTACGGCGGGCAGCGCGACCTGCAGTCCAAGGTGCTGCGCCACGTGACCGATGCTTTCCACGAAGACCCGGTGCGTGTGCTGCGCATGGCGCGGTTTTGCGCCCGCTGGCCTGAGTTCACCGTGGCGCCCGAGACCCAGGCCCTGCTGCGCCACATGGTGGAGCACGGTGAGGTGGACCACCTGGTGCCCGAACGGGTGTGGCAGGAACTCTCGCGCGGGCTGATGGAGCAGCGCCCCTCGCACATGCTGGCGTTGCTGCGCGACTGCGGCGCCCTGCGCGTGCTGTTGCCCGAGGTGGACCGGCTGTGGGGCGTGCCGCAGCGGGCCGAGTACCACCCCGAAATCGACACCGGCGTGCACCTGAACCTGGTGCTGGACATGGCCGCCCGGCTCGGTGCCCCGCTGGCCGTGCGCTTTGCCTGCCTGTGCCACGACCTGGGCAAGGGCACCACCCCGCACGACGCGCTGCCGCGCCACATCGGCCACGAGGCGCGCAGCGTGAAGTTGCTGCAGGCGGTGTGCGCCCGCTGGCGCGTACCACGCGACTGCAAGGAACTGGCCGAGGTGGTGGCGCGCGAACACGGCCACATCCACCAAAGCCTGGGCCTGGGTGCCGACGCCACGCTGCGCCTGCTGGAGCGCTGCGACGCGATCCGGCGCCCGCAGCGCTTTGGCGAGGTGCTGCTGGCCTGCGAATGCGACGCCCGCGGCCGCCTGGGCCACGCCGACGACGATTACCCCCAGGCCCAGCGCCTGCAAGCCGCCCTGGCCGCCGCCCTGGCGGTGGACACCGCCCCCATCGCGCAGGCCGTGCTGACCCAGGCCGCAGACCCGGCCAAGGCCGGGTTACAGGTGGCCAAAGCCATTGCCCAGGCCCGGGCCCGGGCGGTGGCCGACAGCGGTACCGGTTCGGGCTGATACCGTGCCGCTGCGGACCAAAGACCTCGCCCTGGCCGGGTTGATCGTGCTGGTGTGGGGTGTCAATTTCGCCGTCACCAAAGTGGGGCTGGCTGGCCTGCCGCCCATGCTGCTGGGGGCGTTGCGCTTTGTGCTGGCGGCCTTCCCGGCGGTGCTGCTGGTGCGCCGCCCGCGGGTACCCCTGCGCTGGTACCTGGCCTACGGTCTGACGATTTCGGTCGGCCAGTTTGCGCTGCTGTTCACCGCGTTGTACGTGGGCATGCCCACCGGGCTGGCCTCCCTGGTGCTGCAGGCACAAGCGTTTTTCACGCTGCTGCTCGGGGCCTGGTGGCTGCACGAACGCTGGCACCGGCCCCAGTTGATGGGCCTGGTGCTGGCGGCGCTGGGGCTGGGCTTCATCGGCAGCGCCCGCGGGGCGGCCATGCCCCTGCGGGGGTTTGTGTTCACCTTGGGGGCGGCGCTGTCGTGGTCGTGCGGCACCATCGTCTCCCGCAAGATCAGCCCGTTGGGACCGATCAACCAGTTCGCTTTCGTGGTCTGGGCCAGTCTGGTGCCGCCGCTGCCCTTCTTCGCCTTGTCGCTGTGGCTGGAGGGACCCCAGACCGTGTACACCGCGCTGACGGGGTTGAACCTCGCCTCGCTGGGCGCGGTGGCCTACCTGGCCTGGGCGGCCACCCTGCTGGGGTATGGGCTGTGGACCTACCTGCTGGCCCGCTACCCGGCCAACAAGGTGTCGCCCTTCACGCTGCTGGTGCCCGTGGTGGGACTGACCACGGGGTGGCTGGTGTTCGACGAAACCCTGCAAGCGGTGCACCTGATCGGTGGCGCGCTGCTGATGCTGGGCCTGGGCGTGAACCTGTTTGGCGGGCCACTGCTGCAACGCTGGCGGGCCCGGGGTGCCTGAGCGGCAAGCCCACCAAGAGACGCTTTCAGCGGCCCAGGTGGGCCTGCACCCAGCGCACGATGTCGGCCTGTCCCATGGCACCGGGCTGGCGGGCCACTTCGCGCCCGCCCACGAACAGCGCCAGCGTAGGGATGCTGCGGATCTGAAAACGGGCCGCCAGCGACTGCGCCTCCTCGGTATTGACCTTGGCCAGCCGCACCCGGGGTTCGAGCTGGCGCGCCGCCGCCTCGAAGGCGGGCGCCATCATGCGGCAGGGCCCGCACCACGGGGCCCAAAAGTCCACCAGCAGCGGGAGGTCGCTGCGGCCCACGTGCCGTTCGAACGCCGCCTCCGCCAGCGCCACCGGCTGGCCGGTGAACAGCGGGCGGTGGCACTTGCCACACTCCGCCGCGTTGCCCAAATGGGCCTGTGCCAGGCGGTTGGTGGTGTGGCAATGCGGGCAAACGACGTGCAAAGTTTCGGCAGAGGACATGGCAGGCAGGGGCAAAACGATGGGATGAGGCTGCAGATGGCGCCGGTCGCCGCCGTTTCAAGATACCCTGTGGTGTACGCCGTGGCGGCTCAGACCCAGCGGCTGATCAGGCTGGCCACCGCGCTGAGCAACAGGGTGGTGGTGATGGGCAGGAACCACTCGCGCCCGAACGCACGAAACCGCAGGTCACCGGGCAGCTTGCCAAAGCCCAGCTTCTGCAGCAGCGGCGTGAACCAGCTGATGAGCAGCAAGGCCAGGAAGATGACGATCATCCAGCGGATCATGCCGGGCCTTTCACAACGTGTGCGTGCGGTCGCCCTGGGCAAAGCCCACCGGCAGCCAGCCTTCGGCGCTGGCCATGGGCGCGAGCGCCAGCACCTTGAACAGTTCCCCCATTTCGTGCTCGTTCACCAGCTTGGCCAGGTGCGCGCGGTCGGCCAGCGGGGCCGCGGCGGCCAGGTCCAGCAGGCCGGTGTTCAGCAGGAAACGGCCCTGGCTGGTGTAGCCCATCACCTGCAGGCCGGCGTCCTGCGCGGCCAGGGCCACCCCGGTGAAGTTGACGTGGGCGGTGATGTCCTTCAGCCCGAGGTCGGTGAGCGGATCGGGGTCGCTGCGGTGGCCGCGGTGGCAGATCAGCGTGCCCATGTGGCGTTGGGGGTGGTAGTACTCGCCTTCGGGAAAGCCATAGTCGATGAAGAAGGCCGCGCCGCGCTGCCAGCGCTCGGCCAGCGTGCGGACAAACGCTTCGGCCTGGGGGTGGATTTCGGTCAGGTAATCGTGCGCGCCGGGCACGTCCACCGGGGGGCGCAGGTCGGTCGGGCGGTCGGCCCAGGCAAATGGCTCGGCGCCGTCGGCCTGCAGCGCCAGGGCGACACCGCGCTCGTGCCACACACCGTTCAGGCGCACCAGCAGCTGCACCGGCATCGCGTCCAGCACCTCGTTGCCCAGCAGCACCCCGTCGAGCGATTCGGGCAATTGATCGACCCACTCCACCACGCCCGCAAACGCCTGCAAGCGCTCGCGCTGGCGGGCGCGCAAGGTGCCCGAGAGGTCCACGATGCGATAGCGCCGCAGCGCCACACCGTCGGCCTGCAGCTGTGTCAACACCTGGTGCGCCAGTGCACCGGTGCCAGCGCCAAACTCCCACACCGTGTCGGTGCCGGTGGCGCGCAGGACCTGTGCCACCTGGCGGCCCAGGGCACGGCCAAACCAGGGCGACAACTCGGGCGCGGTGACGAAGTCGCTGCCACTGCCCGGCATGGCACCGAACTTGACCGTGTCGTTGGCGTAATACCCCAGCCCCGGGGTGTACAAGGCCAGCGCCATGAAGCGGTCAAAGGGCAGCCAGCCCCCCTGGCTTTGCAGCTCGCGGACAATATGGGCTTTCAGCCGCTCGGGCAGGGACGGTTCGCTCACGGTGGGGACGCTTCTTTCAACAGGGGCGGCGCCATCATAAGGCGGCCAGGCCCTACCGGTCTCACGGTCTGCTCACCATGTCCACCGCCACCTACCGCAACCACCCGCCCACTTCGCCCCCTGCCGTGCTCGTCACCGGTGGTGGCGTGCGGCTGGGTGCGGCCCTCTGCACCGCGTTCGCACGGGCGGGCTGGCATGTGGTGTGCCAGTACCGCCACTCGGGCACGGCGGCCCTGGCCCTGTGCGAGCGGCTGCGCGCCGAGGGCCACCTGGCCACCCCACTCGACGGCGACCTGACCACCGACGCCGGCCGCGACGCCCTGATGGACGCCGCCCGCGCCGTGGCCGGGCCGCTGCGCTGTCTGGTCAACAACGCCTCCGCCTTCGAGCCCGACACCGGCGCCAGCTTCGACACCCACCTCGCCCGGCGCCAGCTGGAGGTCAACCTGATCGCCCCGCTGGCGCTGGGCCGCCGGCTGGCCGCCGACTGGCCGGCCCACGAGGACGAAGCCGCCCACGGCAGCGCCAGCATCATTCACGTGCTGGACCAGAAGGTCTACAACCTCAACCCCGACTACTTTTCCTACACACTCACCAAGCTGGCGCTGGAGCGGGCCGTGGCGCTGCAGGCGCAGGCGCTTGCGCCCCGGGTGCGGGTGTGTGGCGTGGCGCCGGGGCTGATGTTCCTCAGCGGCCCGCAGTCGCCCGAAAATTTCGAACGCGCCAGCCGCGTCAACCTGCTGCGCCGCCCCATCGACCCGGCCGACGTGGCCCGCACGTGCCTGTTCCTGGCCGAAACCGGCGGGCTCACCGGCACCACGCTCTGCGTGGACAACGGCCAGCACCTGGTGCCGCTGGCGCGCGACGTGATGTTTGCCGTGGACAGCGGCCACCCCCCTTTGATGCCATGAACGACCTGACCCTGCCCGTACACCACACCCTGATGGAGGACCTGGCGCTGCACTGCCGCCGCCTGTTCCTGCGCAACCACGAGGTGCAGGCCCACATCGGCGCGCACGACTTCGAAAAAGGCGTGACCCAGCGCCTGCTCATCAACGTGGAGCTGTGGGTGCCGCTGGCGCAGTCCACCCCCTCGCTTGACCGCCTCAGCGAAGTGGTGGACTATGACTTTGTGCGCACCGAAGTGGCGCTGCGTCTGCAGCAGGGCCACATCGAATTGCAAGAAACCCTGTGCGACGACCTGGCCGACCGCCTGCTCGCCCACCCGGGCGTGCGCGCGGTGCGCCTGTCCACCCGCAAGCCCGACGTCTACCCCGACTGCGAAGCCGTGGGCGTCGAGGTGTTCCGACTCAAACCCGAGCAGGCCTGACCCGAACCGCCATGAGCCACCACGCCACCCTGAAAGCCGGCACCCAGATCCTGACCCTGACCGGCCTGCGCTTCGATGCCAACCTCGGCATCCTGGACCACGAAAAAACCGGCCCCCAGCCCATCCAGGTGGATGCCGAACTCAACCAGGGCACCCAGCCCCTGATGCCGCACGACGACGACATCAGCCACGTGCTCGACTACCGCAAGGTGCGCGAAATCATCATCGACGAGTGCACGGCCGAGCACGTCAACCTGCTGGAAAGCCTGATCGGCAAACTCGCCAACCGGCTGATGCAGCTGCCCGGCGTGATTGGCGTGCGGGTGAGAATCGCCAAACTGGAAATTTTTGACGACTGCGAAGTGGCCATCCGCATGGAAAGCGGGCAGTGGTGAACCGCACGACAACCGACCCGAGACGACCGACATGACGACCGACACCTCCGTGCAAGACCCCGCGACCGCCGCTGTGGACGCCAAAAAGGCGCTGAAGATCGAGCGCGAAGACCACAAGCTGGAAAAACGCCTGTGCCGCCAGGTGGGCGAAGCCATTGGCGACTACCAGATGATCCAGGCCGGCGACCGGGTGATGGTGTGCCTGTCGGGCGGCAAGGACAGCTACACCCTGCTCGACATCCTGATGAAGCTGCGCCAGCGCGCCCCGATCGACTTCGAGCTGGTGGCCGTCAACCTCGACCAGAAGCAGCCCGGCTTTCCGGCGCACATCCTGCCCGAATACCTGGGCAAGCTGGGCATCCCCTTCCACATCGAGACGCAGGACACCTACAGCGTCGTCAAGAAGGTGATCCCCGAAGGCAAGACCATGTGCAGCCTGTGCAGCCGGTTGCGGCGCGGCATCCTGTACCGGGTGGCGCGAGAGCTCGGTTGCAACAAGATCGCGCTGGGCCACCACCGCGACGACATGCTGCAGACCCTGTTCCTCAACATGTTCTTCGGTGCCAAGCTCAAGGGCATGCCTGCCAAGCTGGTGAGCGACAACGGCGAATTCATGGTCATCCGCCCGCTGGCCTACGTGGCCGAGAAGGACATCATCCGCTGGGCGCAGGTGCAGCAGTACCCCATCATCCCCTGCACGCTGTGCGGCAGCCAGGACAACCTGCAACGCGTGCAGGTGGGCAACATGCTGCGCGAATGGGACAAGAAATTCCCCGGCCGGCTCGACAACATGCTCAAGGCCCTGCAGCACGTGGTGCCCAGCCACCTGATGGACCGCCAGCTGTTCCCGTTCGAAACCCTGCAGACCACGGGCGTGCCCAGCGAAGACGGCGACACCGCCTTCGACGAGGAACCTCTGCCCAGCGCACTGGCTCTACCCGCTGAACAGGTCATTGCCCTGACGCCGTCGCTCTGATCACCACGCCGCCCCATGCGCTCCCTCTGGCCCACCCCCCTCCCACGCCCGGTGCTGCTGGTGCTGGGCCTGGCCACGGCCCTGTGGCTGGGCGGCTGTGCCAGCGTGATCCGGCTCGAGAACGACGTCCAGAGCTACCCCCACTGGACCGCCACCGAACGGCCGGTGGCCGGCGACAGCTTCCGCTTCGAACGCCTGCCTTCTCAGCGCCACGACCGGCCCGAGCAAGCGCAGCTCGAAGCCCGGGTGGCCGAACGGCTGCAAGCGGCCGGCCTGGCGCCCGGGCCTGCGAACGGCACCCCCCGCTGGACGGTTGAAGTGAGCGCACGCTCACTGCGCCTGCCTCATGCGCCTTGGGATGACCCCTACGATCGCTGGCCTGGCCCCGGGCTGGCAGGGCGCGACTATGTGGTCACCGGCAGCGGCCGGCTGGTGTGGATGCCCGCCTTCCCGCGCCTGGCGCCGCCGTATTACCAGCGCGAACTGTCGGTGGTGGTGCGCGACAGCCGCAATGGCCGCGCCGTGTTCGAAAGCCGGGCCGCGCACGATGGCCCCTGGGCCGACGGTCCGGCCCTGTGGGACGCGCTGGTACAGGCCGCGCTCGACGGCTTCCCGCAACCGCCCAGCGGCCCGCGCCGGGTGGTGGTGGAAGTGCCTCGCTGATCCGGCCTGGCGCCGGCCCGCCTCAGGACGGCAGGCCGTCGTAGCGCGCCAGCACCGAACGCAGCGCGTCGGCGAGTTCCTTGGCCGCGAACTTGGCCACGTACGCATCCGCCCCGGCGCTGCGCACATGGTTTTCGTTCGTGTCGCCGGTCAGCGACGAGTGGATCACCACCGGCAGGCCCCGCAACTGCGGGTCCTTCTTGATGTTGCGCGTCAGGGTGAAGCCGTCCATCTCGGGCATTTCCAGGTCGGTCAGCACCACCGCCACCTTGTCGTGCACCGGGATGCCCTGGGCCGCGCAATCGGCCGCGATCACCTGCAACTGGTCCCACGCCTCCTGGCCGGTCTTGGCCATCACGTAGGGCAGGTTCAGCACCTTCAGCTCCTGCTCGATCATGCTGCGCGCAACGAAGGAATCGTCGGCCGCCACCACCAGGCTGCCGGGCTTGATGCGCACCGCCGGGCCCACCGCCTCGGCCTTGACCTCGACCTGCTCGCTCGGCAGCACCCGCTGCAGGATGGACTCGACATCCAGGATTTGCGCCAGCCGGGTGCTGTTCTGGTCGCCGTCGAGGCGGGCGATGCTGGTGACGTAGCCACGGGTGGCCGTGCCTTCGGCCGACAGGATCTGGCTCCAGTCCAGCCGCACGATGTCTTCCACCGTTTCGGCCGCGAACGCCTGGGTGGTGCGCGCGTATTCCGTCACAAGCATGATGTTGAGCCCGGTCTTGGGCACACACCCCACCACGGCGGGCAGGTCGATCACCGGGATCACCTGACCGCGCAGGTTCACCACGCCCAGCACGTGTTGCGGCGCACCGGCCATGGCCGTGACCGGTGGCATGGCCACGATCTCGCGGATCTTGAACACGTTGATGCCGAACAGTTCGGAGCGGTCGCTGCCCGCGGATTCCCCCAGACGGAACAGCAGCATTTCGAACTTGTTGGACCCGGTGAGGTTGGTGCGTTCGTCGATGTCCTGTTGGAGGGTATTCAAAGCCATGGAAAGTCCTTGTGGATGGCAGCGCAGCCTGCCTTGGTTACCATTCTAGGCAGATCCACCCCCCCATTGGGAGCGCTGCTTGCACTGTACCCGCATCCTGGCCATCCGGCACGGTGAAACCGCCTGGAACAAAGACACCCGCAT
>JAUWAE010000033.1 GCA_030602185.1 Comamonadaceae bacterium
TACATCCTGCAGCTGGCTCAGGGCTCCATCGTGGAGCTGGACGCGCTGGCCGGCGAACCGATGGACGTGCTGGTCAACGGCTACCTGATCGCCCAGGGTGAGGTGGTGGTGGTGAACGAGAAATTCGGCATCCGCCTGACCGATATCGTGACGCCGTCGGAGCGGCTGCGCCGCCTGAGCCGCCACTGAACGCGGGGACACGATGAGTTTTGCCTCGTACGCGCCCGCCCTGGGGCTGCTGCTGATCATGGGCCTGTTGGCCTGGGCGCTGCACTGGGTGAAACAACGCCAGGCGCCCAAGGGCAGTGGCCAGGGCGCCGAGCTGCGGCTGGTGTCGCAGCTGATGCTGGGGCCACAGCAGCGCGTGGTGGTGGTGGAAGTGGACGGCCCCCAAGGCCCGGTGCAGCTCACGCTGGGCGTGACGCCGCAGCATGTGCGCACCCTGCACACCCAGCCCCTGGGTCGCCCCGCCCCCACCCCGAGTTACGCCGCCGTGGCGCAGGCCGTGCGCGATGGCGCGGCCGCCCAGGAGCCCCGGGGATGAAGCCCATGCCTTCGTGGTCGCGAGCTGGTGGCCGGCAGCTGCTGGGGCTGGCGGCTGGTGCGGCGCTGCTGGCAGCCGGCGGTGCGGTCTGGGCCCAGGGTGCGCCGGGCGGTGGCGGGCAGCTGCCGCTGATCGTCGGCCAGGGCCCTGGCGGCACCAGCTACTCGGTGCCGATCCAGACCCTGCTGTTCTTCACCGCCCTGTCCTTCCTGCCGGCGGTGCTGCTGATGATGACGTCGTTCACCCGCATCGTCATCGTGCTGTCGCTGATGCGCCAGGCCCTGGGCACCCAGTCGGCACCGCCCAACCAGGTCATTGTTGGGCTCTCGCTCTTCCTGAGCCTGTTCGTCATGGGCCCGACACTGGACCGGGTGTACGACACCGCCTACAAGCCCTACACCGAAAACGCCATCGGCTTCGAGGAAGCGCTGCAGCGCGGCGAGGTGCCCATGCGCGAATTCATGACCCGCCAGACGCGCCAGGCCGATTTCGAACTCTTCGCCCGGCTGGGCAAGCTGGGCCCCGAGGTCACGGTCGAGAACGCCCCGATGCGGGTGCTCGTACCGGCCTTCGTCATCAGCGAACTCAAAACCGCCTTCCAGATCGGTTTCATGATCTTCATCCCCTTCCTGGTGATTGACATGATCGTGGCCAGCGTGCTCATGTCGCTGGGCATGATGATGCTGTCGCCGGTGCTGGTGGCGCTGCCCTTCAAGCTCATGCTGTTCGTGCTGGCCGACGGCTGGAACCTGCTCATCGGCTCGCTGGCCGCGAGCTTTGCCACCTAGCCCCGGGAGCCCTGCACATGGAAGCGCAAGCCGTTCTCACTATCGGGCAAAATGCCCTGTTCGTGCTGCTCATGGTGGCCGCCCCCATCCTGGGCACGGTGCTGGTGGTGGGCCTGGTGGTCAGCCTGTTCCAGGCACTCACCCAGATCAACGAGGCCACCCTGTCGTTTGTGCCCAAGCTGGTGGCGGCAGTGGCCGTGTTCGCCCTTGCCGGCCCCTGGATGCTGACCACGCTGGTGGACTTTATCCGCCGCATGCTGATGGCCCTGCCCGACTACGCGGTCTGACGCCACGCCCCCGCCCGCCATGGACGGCCCGATGGTCACCTTCAACGAGGCCCAGCTCATGGCTTGGGTCGCGCCCATCTTCTGGCCCTTCTTGCGGGTGCTGGGGGTGTTTGCCAGCGCGCCCATCTTCTCGGCACGGTCGGTGCCCATGCGCACCAAGATCGGACTGGCCTTCGTGATCGCGGTATGCCTCCAGCCCGCGCTGCCCGAGCCGCCCACGCTCTCGCTCAACAGTTCGGCCGCCTTCGGGGCGGTGGTGCAGCAGCTGTCCATCGGACTGGCCATCGGACTGGCGGTGCGCATCGTGTTCTCGGCGGTGGAAATGGCCGGCGAAATCATCGGTCTGCAGATGGGCCTGAACTTCGCCGGCTTCTTCGACCCCAGCACCAACTCCCAGTCCAGCACAGTGGGGCGGCTCTTCGGCAACATGTCCATGCTGCTGTTCATCGTCCTGAACGGGCACTTGCTGCTCATCCAGGCCGTGGCGATGAGCTTCCAGACTTTCCCGGTGGGCGAAGAGGCCCTGGGCGCGGTGCGCACCATGCGACTGCACGAACTCGGCGGACTGATCTTCTACTACGGCCTGTGGATCGCGCTGCCCATGATCGGCATGCTGCTGTTTGTCAACGTGGTCATGGGCATCATCTCGCGCATCGCGCCACAGATGAACGTGTTCGCCATCGGCTTTCCGCTCACCCTGTCGGTCGGGTTGCTGGGCATTGCCTTCACCCTGCCCATGATGGATCGGCCCGTGATGCAGCTGATGCGCGTGATTGGAGACCTGTTCGGGGTGGGTTGAGCGTGGCGCCGGAGGTCAGACCAGCTCGTTGCGGATGGCGTACACCGTGAGCTCGGCGTTGTTGGTCAGGCCGAGTTTTTCCAGCACCCGGGCGCGGTAGACGCTCACTGTCTTGGGGCTGATCATCAGCTCTTCGGCAATCTGCGACAACTTCTTGCCCGACGCGATTTTCTTAAGCGTCTGCAGCTCGCGCTCCGAAAGGCTGTCGTGCAGCTCGGCGCCCTCGGGCGCGTTGAGGTGGTTGGCCAGCAGTTCGGCAATCTCGGGCGTGATGAACTTGCGCCCCTGCGCCACCGTGCGCACCGCCGCCAGCAGGGCCGACGGATCCCCGCCCTTGTTCAGGTAACCCATGGCACCTGCCTTGAGGCAGCGGATGGCGTACTGGTCCTCGGGGTACATCGACACCATCACCGTACGCACCGGGTTCTGTTCTTCCTGCAGCACCGCCAGGATTTCCAGGCCGCTGCGGCCGGGCAGGTCCACATCGAGCAGGAGCACCTCGGGCCTGTGCTGGCGCAGCGCCTCGCGCAGGCTGGCGTAGCCGTCGGCCTCGCCCACCACCTGGATGTCGGTGGCCTCCATCAGCGTGTCGCGCACGCCTCGGCGCACCACGGCGTGGTCGTCGCACAACACCACCTTGATCATTCTGCCATCTCCGTTTCGGGGGTTGCGGAGCCGTCCAGCGGCACCGACAGGATCAGCGTCATGCCCTGGCCCGCGGCGGCCACCACGTCGAGCCACCCGCCCACCGACTGGGCGCGCTCCTTGAGGCCCAGCAAGCCGAAAGACTGCAGCTTGGCCAGGTCGTCGGGGCCGGCACCGCGGCCATTGTCCGAGATTTCCAGCGTGAGGTAGCCCTCCAGGTCGCTCACCTCAAGCCGCACCTGCGTGGCCTTGGCGTGCTTGAGCACGTTGGTCAGCGCCTCCTGGGCGGTGCGGTAGGCCGCCATTTCCACCCGGGGCGGCAAGGGCACGCTCAGCCGGCCGTGCAGGCGCACATCGATCTCGGTGCGTTCGGCAAAGGTGCGGGCCAGCCACTGCAGCGCCGCCATCAGGCCCTGGTCCAGCACGGCGGGCCGCAGGTTGCGCATGATGCGCTGGCTCGCGCCCAGCGCGGTTTCGGCCATCTGCAGGGCCGACGCGATGTGGCGGCCAGCCTCCGCGTCGCTGGTGTGGCGGGCCAGCCAGGTCAGATCGAGCTTCACGGCCGCCAGCGAGCCGCCAATGTCATCGTGGATTTCGCGGGCGATGTCGGCCCGCTCCCGGTCGATGCTGCTCTGCAGGTGCTCGGTCAGCTCGACCAGGCGCTGGCGCGACTCGGCCAGGGCCTGCTGGGCCTCGGCGCGCGCGCGCCGGTTGGCGGCAAAGTCCAGCGCGCGCTGCAGCACCGCAGGCAGCCGGGCCAGCCGGTGCTTGTCCACGTAATCGCTCACGCCACGCACCATGGCGTCGGCCACGGTGGCCTCGCCAATGGCCCCCGACACCAGAACAAAGGGCAGGTCCACCCCTTCGGCACGCATCCATTCCCACGCGTCCATGCCCGAAAAGCCCGCCAGGTGGTAATCGGCCAGCACCGCGTCCACGCCCCCGGCCCGCACGGCGTCCTGGAAGTCGTCCAGCGTGTCGGCCAGCTGCAAGTCGCACGCCAGGTCGCTGCGCGCCAGTGCCCGCGCCACCAGCTCGTGGTCGGCCAGGTTGTCTTCAAGGTGGAGGATGTGCAAGACGGTCAAACCCGCTCCTGTGGGGGCAACCCCGAAAATGGGCTGCAACGGCGCAATATTTTGAGCCATGTCAGAGGCCTGCCCTAGTCTAGACTGCCATCTCGGCCTTATATTCGGAGTCATTGACCGCTTTTTTCGGGACGTTGCGCACCCACCCATGCAAGAAGAACCAGTTCTGCCCCACCAACGGCGCCGGTGGCCGCGTGAGGAAATCACGACGGTCGCCCCCCTGCCCGACCGCACGGACGAGCCCGCGGTCGAGATGAACGTGGCCGCCGTGGCCGACCTGCAGGATTCGCTGCTGGTGGCCATGAACGACCTCAAGCGACTGGAGGGGCTGCTGGACCACGCCACAGGCAACCTGCTGGACCGGTTCAACAAGGCCATGCAGGTGCTCGAGGCCCTGCCCGACAGCCCGGAGTGCAACGAGTTGCGCCAGGCCCTGCACCTGGCCGTGACCGAGCTGCAGTTCCACGACATGGCCTCACAGTTGCTGGTGCACACCGGCAAGGTGCTCAAAGGCTGCGCCTACACCCTGGCCGAACAGGCCATGGAGCCCGAAGAAGACGAAATCGGCGTGGTGGTGACCCACCTGCCGCAAAACCCCAACCCTGTGACCCAGAGCGAGATGGACGCCGGCTCCATCGAACTGTTCTGACACCGACACCGCACCAACCGCCCAGCTGACAAGGTAAACCATGCATTCGATTCTCGCCGTTGACGATTCCGCTTCCATGCGCAAGATGGTGTCATTCACCCTGGTGGGCGCCGGGTTCAACGTGGTGGAGGCAGTCGACGGGGTCGATGCCTTCGAAAAAGCCCAGAAGCAGCACTTTGATCTGGTGCTGACCGACCAGAACATGCCCCGGCTCGACGGCATCGGGCTGACGCGCAAGCTGCGCGAACACCCCAGCTTCAAGAACACGCCGATCCTGATCCTGACCACCGAGTCCAGCGACCAGATGAAGCAGGCCGGGCGTGCAGCGGGTGCCACGGGCTGGCTGGTCAAGCCGTTCGATCCCAACCGCCTGATCGAGGTCATCAACAAAGTCATCCGCTGAGGCGGCCCGACGACACCCCTCCCACGGCCCCTACACGCACCACGCCCATGGCAGACGACAAGAACGACGGCTTCGACCTGACCCAGTTCTACCAGATCTTCTTCGAGGAAGCTGGCGAGAACCTGGAGCAGATGGAACATCAGCTGCTCAACCTCGACCTGGACACTGTCGACGACGAGGAACTCAACGCCATCTTCCGCTGCGCGCACTCCATCAAGGGCGGTGCGGCCACTTTCGGCTTCGAGGACGTGGCCGAACTGACGCACCAGATGGAGTCGCTGCTCGACAAGCTGCGCCGCCATGAGCTCACCCCCACCATGCCGATGGTGGACGTGCTGCTGGAAGCGTCCGACGCGCTCAAAGGCCTGCTGGCGCGCCACCAGGGCCTGGGCGGCGAGCCGCCGGAAACCACAGGGCTGGTGGAGCGCATCCGGGTACTGGCCATGGGAGGCACTGCGGCCCCGGCGGTCCAGGCCCCGCCGCCCCCGCCACCACCTCCCCCCCCGCCGGCACCCGCACCCGCAGCGGCTGGTGGAATGCCTGCCGCCGCACCGGCAGGGCAGCGGCGCCAGTTGCGCGCCGTCATCGGCCCGCTGGAGCACCCGGAACAGGCCGATGCCATCAAGGAGCTGTTCCGCGACATTGCGGGTCTGGGTACCATCACCGGTGAAAGCCAGGCTGACGGTCGCAAGGTTTACGAGATCGACACCACCAGCACCGACGACGACCTGCTCGACCTCTTCGCCTTTCATGTGGCGAAAGACAAGATCGTGCTGCAACCTGCCGGTGCAGCCACCGCGCCGGTGGCTGCGGCCCCTGCGGCCTCGGCACCAGCGCCGGCCAACGGCGCCGGCCTCGACCACAGCCAGGACATCATCGAGCAAGGCTACGGGCTGTTTGCCGGCGCCCCCGGCAGCCCCGTGGCGTCCACGGTGCCATCGGCCTCCGGGGCCCCGGTCCCGGCCGACGACCTGGTGCAAGGCTACGGCCTTTTCCCGGGCGCCCCCGGCAACCCGCTGACGCCGCAGGCGCACGCCGACATCGTGCAGTCGGAAATCACCGCCGAGCTGGGCAGCGCCTTTGCCGGTGCGGCCACGGCCGCACCCGCCGAATCCAAGGCCCGTGAATCGGCCAAAGCCTCGCGCGCCGCCAGCACCGCGCAGCTGGAAACGACCACCCTGCGCGTGTCGGTCAGCAAGATCGACCAGCTCATCAACCAGGTCGGCGAACTCGTCATCACCCAGGCCATGCTGGCCCAGAACAGCCGAGGCCTGGACGCCACCGTCTACCAGCAGCTGCTCTCGGGCCTGGCCGACCTCGAACGCAACACCCGCGACCTGCAGGAATCGGTCATGTCGATCCGCATGATCCCGATGTCGGTGGTGTTCAGCCGCTTCCCGCGCATGCTGCGCGACCTGGCGGGCAAACTGGGCAAGAAGGTGGAGCTGATCACCCACGGTGAAGCCACCGAGCTCGACAAGGGCCTGATCGAGAAAATCACCGACCCGCTGACGCACCTCATCCGCAACAGCTGCGACCACGGCATCGAACTGCCCGACGTGCGTCTGGCCAATGGCAAGCCCGAGGTCGGCACCATCACGCTGTCGGCAGCGCACCAGGGCGGCTCCATCCTGATCGAGGTGCGTGACGACGGCAAGGGCCTGTCGCGCCAGAAACTGATCGACAAGGCACGCGCCAAAGGCATCCCGGTGTCGGACGACATGCCCGACCAAGACGTCTGGCAGCTCATCTTCGCGCCAGGCTTCTCTACTGCCGAGGTGGTGACCGACGTGTCGGGCCGCGGCGTGGGCATGGATGTGGTGAAGAAGAACATCGCGGCGCTGGGCGGCTCGGTGGAGCTCGACTCGTCCGAGGGTTTCGGCATGAGCGTGAAAGTGCGCCTGCCGCTGACGCTGGCCATCATGGACGGCATGACGGTACGGGTGGGCGACGAGGTCTACATCCTGCCGCTGTCGTCGGTGGTCGAATCGTTCCAGGTCGAGGCCAAAGACATCAACACCGTGGCGCAGAACGCGCAGCTGGTGAAGGTGCGCGACGAGTACATGCCTGTCATCGAGGTGGACCGCCTGTTCGCGGTGCCGCGCCCCGATGGGGCTGACGGATCGTCCAACAGCATCATGGTCGTCATCGAGTCCGACGGCTCCCGCGTGGCCCTGATGGTGGACGAACTGCTCGGCCAGCAGCAGGTGGTGATCAAGAACCTCGAGACCAACTACAAGAAGGTGCAGCACGTCTCGGGCGCCACCATCCTGGGCGATGGCAGCGTGTCGCTGATCCTGGACACCTCGTCGCTGGTGCGCCGGGTGCGCCAGTGAACCCTCTGACGTTTTTTTATGGCCGTTGACGACGTCGCACTGCAAAACCGGGAGTTCACGTGGACCCCGGCCGACTTCAACCGCATCAAGGACCTGATCTATCGGCATGCCGGCATCAGCCTGCACGATGGCAAGCAGGCGATGGTGTACAGCCGCATCGCGCGGCGGCTGCGCGAGACCGGTCACGCCAGCTTCCGCGACTACCTCGACTGGCTGGAGCACAGCGGCGGGGCCGACGAGTGGCAGGAATTCGTCAACGCCCTCACCACCAACCTGACCTCGTTCTTTCGCGAGAACCACCACTTCATCGAACTGGCGCGGCTGGTGCGCGAAGCGCCACCCAACCACGACTGGAAGATCTGGTGCAGCGCCGCGTCCACCGGCGAGGAGCCCTACTCCATTGCCATCACCATGGCCGACGCGCTGGGGCTGAACGGCCGATTCCAGATCTGGGCCAGCGACATCGACACCAAGGTGCTGCACACCGCCTCGCGCGGCGTCTACAAGCTCGACGGGCTCAAGAACGTCAGCCACGAGCAGCTGCGCCGCTATTTCCTCAAAGGCACCGGGCACAACACCGGCATGGCGCGGGTGCGCCCCGAGCTGCAAAAGCACCTGAAGTTCTTCACCCTCAACCTGATCGAGGACGCCTGGTCGTTGCGCGAGGAGTTCGACATCGTGTTCTGCCGCAACGTGATGATCTACTTCGACAACACCACCCAGCGCCAGGTGCTGGCGCGCATCCACCGCCTGATGAAACCGAAGGGGACGCTGTTCGTGGGACACGCCGAAAACTTCAGCGACGCCCGCAGCCTGTTCACCTTGCGCGGCAAAACCATCTACGAAAAAGCCTGAACCCCATGCACCGCAGCACCGCGCACCTGCACACCCTGAAGTCGCGCCCGCGCAAGGCGGGTGAGGCGTCGTTCTTCTTCCACGACCAGCACTTCAAGTACAACGCCGCCAAGGTGCTGCCGGGCGAATATTACGTGTCCGGCGAAGACGTCATCATCATGACCGTGCTGGGCTCTTGCATCGCCGCCTGCATCTGGGACTCGCGGCTGCGCATCGGTGGCATGAACCACTTCATGCTGCCCGAGGGCGGGGCCGACACGTCGGGGCGTTATGGCTCGTACGCCATGGAACTGCTGATCAACGAGCTGGTGAAAATGGGCTCATCGCGCGAGTACATGCAGGCCAAGGTGTTTGGTGGCGGCGCCGTGATCTCGGGCTTCACCAGCATGAACGTGGGCGAACGCAACACCAAGTTCGTGCTCGACTACCTGGCCACCGAACGCATCCCGGTGGTCTCCAAGGACGTGATGGACATCTACCCGCGCAAGGTGGTGTTTTTCCCGGTCACGGGCAAGGCCATGGTCAAGCGGCTGGCTCACGCCCACCCCGAAACACTCGAAACCCAGGAACGGCAGGGCGTGGCCACGCGGGTGGTGCAATCCACTGCGGGCGGCTCGATCGACCTGTTCTGACCCAACTTCAGGCGAGGCATGCAAAAAATCACAGTGGTGGTGGTGGACGATTCGGCGCTGGTGCGCAGTCTGCTGACCGAAATCATCAACAAACAGCCCGACATGGTGTGCATCGGCGCGGCCAACGACCCGCTGCAGGCACGCGAGATGATCCGCGAGCTCAACCCCGACGTCATCACGCTCGACGTCGAAATGCCCAAGATGGACGGGCTGGAGTTCCTCTCGCGGCTGATGCGCCTGCGCCCGATGCCGGTGGTGATGGTGTCCACCCTGACCGAACAAGGCGCTGACACCACGCTGCGCGCTCTGGAGATGGGTGCCGTGGATTTCGTGGCCAAGCCGCGCATTGGCGTGTCGGCCGGTCTGCGCGAGCTGGGCGAAGACATCGTCGAAAAAATCCGCATCGCCAGCAAGGCCCGGGTGGCGCGCCATGTGGCAGCGCCGGCTGTGGCCGCACCGCCGCGCACCGACGGTGGTGTGGCAGCGCCCCCGCGGCCCGCCACCCGACTGCTGTCGACGGAAAAGATGATCTGCATTGGCGCGTCCACTGGCGGCACCGAGGCGATCAAGGAAATCCTGGTGGAATTGCCGGCCGATGCCCCGGCCATCGTCATCACCCAGCACATGCCGCCTGGCTTCACCACCAGCTTTGCGGCGCGGCTGGATTCGCTGTGCCGCATCCGCGTCTCGGAAGCACGCGACGGCGAGCGTCTGCTGCCCGGCCATGCCTACATAGCGCCAGGCGGCCGGCAGTTCCACATCGAGCGCAGCGGGGCCAACTACGTGGCGGTGGTGGACGATTCGCCCCCAGTGAACCGCCACAAACCGTCGGTGGAAGTGCTGTTCAAGTCCTGTGCCCGGGTGCTCGGGCCCAACGCCATTGGCGTGATGCTGACCGGCATGGGCGGCGACGGCGCGGCGGCGATGAAGGAAATGCGCGACGCGGGCAGCTACAACATCGTGCAGGACGAGGCCAGCTGCGTCGTCTTTGGCATGCCCAAGATGGCCATCCAGTGCGGTGCCGCCCACGAAGTGCTGCCGCTGCGACAGATTGCGCGAACCATTATGGACCGCGTCAACAGCGCCGGCGGCGTACGCCACCGGATCTGAGGCTCAGACCCGCTGGTCCAGCGTGGTGCCTTGTGCCGGGGGCTCGGCCACAGTGCGCTGGTAGTTTTCGGTGGCTTCCAACGCGCGTTCGGACGGCAGGGGTGGGAGCGGGGCCAGCACCTCGGCCCGAGCCGCGGCGGCGGCGCGGGCGTCTTCGCCAATCAACATGTCCACCGCAGCGCGGCTGGCCTTCCACAAATTGGGCACCAGTTCATTGATCTGGCGTTCCAGGGCTTCCTGGGCCGGCGACTGGTACTCGCGTGGCAATTCACCCTTGAAGCGCTGCGGCTCGGCCCGGTTCTGGGCCTCGCGCTCGGCGTCTGCGCTGCGTGGCTGCTGGGCTTGCTCGGCGGGCGATGAGACGACCTCACGAGCAGGTTCCGGCTCGGGTTCGGCCACCACCGCGGCTTGGGGTGGCAACCCCACCTTTTCAGGCGCCGCGGCGTTGTTGCGCACCTCGGCTCGGGGCGCCTGGTCGGCTGGGCTCACCGGCGGAAAGGCCAAAGGCGCATACACCCCGGCCGCACGCGCACCATCGCCTCCCTGCGTGACAACCACAGACACCCCCGCGTTCTCTGGCGAGACCGCGTTACTGGGCTTGGCAGGCGTCACCGGCTGAGCCTTCGCAGTGGGCGCCTGTTGCGGCATGGGCGATACGGCAACAGAAGAAATGGTGATCATGGCTAACCTCCTCGGCGGAGCATCCTGTGGACCGGATTACCGCTTTCCCCTGCTGTATCGGATGCCTGAAGTGAAACTTTAGGGGCCGCCCGAAGAAATTTCAACCGGCGCGAACCCGTAAAATGCATGGCTACACCAACTGTACTGAGGCAAGCAATGTCCGTGATCCCCTCCATGTCCGACCGCGACGGCAAAATCTGGATGGATGGCCAGATGGTCGATTGGCGCGACGCCAAAATCCACGTGCTGACCCACACGCTGCACTACGGCTGCGGGGCGTTTGAAGGGGTACGGGCTTACAACACGGTCAACGGCACGGCCATTTTCCGCCTGCAGGAGCACACCGAGCGCCTGTTCAACAGCGCCAAAATCCTGCGAATGAAGATCCCTTTCACCCAGGAACAGGTGAACGAGGCCCAGAAGGCCGTGATCCGCGAGAACAAGCTGGAAAGCGGCTACATCCGCCCGCTGACCTGGATCGGTGACAAGAAGCTGGGTGTGAGCCCCAAGGGCAACACCATTCACCTGATGGTCGCCGCCTGGGCCTGGGGCGCCTACCTGGGCGAAGAAGGCATGAAGCGCGGCATCCGCGTCAAAACCAGCAGCTACACCCGCCACCACGTCAACATCACCATGACGCAGGCCAAGGCGGTGAGCAACTACACCAACAGCATCCTCGCCAACATGGAAGCCACCGACGAGGGCTACGACGAAGCCCTGCTGCTGGACTCCGCGGGCTTTGTGAGCGAAGGCGCGGGCGAAAACATCTTCGTCATCAAGAACGGCGTCATCTACACCCCCGACCTGTCGGCCGGCGCCCTCAACGGCATCACCCGCAACACGGTGTTCCACATCGCCAAGGACCTGGGCCTGGACATCGTGCAGAAGCGCATCACCCGCGACGAGGTGTACATCGCCGACGAAGCCTTCTTCACCGGCACCGCCGCCGAAGTGACGCCGATCCGTGAACTCGACCGCATCGAGATCGGCGCCGGCAGCCGCGGCCCGATCACCGAGAAAGTGCAAACCGCGTTCTTTGACATCGTCAACGGCCGCAACCCCAAGTACGCCCACTGGCTGACCCAGGTGTGACCATGAGCCAAGCCCCCGCCACCGTCGAACTCGCCGCCAAGGACCTCAACGCCCACGGCGGGGTGTTTTGCCCCAGCCCGCTGGCCGACATGAAGCTGTGGAACAGCCACCCCAAGGTCTACCTGGACGTGGCCAAGACCGGCGAGGCCCGCTGCCCCTATTGCGGTACCGTGTACCGCCTGAAGGCCGGCGAGGTGGTGGCGCACGGGCATTGATGCACCCGTGAGCCTCGTCGCCCCCCTCAGCGCGGAGGTGCGCGCTGCGCTGGAGCGGGTTACCGTCGTGGTGGTCACGTTCAACAGCGCCCACTGTCTGCCCGCCCTAGGTCGCGAACTGGCCGACTGCCCCCATGTGGTGGTGGTGGACAACGGCAGTGACGATGGTTGCGCCACACTCACACCTCGGCACCTACCGCAAGCCCGAGTGTTGGCCTTGCCCCAGAACCTGGGGTTTGGTGCCGCCAACAACCGGGCCCTGGCGCAGGTGCGCACCCCGTTTGCCCTGCTGCTCAACCCCGACTGCGAACTGGGCCCCGATGCGCTGGCCGCCCTGGTGGCCGCCGCCGACGCCGATCCCCAGGCCGCCGTGCTGGCCCCTCAGCTGACCAGCGCCCAGGGCCGGCCCGACGTGAACTACCGCTGGCCCCACCTGCACTGGACCAGCCGCGGCCCCGCCGCCGACGGCCCCGCCTGCGTAGGCTTTGTGTGCGGTGCCGCCATGCTATGCCGCCTGTCGGCCTTTGAAGGTGTGGGTTTTTTCGACGAACGCTTCTTCCTGTACTACGAAGACGACGACCTGTGTCTGCGCCTGTTCCAGGCGCAACGGCCGCTGGTGGTGGTACCCAGCGTGACGGCGGTACACCGCTCGCGCGGCTCGGTGCGCGGCAACAGCCCCTGGCGCAGCGAATACCTGCGCGGCTACCACCACGCGCAATCCAAGCTCATCTTCACGGCCAAGCACCATTCCACCGACGAAGCATGCCAGCAACGGCGGAAACTGTTGTTCACGACCATGCTCAGCCTGCCTGTCCGGCTGTTGCTGATCTCGCCCCGCCTGGCAGCCCGTATGATGGGCCGACTGCGTGGTGCACTCGACTGGAGTCCCCATGTCTGACCCCGCCGCCCGCCGCCCCACGCTCTGCATTGGTGTGCTCACGCTCAACGAGGAGAGGCGGATCACACAGTGCCTCAAAAGCGCCTCTTTTGCGGACCGCATCGTGGTGCTGGACAGCGGCAGTACCGACCGCACGCGGGATTTGGCGCAGGCCCTGGGTGCCGAGGTCTACCAATCGGAGGATTGGCAGGGCTTCGCCGTGCAGCGCAACCGACTGCTGGAACACTGCACGGAAGATTACGTGTTCTTCCTTGATGCGGACGAAGTCATCACGGACCGACTGCGGGAAGAAATCCTCGCAGCCATCGAGTCACCCACACCCACGGTGTGGGAAACGTACTGGCAGGAAGT
Source organism: Comamonadaceae bacterium (assembly GCA_030602185.1). GTDB lineage: Bacteria > Pseudomonadota > Gammaproteobacteria > Burkholderiales > Burkholderiaceae_C > JAUWAE01. The sequence continues at coordinate 13,371 of JAUWAE010000033.1, forward strand.
GGCTTTTGGCCGGCCGATTTTTAACCTGTTGGGCAAAAAAAGCCTGGCCCGCCTGTTCCCTCGGTCCTACCTGCTCCGGTTCGAAGGGGTGGTGCACGAGCACGCCGTGCTGAGCAACGACGCACTTCCACGACAGGTATTCAGGTCGGCTTTGCTCCACTACTCGCGCGAAACGGTCCACGACAGCTTGCGAAAACTAACGCAGTACTCGATGCTGGGTGCCGCAAAACGCGCTGAAAAAGGCAAACGTGGCGGTGTGCTTCGTGGCATTGCGTCCGGTTTGGCGATGTTCTTGAGGCTTTACGTGTTCCGGGGAAGTTTCCTGTCTGGCGGGCCTGGCTTTTTGTATGCGTTTTTCATCGCCTTGGAGTGCTTCTTTAGGTACGCAGCCCTTGGGTATGACAGAAACACGCTGAACAGCGCGGTCAAACGCTGAAACCGCTGAAGTCCGAGTACCCACACTCAGGACACGATATACGCCCCGGCGCCGGTGGACAGCAGCTTGCCGTCGGCGCCGTAAAACCCCATGCGGGTGGACGCTACGCGCGAGCCCAGCCGCAGCACCTCGGCACGCAATTCAAACCACTCGCCGATGCCGGGGCGCAGGTAGTCGATGCGCAAGTCGATGGTGCCGAGCTTGCTAAAACGGTGCAGGCGTTGCTCCGGCGGTTCGTCCATGTGCCGGGCGCCGATGGCGGCCATGGCGGCGAGGCCGCCCATGGCGTCCAGCCCGGCGCTGATGACACCGCCGTGGATGCGGTTGTAGGCGAAATGCCCCACCAGCTCGTGGCGCATGTCGATGCGTGCTGTCACGCGTTCGGGTGCAATTTCCGTGATTTTCAGGCCCAATACCGTGTTGAAGACGATCTTTTCCTCGAAGATCTGTCGCACACCCTCAATGAACTCTGGCTCGAATACCACCGGTTGCACCGGCGGGTGGACAATGGGCTTGCTCATACCTTGGAGAAATCGGGCTGGCGCTTTTCCAGAAAAGCGGCAAACGCTTCTTTGGCTGCCGGCTCGCGCAGCATGCGGCCAAACACCTCGCCCTCTTCGGCCATGGTCTGCAGCACCAGGGCCTGCTGGCCTTTTTTCATGAGGCGCTTGGTTTCGGTGAGCGAAGCCAGGGGTTTGGTGGCCAGTTTGCGCGCTACCTGGGCGGCGTAGGCATTGGTTTCGCTGGGCGGCAGCACCTTGTTGACCAGCCCGACTTCCAGCGCGGCCTCGGCATAAAACGCTTCGCCCAGCAGGAGGGCTTCGGCGGCGCGGTGGTAGCCAAACATTTGCGGCGCCAGCAGGCTGGACGCCCCTTCGGCACACAAACCCAGGTTGACAAAGGGCATGGAGAACGCGGCGTTGTCGCCCGCGTACACCAGGTCGCAATGGAACAGCAGGGTGGTGCCTATGCCCACCGCCGGGCCGCACACAGCACCGATCAGGGGTTTGGGGAAGTTGGCGATGTTGCGCAGGAAACGGAACACGGACGAATCCTGTCCAGCCGGGGGCGCATTCAGGAAGTCTCCCAAGTCGTTGCCGGCGCTGAAGATGGTCTCGTCGCCCTGCAGGAGCACCACGCGCACGCTGGCGTCGGCCTGCGCCTGCTCCAGCGCATCGGCCAGGGTGGCGTACATGGCCGCAGTGATGGAATTCTTGCGCGCCAGGCGGTTGAAGGTCAGCGTCATCACACCGGCTTCGGTGTGCACGAGAATATCGGACATGGGGCTCATTCCTTGAAATAGACGATCTGGTGGGTGGTGGCAAGCAGGTGGCCGGCTTCGTTCCAGAGCTGGGCGCTTTGGTCGAAGTAACCGTTGAAAAACGATTGTGCCCGAGCCTGCCCCAGCAGATAACCGCTGCCGGTGGTTTGCAACTCGGCCGCGCTGGCGTGGAAATACACCGTCATGGAGACGGTGCCGATGGGCGTCATGAGCGCACGGCGGCGCCAGACGCGCGGGAAAAACGCATCGGCACAGGCGGTGAGGCTGCAGAAATCGAGCGGCCGTGGCGGGTCGTCTCGCAGCCAGAGCTGGGTGAGACTGTCGGCTTCCGCGCCGTCCCACTGCAGCGGCAAACTGCCCGCGCACAGGCGAAAGTCGTAACGCCGGATCCACTCCATGCGGTTGACGCCGGGCACCCGTGGCAAGGTCTGGGGCGCGGGCACCTGCGGCATCACCGCGTCCACCGCGCTCCAGGTGGTGCGACGCAGCGCGGTCACGACGGTGCCGGTCAGCACCACCTGCTCCTGGCCCTGGGCGTCGGCCTGCAGCATTTGCAGGGTCCAGTGCTGGGTGGAACGGTTGGTGCGCGCAGGTGTGGCCTCGACCCAGAACGGGCGGCCAGGGTCGACGGCAGCCGCAAAGTTGACCGTGAGCGTGACCGGCTCGCCCAGGCGCTGAGGGTGTAGCAGCACGGCACGCAGGGCCTGGGCCGCCGTGATGCCCCCAAAGGGCCCCACCATGTTCTGGTAGCCGGGGTGGGCCTGGCCCTGCCAGCGTTCAGCCGGGGGGCGCCCAGCTTCTGGTGCCTGCAGGGACTGCAGGACCATCGCTTCATCAAACGGATGCGCCGCAGCAGGCGTGGCTGCCAGTGTAGTCAAAATGCGGTCTCCTCGCTTCGTTGTTTTAGGGTAACCGTGCCGGGGCGGGGTGGTGCTGCCACCGCCGCCCGTCAGGGGTGGCGTCAGACGCGCTCGAAAACACCCGCAGCGCCCTGGCCCATGCCCACGCACATGGTCACCATGCCGTAGCGCTTATTGTGCCGCCGCAGCGCGTGCACCACTGTCGCAGAACGGATAGCCCCGGTAGCGCCCAAGGGGTGGCCCAACGCGATGGCACCGCCGATGGGGTTGACCTTGGCCGGGTCCAGGCCCAGCGAGTTCATCACTGCCAGGGACTGCGCCGCAAACGCCTCGTTCAGCTCGATCCAGTCCAGGTCGTCCTGGCTCAGACCGCCCGCCTTGAGGGCGGCCGGAATCGCTTCCACCGGGCCAATGCCCATGATGTGCGGCGGCACGCCACGGCTGGCGTAGCTGACGAAGCGGGCCAGCGGCGTCAGGCCGAAACGCTTCACAGCAGACTCGCTCGCCAGGATCAACGCACCGGCGCCATCGGACGTCTGTGAGCTGTTGCCCGCGGTGACGGAACCCAGGCCAGTGGGCGTGCCATCGGCCCGGCGCGGAATGGCGAATGCGGGCTTGAGCTTGCCCAGCCCTTCCAGGGAGGTGTCGGGGCGCGCGCCTTCGTCCTGCGTCACGGTGCGCTGGCTGTAGCGCACTTCGCCGCTGGCCAGATCCAGCTGACGCTCGGTGATCTCGACCGGCGTGGTTTCGTCAGCGAACTCGCCAGCGGCCTGCGCCTTGAGGGCGCGCTGGTGCGACTGCAAGGCGAAGGCGTCCTGTGCGTCGCGCGTCACCTTCCATTGCTGTGCCACCTTTTCGGCGGTCAGGCCCATGCCGTAGGCAATGCCGTAGTCTTCCACGTTGTCGGTGTTGGCGAAGATGGTGGGCGACAGGCTGGGCGAGTTGCCCATCATGGGCACCATGCTCATGCTTTCCACGCCAGCGGCGATCATCACGTCGGACTCGCCCACACGGATGCGGTCGGCGGCCATCTGCACCGCGCTCAGGCCGGAAGCGCAGAAGCGGTTGACGGTGATGCCCCCCACGCTCTTGGGCAGGCCAGCCAGCACCGCGCCCACGCGCGCCACGTTCAGGCCCTGTTGTGCCTCGGGAATGGCGCAACCGCAGATCACATCTTCAATGGTCGCCGGGTCCAGGTTGGGCACCTGCGCCAGGGCAGAACGCAGCACGTGTGCAAGGAGATCGTCCGGCCGCGTGTTCTTGAAGTAACCGCGGTGCGATTTGCCGATGGGCGTGCGGGTGGCCGCGACGATGTAGGCGTCTTGAACTTGTTTCATTGGGTACTCCGTTCAGTTGCCATCAATTGCGAAGGGGCTTGCCGGTGGACAGCATGCCCAGGATGCGCGCTTGCGTCTTGGGGTGGACGATCAGGCTGCAGAAGGCCTGACGCTCCAGCTTCATCAGGTATTCCTCGCTCACCAGGGTGCCGGCTTCGACGTCACCGCCGGTCAGCACATTGGCGATCAGGCCGGCGATGTGGAAATCGTGCTGGCTGATGTAGCCGCCGTCCCGCATGTTGACCAGCGAGCCCAGGATGGTGGCCTTGGCCGAACGACCGCCCACAGCGAACAGCCGCTTGAGCGGCGGGCGGTAACCGCCGTTGGCCATGGCCTTGGCTTCTGCAATGGCCACGTACAGCAACTCGTCCTTATGCGGCACGACGAGGTCGCTGTCCAACAGGTAACCCAGCTTGCGGCTTTCCAGCGCGCTGGTGCCCACGGTGGCCATGGCGGCGGCCTTGAAACCTTCGGTCAGGAAGGGCAGCAGGTCGTTGCCGTTGGACGTCTTGGCGTTTTCGGCCGCGCGGCGGGCGATGTAGGTGAGGCCACCCGCACCCGGCACCAGGCCCACGCCCACCTCGACGAGGCCGATGTAGCTTTCCATGTGGGCCACACGGCGGGCGCAATGCACCGCCAGCTCGCAGCCGCCGCCCAGCGCCATGCCACGCACAGCCGCCACGGTAGGCACCTGGGCATAACGCAGCTTGAGCATCACGCGCTGCATTTCGGCTTCCACGTCCTCAATGGCGGCCACGCCAGCAGCGATGAACGCGGGCATCACGGCCTGCAGGTCGGCCCCCACGCTGAAGGGCTCGTCGCCCGACCACACCACCAGCCCCTGGTACTGCGCCTCGGCCAGGTCCACGGCGCGGCTCAGGCCTTCGGTCACGCCGGGGCCGATTGCGTGCATCTTGCTCTTGATGCTGGCAATCAGCACTTCGTCGTCCAGCGTCCACAGGCGGATGTCGGCGTCTTCGTGCAGGGTCTTGCCGGCGGTCTCGAACACCGGGGCGTTCTCGCCCAGCAGTTGCTCGCGGAAGATCTGGCGCTGGTACACCGGCAGATCACGCTTGGGCTGGAACTGGCCGGTCGTGGGGTTCCAGGAACCTTCCGGCTGGTGCACGCCACCGCGCTCGGCCACTGGGCCCTTGAACACCCACTCGGGCAGGGGCGCATCGCACAGCGTCTTGCCTGCGGCGATGTCTTCCTGGATCATCTGGGCCACTTCCAGCCAGCCCGCCTCCTGCCACA
>JAUWAE010000143.1 GCA_030602185.1 Comamonadaceae bacterium
GGCACCCCTATGGGGTGTCGGGGCAGCGGTTGACGGGGCATGCCTTGATCGAGGGCAAGCGCCGCGGTGCCAAGCGCGTGTGCGTGACCATGTGCATCGGCGGTGGCATGGGCGCCGCCGGCGTGTTCGAGGTCCTGTGACAACGGAGACTGACCGTGCCTTCTACCCTCGAAACAACGCTGGCGCATGCCGCCCATTGGCCGACCGGTGTGCCCCATGAACTGACCATTCCTGACGAATCGCTCTGGCAGGCCTTTGACCGCCGCGCCGAAACCACCCCCGACGACGTTGGCCTGCATTTCCTGGGGCGTGACCACACCTGGCGCGAACTGCGGCAGGCGGCCCTGCACCTGGCCGGTGCCTTGCAAGGCATGGGCGTACAGCCCGGCGACCGGGTGCTGCTGCTGATGCAGAACTGCCCCCAGTTCGTGGTGGCCTTCCATGCGGTGCTGCGCGCCGGCGCGGTGGTGGTGCCGGTCAACCCCATGAACAAGGCCGACGAACTGGAACACTACATCCAGGACTCGGCGGCGCGGGTGGCCATCGCCTCGTCGGACATCGCCGGTGAGATGGCACGTGCGGCCGCCGCCCTGGGTGAGCGGAATACTTTGGCTCACGTTGTGGTGTTTGAACTGGCCGATGCCCTGCCCGAATCGGGCGCCACCGGTCTGCCGCCGCTGTGGCAGGCCTGGCTGCCGGTGCGGCACCCCCTGCCCGATCTCCCCGCCGGCGCCGTGCACCGCTGGGCCGACCTGCAGGCGGGTGCTGCCCTGCCCCACCCGCTGCAAGCCCAAGGAGATGACCTCGCGCTGCTGCCCTACACCAGCGGCACCACGGGGGCGGCCAAAGGGTGCATGCACACCCACCGCACCCTCATGCACAACGTGCTGGCCGCCGGGCCCTGGTTGGACATGCGGACCGGCGACGCGGTGCTCATCGTCGTGCCTATGTTCCACATCACCGGTCTGGTGATGGGCATGCTGGCCAGCATCCGCCACGGCTGCCGCCTGGTGGTGCTCCCGCGCTGGGACCGGCACGTGGCCGCTGAGGCGATTGCCCGCTTCCGCATCACCCACTGGCCGAACATCCCCACCATGGTGATCGATTTGCTCGGTGACGACGACATCGACCACGGCACCCTGCGCAGCCTGCGCTACATCGGCGGCGGTGGCGCCCCCATGCCCGATGCCGTGGCCGCGCGCCTGCAGGAGGTGTTTGGTCTGCGCTATGTGGAAGGCTACGGTCTGACCGAAACCGCCGCCCCCACGCACATCAACCCCATGCACGCGGCACGCCGGCATTGCCTGGGCATCCCCCACATCGGGACCCGGGCCCTGGTGGTGGACCCGGTCACGCTGGCACCGTTGCCGGTGGGCGAGGTGGGTGAAATCCTCGTCAGCGGCCCACAGGTGTTCAAGGGCTACTGGCAGCAGGCCGAGGCGACGCGGGATGCTTTCGTGACCATCGAGGGCGTCCGCTACTTCCGCACCGGCGACCTGGGCCGCCGGGACGAAGACGGCTTCTACACCATCGCCGACCGGCTCAAACGCATGATCAATGCCAGCGGCTTCAAGGTCTGGCCCGCAGAAGTGGAAGCGCTGCTGCACCGGCACCCTGCGGTCAAGGAGGCCTGCGTCATCGCGACGCAGGACGCCTACCGAGGAGAAAGCGTCAAGGCACTGGTGGTGCTGCGCGATGACCACGCGGGCCACGTCACGCCAGACGATCTGATCGCCTGGTCCAAGGAGCACATGGCCGCCTACAAGTACCCGCGGGTGGTGCAGTTCTTGAGCGAGCTGCCCAAAACCGCCTCCGGCAAGGTGCTGTGGCGCCAGCTGCAAGAGCAAGAAAAACAACAGGCGCACGCCTGAGCTGCCCCCATTTTTTTCAACCACTCTACAGGAGAGACAACATGGCATCCCTCGCCAAAAAAACCTTGGCCACCCTGGCCGTCGCCCTCGGCGGATTGTGGAGCGCTTCTGCCGCCCAAGCCCAGGACGTGACACTGCGCCTGCACCATTTCCTGCCCGCGCAGGCCTACATCCCCAGCAAGGTCATCGTGCCGTGGGCGAAGAAGATCGAAACCGAATCGGGCGGCCGCATCAAGGTGCAGGTGTTCCCGGCCATGCAGATGGGGGGTACCCCGGCGCAGCTGTACGACCAGGCGCGCGATGGCGTGGTCGACATCAGCTGGAGCATCCTGAGTTACATGCCCGGCCGCTTCGTGAAGACGGAGGTGATCGACCTGCCCTTCCTAGCCAGCAAGTCGGCCGAGGTCAACTCCCAGGCCCTGTGGGACTACGCCAACACCCGTGCCGCCGACGAGTTCCGCGAGAACAAGCTGCTGGCCATCCACTCGCAAGGCGCTGGCCTGCTGCACACCAAAACGCCGATCACCGGCATTGACAGCCTGCGTGGAATGAAGATCCGTGGCGGCATCCGCAACCTGAACCGCCTGCTGGAGAAAGCCGGTGCGACCCCGGTGCCGGTGCCCCTGCCGGGGACGGGCGAGGCCCTCTCCAAGGGCGTGATCCAGGGCACCTCCATGCCGTGGGACGTGGTGCCGACGCTGCGCGTGTCCGAGATGGTGAAGTACCACACCGACTTTGCCGGCGACACCGGGCTGTACAGCTCGGCGGTCGTGTTCGTGATGAACAAAAACAGCTACAACCGCCTGCCCGATGACCTGAAGCAGGTGATCGACAGCAACGCTGGCCTGAAGCTGTCGGCCGAGTTCGGGCGCGCGATGGACGCCAGCGACAAGGCCGCCCGCGAGGCCACGGCCAAACTGGGCAACACCCTGGTCGAACTGAGCGCGGAAGAAACCCGGCGCTGGCAGCAGCTGGGCGCGCAGGTGCAGGCCGAGTGGATCAGCGAGGTCAAAGCCAAGAACTTGGATGGCCAACAGCTGATGAACGAGTTCAAGGCGCTGATCGCCAAGTACAACAAGTAAACCCTCAGGCCGCAGGCTCGCGGCGGCGGAACATGCCGTAGCCTTCCATGTGGAGCACCTTGTCGCCGTGCTGGTTGAACATCTCCCAGACCGTGCGAACCAGGCCCACATCGGGCCGGCTGGACATGGCCCGCTTGTCGGTCACGGTGTGCTGCAGGCGCAGCACATCGCCCGGGTACACCGGCTTGAGCCATTTCAGGTTCTCCAGCCCAGGTGACCCCAGGCTGGACGATTCGTGCAGAAAGTTCGTCACCATCAGCCGCATCGCCATAGCGCAGGTGTGCCAGCCACTCGCGCACAGGGCCCCAAACACCGAATGCTTTGCGGCCTCGGGGTCCAGATGGAAGGGCTGGGGATCGAACTGGCTGGCAAAGGCCACGATCTCGTCGGCCGTCGGTGAGATGGTCCCAAGGTCGCGCACTTCGCCCACGGTGAGGTCTTCCCACCAGACCTTGATGTGCGGGCTCAATTCGGGGGTGATGGCGGTCATGTAGGTCTCCTCGTCAGGTGTGTCGACACCATAGCGGATCGCCCCACGGCCTGACGTCACCTACCGGACGGCAGGCCGCGGGCGTTTATCTGCTTCCGGGCCACATCTCCCTGCGCCTTATACACACTTTGCACCCCTCGGCGGGTCGGCAGGCCGTCTACGGCCCCATTCCTTGAACCATCCGCCAAACAACGCTAAGTCATTGATTTTTATAGGATACAAAAACCGCTCATTTTTTAGGCAATCTGTTGAGGCCTTGGCCTGACAAGCGTTTGGACACCGTTTCCAGACCTTTTCAACAAAGTTATCCACAGAAAACTGGAACAACCAGAAAAGCCGTGCTGGATCAACACTTTAGCCCCTGAATCTGCTGCAGCGCTGCAATTTTCTGCGGCAGCTCAAGCCTGTAGCACCCGCCCAGTCACCAGGAACTGCCCGCCCGCCACGTGGTGGATCGTTCGCATGGTGTCGGGGGCGGTATCGAACTGCCAGCGGCCGCGCTGGAACACCCGGCCATCGGCCCAGGCCCCGACCACGTCACCGATGAACAGGTCGTACGCCGCCTGGTTGTGCGGTTCGGGCCGCAGCCGGCATGCCAGCCAGGCGGCGCAACCGGCCACCATTGGCGTGGCCACACCGGGCAGACGAAACAGTTCGACGCCGTGGCGCGCCAGCTTGTCGGGCACCTCACGGGCGCTGTCGGTGCCCACCCCCACGGTCAGCTGCGCCATCGCCACCGTGGGCAATTGCAGCGCGAACAGGCCACTGGCCTCGATCAGTTCCCGGGTCAGTGTGGCCTTGTCGAGCACCACCGACACCTTGGGCTCGGCACCAAAGTCCAGCACGCAGGCCCAGGCCGCGGCCATCACGTTCGCCCGCCCGGCGTGTTCGGCCGAGACGAGCACCGTCGGGCCGTGGTTCATCAGGCGGTACGACTGCTCCAGCGGCACTGGCAACAGGTCAACAGGAATGGGAAGATCGCTCATGGCAGCGACTGTACCCAATCGGGCATGGGCTCAACGGCGGCGGCGAAATTCCCACGGGGGCTGCGGCTGCGCCTCGGCCCAGAGTCCGGCACGGCGGTCACGGGCGGACTGTTCGGCCTCGGCATAGCGCTGCGCCTCTTCGGCGGGCTGTTCGCGGCGGTAAGCGGTGTAATGCCAGGCCAGACCAGCCTCGATCTGCCGCCAGCCCACGTCTTGCCCAGAGGCGTACACCTGCGCCACCAGCCGACCGTAGCGGTCGCGCTTGCGTGGACTCACCAGCACCTCCGGTCCCAGCAGCGCAGCCAAGTGATCGCGGCTGCGGCGCCCGAAGGCCTGGCGCCGCTCCGGCGCGTCAATGCCCGACAGCCGCACCACCTGCGGCCCATCACCGGCGTCCACCCGCAGCGTGTCGCCATCGCTCACCGACACCACGCGGGCCCAGAACCAGTCAGACGAAGGGGACTGCGCCCCTGCCGAGCCGCACGCCAGGACGACGCCCAACACCCCGACGAGCCACGCCCGGCGTCCCCACCACATCGCCGTCACACCAATGGCCGCAGTTCGCGCGCGGCGTCCTGCAGCAAGGGCAGCAGCTCGCGCTGCACCACGCCAGACTGCAAGCTGTGGGCCGACACCACGGCGTTGAGCGCCGCCACGGTGGCGCCATCCATGTTGCGCAGCGGTACCGCCACGGCATGGACGCCGAGCTCATGCTCCTGGCTGGCAATGCAATGGTCGGCCTGTCGCACCTGCGCAATGACCTGCCGCAGCGCCTTGGGCTCGGTGACCGTGTAGGGCGTGAGACGAGGCAGCACACGCCCCTTGAGCCAGGCGGTGAAATCGGCCCGCGGCAGGGCCGCCAGCAGCACCCGGCCGGTGGACGTGGCATGCGCCGGCAGCCGTGCCCCGAGGTGCAGGCCATGCGCGAGCAGGCGCACCGGCGGCAAGGCCGATCGCGCCAGCGAAGACGAATCCCAGTCTGCGCCTTCACTGGCAGGCGCCAGCGAGACACTCCGTGCCACGATCACCACCGCATCGCCTTCGAGCACCGCCACCGAAAAGGACTCCCGCGACTGCGCTGCCAGGCGATTGAGCACCGGCTGTACCGACCGAGGCAGCCGGGCGCTGGCCAGGTAGCTGCCCGACAGGCGCAGCACTTTGGGCGAGAGCCAGAAATAGCTGCCGTCACTTTCCAGGTAACCGAGGTGCGCCAGCGTGAGCAGGTGCCGCCGAGCAGCCGCCCGGGTGAGGCCGGCGCGCTGCGCCGCCAGCGTGGCATTGAGGCGCTGGCGTTCGGTGTCAAAACTCTCCAGCACGGCCATGCCTTTGGCCATCCCTTCGATGAAATCGGACTTCTCTATCGCCATGTCGGTTGGTTTCGGCAGCTCCAGCTGCGGTGTGTTTTGCGCGATCATCGCACATTTCTTCCGATCACCGCGCAATCTTCACCCCCACCTTCTGGTCAGCACACGCCGTGCGTCCTACGATCCGGCAACCGCATTCACCCACAGGAGAATTTCCCATGCGTACCCAGGTTGCCATCGTTGGTGCCGGCCCGTCCGGCCTGCTGCTCGGCCAGTTGCTCCACAAGGCCGGAATCGACAACGTCATCCTCGACCGCGTCAGCGGCGACTATGTGCTGGGCCGCATCCGTGCCGGCATTCTGGAACAGGTGACAGTAGACCTGCTGCACGAAGCCGGCGTGGGCGAGGGCGTGGGTACCCACGGGGTGGTGCACCACAGCATCGAGCTGGTGTTCTCGGGTCAGCGCCACGCCATCGACGTGAGTGGACTGACGGGCGGCAAGG
>JAUWAE010000291.1 GCA_030602185.1 Comamonadaceae bacterium
CAGCGTGACACGGATGCGCATGTGGTGCACCGGCTCGCCGGCCTCCCAACAGCCCTCGCCCGTGATCTCGAAGCTGTGGGGCTTGCTGTCGTGCAGTTCGCCCTCAATGTCCCACAGGCCATCGTCGCGCAGGTAACCACGGTATTCGACGCGGCGGGTATGCATGTGGCGGCGGGGAGCGGGTGTGGACAGTGGCAAGTTCGTCACCTCTCAAAAAATCGAACGGTCGTACAGATAATGCCCCATTGTCGGCAAAAAACGGGCCGTGCGTGACGCGGGCGCGTCACGCGGGCCTAGGTCTTGGCCTCACCCCGGGGTCAGCGGCTGGTCGGCCAGGCGGGCCACCTCGGTGCGCAAAGCCTCCGCTCAGGCGCGGCGATCACGGCCGAGGGCGGTGTCCGGCTCGCCCCAGTGCACGGTGGCCTGCAGGTCGGTCGCGCAGGCGGTGCGCCAGAGCGAGGTGACCAGCGTGGTGTCACCGATGTAGGTGGGGGCCTCGTGGCGGTAGGCTTCGCCCAGCAGGGCCTGGCCGTGGCCATGCAGGTAGGCCAGGCCCACCGGCTGGATGGCGCTGTCGGTGGCCAGCGCCGCCTGCAGCAGGTTGGCATGGAACGGCAGCACGCCCTGGCCATCACCAGTGGTGCCTTCGGGGAACACGGCCAGCACGTCACCGGCCTGCAACTGCTCGGCCATGTGGTGCACCACGCGCAGCGCGTCGCGGCGCTTCTCCCGCTCGATGAACAGGGTGCCAGCACCCGCCACCAGCCGGCCGATGACGGGCCAGTGCTTCACATCGGCCTTGGAAACGAAACGACAGGGCCGCGCGGCATTCACCACGAAGATGTCCAGCCACGACTGGTGGTTGGCTACCACCAGCAGCGGGCCGGCGGCGGGCGGCTCACCCAGCACCTGCAGGTGCACCCCCAGAATGCGCAGCGCCTGCTGTGACCAGTGGCGGATCGCCTCCTGGCGGCCCGCCTCGTCCAGCTTGGGATAGCGGGTGCGCAGGGTGTGCAGGCCGCGCAGCAGGTGCAGCGTCAGCCGCAGCAGGCGCGCGGCAGCGCGCAGGGCTTTCACGTCAGTGACGGCGGTCGTGGGCGGCGTCGAACGCCAGCTGGCCATTGACCAGCGTGGCGCGCACCGCCACCGGCAGTTCGTGGCCGTCGAACGGGGTGTGCGTGCCCTGGCTGCGCAGCGTGTCGGCGCCCACGCGCCAGTGCTGGCGCGGGTCCACCACGCACAGGTCGGCCACGCCGCCTTCCACCACCCGGCCCACGCTGGCTTGCAAGGTGCCCAGGTTGCGGCCCAGCACGGCGGCCGGCCCTTGGGTAAGCGCGGCCACGGCACGGGCCAGCGGCACGTTGTCCTGCTCGGCCCACTTGCAGGCCAGGCCCAGCAGCAGCTCCACCGCGGTGGCACCGGGTTCGGCTTCGGCAAAGGGCAGGGTTTTGGCGTCGGCGTCCACTGGGTTGTGGTCGCTCACCAGCGCGTCGATGGTGCCATCGGCCAGCGCGGCCCGCAGGGCGTCTCGGTCGCGCTGCTGGCGCACCGGCGGCAGCAGCCGCAGGCGGGTGTCGTAGTAGCCGATGTCGGTGTCCGTCAGGTGCAGGTTGTGCACACTCACGTCGCAGGTCACGGGCAGGCCTTCGGCCTTGGCCTGGCGCACCAGATCCACCCCGGCGGCGGTGCTCAGGCGGCACAGGTGCAGGTGCACGCCCTGCCCGGCCGGCGTACCCGGCTTGTGCACGCCACGCAGCAGTTCGAACAGCGTGTGCAGGGCAATCACCTCGGCGGCGGCGGGCACGCCGCCCAGGCCCATGCGGGTGGCCAGCGGGCCGCTGGCCACCACGCCCTTGCCCAGCCAGAAGTCCTGCGGGCGCAGCCACACGCTGTAGCCGAACGTGGCGGCGTACTGCAGGGTGCGCTGCAGCACCTGGGTGTTGACAATGGGCACGTCCGCCTGGCCAAAGCCCACGCAACCGGACTCGGTCAGCTCCACCATTTCGGTCAGCACCTCGCCCTTGAGGCCGCGCGTCAGCGCCCCCAGCGGGAACACGCGGGCCTGGTGCAGCTTTTCGGCGCGGGCCTTGAGCATGTCCAACAGGCCGGGCTCGTCCAGCACCGGGTCGGTGTCGGGCGGGCACACCAGGCTGGTCACGCCACCGGCCACGGC
>JAUWAE010000182.1 GCA_030602185.1 Comamonadaceae bacterium
CATGGAAAACGCGGGCGGCTACAACACCACCAGCTGGGCCGACCACGCCGTGAAAGTGAGCGTGGCATGAAGCGCACAATCCAAAAACACGCGTTGGTCGCTGCCCTGTGGTCGTTGGCATTCACAGTGCTGCCCGTGCACGCCGCCGACGATGCCGCGCAACTTCAACAAGGCAAGGTGTTGTTCGGCCAAGGCGCGGTGCCTGCCTGCGCCCTGTGCCATGCGCTCAAGGACGCGGGAGCCGAAGGCGCCGTGGGCCCCAGCCTGGACGAGCTCAAGCCCGATGCCAAGCGCGTGGCCACCGCGCTGCGCAACGGGATTGGGCAGATGCCGTCCTACAACGGCAAACTCAGTGATGCGCAAATTGCCGCCCTGGCGGCCTACGTGGCCAAGGCTTCGGGTGGATCAAAGTGATGGCTGGTTGGCCACAGCGCTGCTGCGCCAACTGACAAAAAGGACGGGATCACCTGCAAACAGCGATCCCGACTGAGTGGCTGACCCAGGGTGGGTCAGCCACTCACCATCACTTGCCTGGTTTGATGTCGGGGACCACCATCCAGCCAGCCCCCATCATCACAACCGCCGGGAACTTCTCGCCGGCCTAAGTCTTGCCCAGCATGGCCTTGTGCTCGCGGTAAGCCATCAACGCTGGCGACACGCCCAGGTGATTGATCGCACCATGCTTGATGCTGCTGCAGTCTTGCTCGTCGAGCTTGCAGATCTCTGCACGCTGTTGTCAACTCTCTAGCAATGTCAACTACGCGCCTGAAACCTGTCTCTGCGCCTTACCACGATGCATGAATAGGAGTGATCGCAATCCGGCACGCCAAGGGCATGCACGTTGAAAACTCGAACGGCAGCAACCGCTGCATTGGAGCCACTCAGGATACGGCTTCTCCTGCCGCAGTTGGCCATCTCCGGGTGGGTGTTTGGGTCGCTGCAAACCCGATGGATTCCAACGTTGAGCCTGTCCTCGTCAGTGCGATGTAGCTGGACGTGTCTGGCTCCACAGATCCAGTTCGCTGCGGCGCCAGGCCACGGCACGCACACCGAGGCGAACCGGGCAGGGGAACTGTTGTTGGGCCATGAGCCTGTAGATCGTGGATCGACCCAAGCCCGTCATCTGCATGACGGAAGGCATGCGCAGAAACACGGTCGGCACTTGATCATGAAAATCTGGTGGTGGGCTGGATGGCTGCTGCACGGTGTTCTCCCGGTGGAGGCATGCCGCTACTTTAGGGTCCGATTGGGACCCACGTCGCGCTGGATTCGCTGAGAAATCTAGCCGATAGAGTTCTGTCACCGAGCCCCTGAACGTTTTCGATGCCGTCTGAGCAAGGTCGGTCTGTTGCGATACGGACACATGAATGTATCCGTGGAGAATTCGGACACGTGTCGGACACGGAGGATCTAGAAAACAAAAAAGTCAGCAGGCGCTAACCTGCTGACTCTCGTGTTTCTTGGCTCCCCGACCTGGACTCGAACCAGGGACCTGCGGATTAACAGTCCGGCGCTCTACCGACTGAGCTATCGGGGAACAGCTTTAAATTATAACAGGAAACCTGCGTTTAATGGGGCGTGGTATGGCGCCAAATCACGCGCCGCGGGCCTGTGTCCAGCGTTCCATCAGTAGGCGGGCCGCGGCTTCCGGTGCCTCAGCGCCGGTGATGGCACGCACCACCGCGAAACTGCCCACGCCGGTGCCGGCCACGGCTGGCAGGTGCTCGATCGCAATGCCGCCAATGGCCACCAACGGGTAATCCCGCCCCAGCCGGGCATAGGCCTGCAGCCGGGCCAGACCTTGGGGCGGCGTTTGCATGGCCTTGAGTGTCGTGGGGAACACAGCGCCCAGGGCAAGGTAGCTCGGTTGCACCTGTGCCGCTTTCACCATCTCGGCGTAGCCGTGGGTACTCAGCCCGAGCCGCAGTCCGCTCTGTCGCATCGCGTCCAGATCGGCGGGCGACAGGGTGTCCAGGTCTTCCTGGCCCAGGTGCACGCCGTAGGCGCCCGCGGCCATGGCTTCACGCCAATGGTCGTTGATGAAGAGCAGGCTGTCGGTGCCCTTCACAGCCGCCACGGCCGCCTGCACTTCGCTGCGGATCGCCGCCGGGTCGCTGGACTTGAAACGCAGTTGCACGGTGGGCACGCCAGCGGCCGCCATGCGCCCAACCCATTGGGCATCGGGCAGCACCGCGTACACGCCCAGCTCGCGCGGGCAGGGGGCAAACCCCTGGCCCGGAGCCTGGCCGGGTGGCAGAAGACCGTAATCCACGGCGGCCTCGGGCCACAGGGTCGCCTCAAAGCGGCCTGTCCGGTCGGTCTGGCGCTGCCACGCGTGGGCGATGCAATGGGCATCGGCATCGATGAAGCCCAGGCGGCGCGATGCCGCGTAAGCCAGCACTTGTACGCCAAGGCCGTTCGGCAAGGCCGTGGCGTCGACCTTGGAATCCAGGGCCAGCGCCGCGTGCAGGCGGGTCAGCTCGTCCACCGAGGGCAGGGAGAGGTCGTTCATGGGGTGTCGCGTGGGGTCAGGCATGGTGCCAGAACGGCGTGCCCAGCACCGGGGTGCTGGGTTGTGCGGCTTCTTGAGGCTCCATGGCCCCCGCAAGGAAAGCCCGGCGGCCGGCGCGCACCGCGTCGGCAAACGCCTGGGCCATGGCGACGGGGTCGCGCGCCAGCGCCACAGCGGTGTTGAGCAGCACGGCGTCAAAGCCCCACTCCATCACCTGACAGGCGTGAGACGGCAGGCCCAGGCCGGCATCGACGATGAGCGGCACGCTCAGCCGCTCGCGCAGCATGCGCAGTGCGTAGGGGTTGATCGGTCCTTTGCCGGTGCCAATGGGCGCAGCCCAGGGCATCACGGCCTGGCAGCCCACGTCCACCAGGCGCTGGCACAGCACCAGGTCGTCGGTGGTGTAGGGCAGCACCTTGAAGCCGCTTCGCACCAGTTGCTCGGCAGCGCCAACCAGTTGCAGTGTGTCGGGCTGCAGGGTGTAGTCGTCGCCGATCAGCTCGAGCTTGACCCAGTCGGTGCCAAACACCTCGCGCGCCATTTCGGCGGTGGTGATGGCCTCCTGCACCGAGTGGCAACCGGCGGTGTTGGGCAGCACCGGCACGCCCATGCGCTGCAGCAGGGCCCAGAAGCCCTGGGTGGCGTCCAGTTCGCCACCGCCTGCCTGGCGGCGCAGCGAGGCGGTGAGCATGCAAGGCGTGGAAACGGCCACGGCCTGTTCCAGCACGGCCGGCGAGGGGTAGCGCGAGGTGCCCAGCAGCAGACGGCTGGGAAATGTTTCGCCGTACAAGACCAGCGGGTCGGGGGTCGGGGTGAAAGCAGGCATGGTTCAGCCGCCAGTGACGGGGGAAATGATTTCGATCTGGTCGCCTTCGGCCAGCGGGGTGCTGGCGTACTGACCGCGGGGCACGAAGCGCAGGTTGACGGCGGCGGCAAACGGACCGTTGGCGCCAAACGCCGTCACTGCGTCGGCCAGGGTGGCGTCGGCTGGCAGTTCGTGGGGCTGTTGGTTGATGAGAACTCGCATGGCGGGCTAGGGGTCAGGCCGTGGCCGTGGTGGCCAGCGTGTCGAAGCGCAGCCCAAGACGCTGAGCCAGGGTTTGTGTGCCGCTGTGCATGTGCTCCAGCACCGCGTCGGCCACGGCAGGAGAAATCATGAAGCCATGGCGGTACAGTCCGTTGATTTGCAGCACCCTGGGCGCAGCTTCCCGCACGGCGGGCAGGTTGTCGGCCAGGGTGGGGCGGCACTGGGAGTTGAGCTCCAGGATGCGTGCTTCGCCAAAGCCGGGGTGCACGGCGTAGGCGGCGCTCAGCAGTTCCAGGGTGGAGCGCACGCTCGCTGGCGTGAGGTCGTTGGTTTCGATTTCGGTCGCCCCAATGACGAAGATGTGGCCGGGCTTGGGCGCAATGTAAATGGGGTAGCGGGGGTGCAGCATGCGGGTGGGGCGCTGCAGTGTCACGTCGGGGGCGTGCAGCCGCACCACCTCGCCGCGGACGCCGCGCAGGCCGCCTGCGGGCATGTTCCAGTTGCCTTGCGCACCCAGCCCCCGGCAGTCCAGCACCCAGCCGCCTTGTCGGCGTTGGTGCTCCTGCGCCTGTTCCAGCGTCCAGGCCGTCTGCCACTGCACCTCCGCGCCCAGCTCGGCCAGGGTCTGGTTCAGGGCTTGCAAGAGTTCCCGGTTGTCGAGCTGGCCTTCTTCGGGCAGGTACAGGCCCTGGTGAAAGCGCTGCGCCAGTGCGGGTTCCAGTTCGGCGATGGCCGCAGCGTCCACCGCCTGGGGGTGGGGCAGGCTGGGCAGGGCCTGCTGCACGCCGCCCAGGATGGCGCGAAAACGGTGGGCCTCGGGGGCGTCTTGCCGGTGCCACAGCACGAGCGTGCCCGCCTGCTGAAAAAATACCGGGGCGGCCAGGGTGCGCAGCAGCTCGGGCCAGCGTACCAGGGCGTACTGCCCCATGGCCACCACGTTGGGTTCGGTCACGGCCGATTCGGCCAGCGGGGCCAGCATGGCGGCGGCCACGCGGGCTGCACCACCGCTGCCGTCGGGTGTGCCCGCATCGAGCAGCCGCACCGCATGGCCAGCCCGTGCAAGGGCGACGCCCAGCAGCCGGCCCATCAGCCCGGCGCCCAGGATCAGCACGGGCTCTTGAGGAGTGGGGGAGGAGATGTGTGAAGTCATTCGGTTTCGACCTCTGGAATTACATCACAAGGCAGGGGCCGAGATGGTGCGCTGCAGGATAATTCCGCCATGAGCCAGACCTTTCATTACCCCCGTGTGCTGACGATCGCCGGCAGCGACTCCGGCGGTGGCGCCGGCATCCAGGCCGATCTCAAGACCTTCAGCGCCCTCGGCTGCTACGG
>JAUWAE010000169.1 GCA_030602185.1 Comamonadaceae bacterium
GTGGCCGCCGCCATGGACGGCCACCTGTGCCGCTGCGGCACCTACCAGCGCATCCGCGAGGCGGTGGCGCTGGCAGCCCAGCGGCTGCAACGCTGACTCAGCGCGATGCCGTGAGGCGCGGCACCCGTGGCGAATGCAAACCGGTGTGCCCGGCGCCGATGTTGAACACGCTGATCGCCTGCACCAGCCGGCGCGCCTGCTCCTGCAGGCTTTCTGCTGCTGCGGCCGACTGCTCCACCAGTGCCGCGTTTTGCTGCGTCATCTGGTCGAGCTGACTCACCGCCGTATTGACCTGCCCGATGCCCTCGGCCTGCTCCTGGCTGGCGGCCATCATCTCGGAAACGATGTCATTCACACGGCGGGCCTGGTCCACCACATCGGAAATGGTGGTGCCCGCTTCCTGCACCAGCAAAGTGCCGGTCTCGACCTTGGCCACCGAATCGCTGATCAGCTGCTTGATCTCCTTGGCCGCTTCGGCGCTGCGCTGCGCGAGGGAGCGGACCTCGCCGGCCACCACGGCAAACCCACGGCCCTGCTCCCCGGCACGGGCCGCTTCCACCGCCGCGTTGAGCGCGAGGATGTTGGTCTGGAAGGCAATGCCGTCGATCACGCCGATGATGTCGTGAATTTTCTGGCTGCTCTGGTTGATGTCGGCCATCGTGTCCACCACCTTACCCACCACCGACCCGCCGTGCTGCGCCACTTCAGCCGCGTTGCCGGCCAGCTGGTTGGCCTGACGGGCTGACTCGCTGGACTGCTTGACGGTGGCGGTCAGCTGCTCCATGCTCGCCGCGGTTTCTTCCAGACTGGACGCCGTCTGCTCGGTGCGGCGGGAGAGGTCGTTGGCGCCGGTGGCCACCTCGGCGCTGGCCGTGCCGATCTCACTGGCCGCCAGATGCACCTTGCCCAGTACCTCGCGCAAGCGCGCCGCCATCTGGTTGACGGCTTTGAGGACCTGGTCGGTTTCACTGTCGCCGCTCACGGGCACATTCACGGTGAGGTCGCCCGCGGCGAGCTGCTGCACGGCCTGCACGGTCTTGCCAGTGGTCTGGATCAGACCGCGGGCCACGTAGGTGCCCAGCAGCACCATCAGCAGCAGCGAAACCGCGCCCAGGCCCGCCATCAGGAGCTGGGCATTGCGGTCGGTCTGGAGCATGCGCTGGAAGTCGCTGGCGGCGGCGGCGTTTTCGTAGGCGATCAAGGCCTGAAGCGCGGCCGTGAGCTGCTCCAGCAGCGGCTGGCACTCCTGCACGATACGCGCCGCCGCTTCTTCGGTTTTACCTTGGGCGCCCAGCTCGGTGATGGCCAGCGCCACCGGCCCATACCGGGCCTCCGCGTCGTACACCGCCTGCAACAGCTCGGCCTCGCGCGGCTGCACCTGCTGCGAGGTCAGGCGGCGAAGCTCCGCGATACCGGCCTGCGTCCGCTCGTGGGCGGCCACGATCTTGCGGCGCTCCGCCTCGCGGGCTTCGGGCGTGGGCGCCAGCACAATGTTGCGCGCGCCTATGGCCCGTGCGCCGATGGCGTCGATCAACCCGTTCGCCATTTTCTGGCGCGGGGTGCTCACGTTCTGTCCGAATGCGACCAGCTCACCCGCCCGGTGCAAGGAAAACCAACCCACTGCGCCCATCATCGCGATGAGCGTCAAGGCGAAAACCAACAAGACCGAGATCTGGGCCTTGATCGATAACTGTCGAAAATTCAACTAACAACCCCAAAAAAAACTTTTGGGTAATATTTTAAGCAAATGAGCCTCGGGCAAATTGACTCAGGTCAAGGCTGACGCGGCCTCACTTTCGAGGCGGCCAGCTTGGCGTTGGCCCGTGCCGTGTCGGTATCGGCCGCGCGGGCCAGCGCCACGCCCATGCGGCGCTTGACGAAGCTTTCGGGCTTGCCGAACAGGCGCAGGTCGGTGCCGGGCACTGCCAGGGCCTCGTGCACGCCGTCGAACACCAGGCCGGGCGCGTCCACGCCGCCGTAAATCACGGCGCTGGCGCCGGGGTTGCGCAGCGACGCGTCCACCGGCAGGCCCAGGATGGCGCGGGCGTGCAGCTCGAACTCACTCTGGTGCTGGGTGCACAGCGTCACCAGGCCGGTGTCGTGCGGGCGCGGGCTCACCTCGCTGAACCACACCTGCTCGCCCTTGACGAACAGCTCCACGCCGTACAGCCCCAGGCCGGCGGGTTCGTCGTTCAGGCCCAGGCCCAGGTTGTCGGTGATGGTTTTGGCGATCTGGCGCGAACGCTCCAGCGCCGCCGGGTGCATGGGCATGGGCTGCCAGCTTTCCACGTAGTCGCCGCCCACCTGCACGTGGCCAATGGGGTCGCAAAAATGCGTCTCGACCTGACCGTCGGCCCCGCGGGCACGCACCGTCAGCTGGGTGATTTCGTAGTCGAAGTCGATGAAGCCTTCCACAATCACGCGCCCGTGGCTCACCCGGCCGCCGGCCATGGCGTAGTCCCAGGCCTTCTGCACGTCGGCGGGGCCGTCGATCTTGCTCTGGCCCTTGCCGGAACTGCTCATGACCGGCTTGACGATGCAGGGGTAGCCGATGCCCGGCTTGCCGTCGGTGCCCTCGATGGCGGCCTGCAATTCTTCAAGCGAATCACAGAACTGGTACGGGCTGGTGGGCAGGCCCAGCGTTTCGGCGGCCAGGCGGCGGATGCCCTCGCGGTCCATGGTGAGGCGGGCGGCACGGGCGGTGGGCACCACCTTCACCTTGCCGGCGGCTTCCAGCTCCTGCAGCATGGGCGTGGCAATGGCCTCGATTTCGGGCACTACAAGATGAGGCTTTTCGGCCTCAATCAGCGCCTTGAGCTGCGCCGGGTCGCTCATGGTGATGGTGCGCGCGTGGTGCGCGACCTGCTGGCCGGGCGCGTGGTCGTAGCGGTCCACGGCGATGGTTTCCACCCCCAGGCGCTGCAGCGCGATCAGCACCTCCTTGCCCAGCTCGCCGGAGCCGAGCAACATGACTTTGGTGGCGTGGGGGGTCTGCGGCGTACCGAGGGTGGTCATGGCATCGGGCTCCTGAGGATCAAGACAAAGTGAACGGAAAACAGGTCAAAACATGGCGGGCGGGTTCAGGCCGCGCCGCCCAGCCAGTCGCCCATGGCCTCGCCCATGCGGATGGCGCGGGCCGGCGCCCAGTCGGGGTTGAAGCGCATGGCGCCCTGCGGGAACAGCAGCACCACGGTGGAGCCCAGCAGGAAGCGGCCCATCTCGTCGCCGCGCGCCAGGGTGATGTCGCGGTCGTCGTAGCGCCAGTCGCGCGGCACGCCAGGGCGCGGCGGGTTCACCACACCGTGCCACACCGTGGCCATGCTGCCGACGATGGTGGCGCCCACCAGCACCAGCACGAAGGGGCCGTGTGCGCCCTCGAACACGCACACGACCCGCTCGTTGCGGGCAAACAGGCCCGGCACGCCGCGCGCGGTGGTGGGGTTGACCGAGAACAGGTCGCCCGGCACGTGCACCATGCGCGTCAGTCGGCCGGCGCAGGGCATGTGGATGCGGTGGTAGTCCTTGGGGCTGAGGTAGAGCGTGGCGAAGCTGCCGTTGTCGAAACGCTGGGCCAGTTGCGCATCGCCCCCCACCAGCGCGGTGGTGCTGTAGCGGTGGCCCTTGGCCTGGAAAATCTGGTCGCGTTCGATGGCGCCGAACTGGCTGATGGCGCCGTCCACCGGGCACAGCAGGTCGCTGGCGGCAAACGGCCGCGCGCCCGGCTTGAGGGCACGGGTGAAAAAGTCGTTGAAAGTAGCGTAGCGGGCGATGTCGGGCTCGGCCGCTTCGCTCATGTCCACGCCGTAGCGGGCCACGAAGTTGCGGATGTTGCGCTGGGTGAAACCGCCCAGCGGCCGGCGCGCCAGCGCACCGGCCAGCGAGGTCAGGGCCTGCTTGGGCAGCAGGTATTGCGGCAACACCGCCAAACGGTCAGACACGGGGGCGTCCCCTCCAGAAACTCAGGCCAAAGCCAGGCATTTTAGCGGCGGGGGCACAATTGGCGCATGCCCCCGCTCTTCCAAGCCCGCCACCTCACCAAGCGCTACGGCGATGCGACCGTGGTCAACGACCTGTCGTTCCACATCGCCCCGGGCGAATGCCTGGGTCTGATCGGCCCCAACGGCGCCGGCAAGACCACCACCATCCGCATGTGCCTGGGCCAGACCACCCCTGACAGCGGCGAGATCACCGCGCTGGGCCTCGAGATGCCGGCGCAGGCCCAAGCCATCAAGGCCCGGCTGGGCGTGGTCAGCCAGATGGACACGCTGGACCCCGACTTCACCTGCGCCGAAAACCTGCTCGTGTTCGGCCGCTACTTCGGGCTGCCCAAGGCGGCGGTGCAGGCCCGCATCCCGGCGCTGCTGGACTTTGCCGCACTGGCGCACAAGGCCAAGGCCAAGCCGGGCGAACTCTCGGGCGGCATGAAGCGGCGCCTGTCGCTGGCCCGCGCCTTGGTGAACGACCCGCAACTGCTGCTGCTCGACGAGCCCACCACCGGACTGGATCCGCAGGCCCGCCACCTCATGTGGGAGCGCCTGCAACAGTTGCTGCAACAGGGCAAGAGCATCCTGCTCACCACCCACTTCATGGACGAGGCCGAGCGCCTGTGCCACCGGCTGCTGGTGATCGACCACGGCCGCGCCATCGCCGAAGGCCAACCGCGCGAACTGATCGCCCGCCACCTGGAGCCCGAGGTGGTGGAGGTGTATGGTGGCGCCGGCAGCGAGGCGCAGGCCCTGGCCCACTCGCCGCTCGCGGCCCTGGCCAACCGGGTGGAAGTGAGCGGCGAGACCGTGTTTTTCTACACCCAGGACGCCAAGCCCTTGCTGGCCGCCCTGGCCGACCACCCCACCCTGCGCACCCTGCACCGCCCGGCCAACCTGGAAGACCTGTTCCTCAAACTCACCGGCCGCCAGATCCGGGAGGAAGGCTGACCCATGCTCCCTGTCACCACATCCACGACCACCTTGACCCACACCCCCATCGCCAGCCACTGGCGTGTGCCCCACCTGTCGCCGCGCTTCTGGCCGGTGTTCCTGCGCAACCTGCTGGTGTGGCGCAAGCTCGCCATCCCTAGCCTGGTGGGCAACATCGCCGAACCGCTGATCTGGCTGGTGGCCTTTGGCTACGGCATGGGCCTGCTGGTGGGCGAGGTGCAGGTGGCCGGGCCCGACGGCGCAGCGCGCGCCGTGCCCTACATCCTGTTCCTGGCCAGCGGCAGCATCTGCATGAGCGCCATGAACGCCGCCACCTTCGAGGCGCTGTACTCGGCGTTTTCGCGCATGCACGTGCAAAAAAC
>JAUWAE010000076.1 GCA_030602185.1 Comamonadaceae bacterium
GGATGCTGGCGGTGACCTTGAAGGAGGTCAAGTCGATCACGCTCACCGTCCGCCCGGGGTTCTTGCGGCTGCCCTGGTTCGCCACCAGCAGGCGTTGGTTGGCCGGGGTCGCAAACAGCTGGATGGGACCGTCTCCGACGGGGACCTTGCGCACCACTTCGTGGGTATTCGGGTCGATGACGGCCACCCGGTCCTCCTGCGACAGCGACACGAACGCCAGGCGCCCGTCGCCGGTGAACCCCACCTGGGCCGGCCCCCGGCCCACGGGAATGCTCGCGACCTGCTGGCGACTGGCCGTGTCGATGACGGACACGGTGCCGCCCTTGAGGTTGGCCACATAGGCCTGCCGCCCGTCCGGGCTCAGCCGGATGCCATGCGGGAACGCCCCGGTGGCGATGGTGGCCACCTCCTTCATCGCCGCGGCGTCCACCACGCTGACGGTGTTGTCACTACCGTTGGTCACGTAGACCCAGCGGCCGTCCGGGGACACCACCACGTGCGCGGGATGCTTGCCGACCGGCACCTTGCCCACCACCGTGTCGGTGGCGGTGTCGATGGCCCAGACCTCCCCAGGAGTGGTCATGGCGGCGTGTGCGGCGCCCGGCATTCCCTGGTGGGCCCCATGGGCGGCGGCGGGCGGCGTTCCGTTGTTGGTCACCCAAACCCGCCGGCCGTCGGCGGTGGCCTGGACGTTGTGGGCGCCCGCGCCGACGGTGATGGTGCGGACGGTCTGGCGGGTGTCGGTCGCGATCACGCTGACCGTGCCATCGGTTTCATTGGCGACGTAGACCTTGGACGCGGCCAGGGCAGCGGACATCCAGCCCAGGGCGAGACAGGTGGGGATCACGGCGAGACGTTTGCTGATGGTTCGAATGTTCATGGTGAGTTCCTCAGGCCTTGACCTGGTATCGCATCATCATTCCCGCCTCGGCATGTTCCAGCGTGTGGCAGTGAAAGACGTAGTCCTGATCGCCGAAGTGCGGATGCGAAAAGTCGATGGCGATCCGCACGGATTCACCCGGCCACACCTGCAGGGTGTCGACCACGCCCTGGTCCTGAGGCAGCAGGCCGCGTGCACCGGCCAGGGAGCGAACCGGCGCTGGACTGCCCAGACGTTCGAGCACCCGGAACGAGAAACCGTGCAGGTGCATGGGGTGCGGCATGCTGCGTTCAGCGTTCTCGATCCGCCAGGTTTCACGCGCGCCCCGCTGGACAGTCAATGGGACAGCGGTATGGTCGTACACCCCACCGTTGATCGTCCAGTGGCCCTTGCCATCGTGGCCCAGTTGCATGCGCCGCGCCGCGCCCGCCGGTTCAACCGGAGCGGAGAGGCTAGACAGGCGCGCAGGCAGACGGCGGTCGTATGGTGTGCTGGACGGCGCCAGGTCGATACGCATCAGCGCCCGTGCATCGCCTTCCATGGCCATCGCTGCGAGCGCGGCGGCGCCTTCTGTCCCACCATGCTGGCTGTGGTCCATCGTGGCCATGTCGTGCCCCCCCTCCTGGTGCATCGGGTCGAAGGGCAAGGACGCCAGGGTCACCGGGCGGGTGGGGTTGGCTTCTCGAAAATCCACCAGCACATCCAGCCGCTGACCGGGCGAAAGGAAGGTCTGTTCGATGCGCACGGGCTGGGCCAGCAATCCACCGTCCGTGCCCGCCAAGTAAAAGCCCAGGGCTCGGCCTTGTTGCAGGAACGCCAGCCGGTAGCTGCGCGCGTTGCTGCCGTTAAGGATGCGAAAGCGAACGATGCGACGCCCGGCCTTCAGGCGTGGGCGTTCGGTCAGGTTGACCATCAGCCGGTTGCCCACCCAGCCACCGAAGGACTGGGCGGCGCTGGGCGCGTACTGGAGGCGCCCTTGTGCGTCGAACTCCTTGTCCTGCAGCACCAGCGGGATTTCGGATTCACCCAACGCCAGCGCCAGCTCCTTGCGCAGGGCGGCTTCGTCGTCGTCCTCGACGAACAGTAGGCTGGCCAGGCCGTGATAGGCCTGCTGAGGGATGTATCCGTGGGCGTGGGGGTGGTACCAGTACATCGACGACCGGTCCTGCAAGGCGAACGCGTAGTCCATGCTCTGACCCGGCGCCACGACGTTGAGGCCATTACCGTCGTTGCGAGAGTCGACACCCAGGCCATGCCAGTGAATGACCGTCGGTTGATCAATGTGATTGATCAGCTTCACCCGCATCTCGTCGCCACGGCGGGCCAGAAGCGCCGGGTTGAGGAACTTCTTGCCACGCGATTCCACGGCGTAGGCTAGGATAGGTGTGCGCAGACCCGGCAGCACCTCGATCTCGCTGCGGACCACATGGACTTCCTTGAAGTCTGTTGCGGGTAGAACACCAAAAAGACCGCTGCTTCCCGGAAGTCGCAAGGGGTTGGAGAAGCCCGCCGCCTGTGCTTCAAGGCGAAGGATCTCGTCGGAAGACAGGCCTGACTGGGCAACTGTGGCCGCCCAGATGCCTGGGCAGGCTGTCGCGGCACCCAGAGCACCCGCGCCGCTCAGAAACTGCCGCCGGGAATACATCGACATCACACAATCTCCTGAACTGGATATGAAAACTGGTACAGCGTCAGAACGTCGCCGTGGTCACTGGGCACCGGTACTGGACGGCGACTGCGGCATGCGCTGCATCATCATTTCCATCATGTTCTGCATCATGTCCATGCGCATCTCCATCATTTGATGCCGCTGGGTCATGTCCGGTGTAACGGCGCCGGGAGCCCCCATTCCCTGCATTCCAGACATGCCACCCATGGACTTCACGCCTTTCATCATGTCCATGCCTTCTTGCATCGCCTGCATGTGTTCTGCCATCAGAGACTGGCGTTCGGCCGGCGTTTTGGCCGCCGCCATCTTGGCGCGCAGCGCCTGCATGGTGGTCATGTGCTGCTGCATGTGTTCCTGCATCTGCGGCATCGACGACATGCCCATGGGCATACCGGCCTGAGGTGTAGCCTGCTGGGTCGTGCCGCTGGCTGCCGGGGTGGACGGGTGGTGCTGGGTGTGGTCTGCTGCTTGCTGTGCTGCGGCAGAGAACGCCGCACCAGCGACAGCCACGGCCAGAAGGGTTCGGATCAAGGTGGACATATCGATTTCCTTTCGTGACGGAGCGCATGGCGAGATGCCATGGAGTCACTGTAGGAATCGACCCAGGTCGCCAAGATGACCTGGAGATGACAAAAAAGTCAGGTTCAGCGTGGCGACTGCTGCTGGGCCTGGAGATTGATGTCGTTGTGGTGGCGCCGGGTCTCTGGTGACCACTGCGACTTGATCCAGGACAGAACCGCCACGATGTCGGCATCGCTGAGCGAATCGCCAAAGGCGGGCATGTTAGTGGCGTAGTCGGGCATTCCAACGGCCTTCGCCACCCCTTCCTTGGTGATGCGAATCAGCACATCGTCCGGGTGGTGCCAGGTGTGGCCGCTCCCGTCGTGGGGAGGCGCCGGCAAGCGACCATCGGCACCCCGTTCTCGCCAGTTGGCCTGCCCCTCCAGCGTCACGCCATGGCAACTGGCGCACCGGGCCTGGTAGATCAGCGCACCCTGCTTGAGCATCACGGCGTCATCCGGGCGAAGCAGCCCGATGGGATCTGACCGGAAGAAGTCCGCAGATGGCCCCCAGAAAAAAGCTGCGGCAATCCCTGCCAGAGCAAGAACAGCCGCAGCCAAACGGAGACGCTGAAAACGCAGGATCACTTCACTGGCTGGATGTCCGTCACCGTCATCTGCCCGTTCTCGTTCGTGACCATGAACTGGATCTTGGCACCGACGCTGGTCTTGTCCAGCAAGGCCTTGTCCTTGGCCACGAAGACCATGGTCATGCCGGGCATGTCCATGTGCTTGATTTCACCGTGCTTGATGGTGATCTTGCCGGCGTCCTTGTCGATCTTGCGGACTTCACCATCGGTCATGCTGGGCATGCCCGCCATGCCCGCCATGCCCATTTTGCTGTGGTCCATGTTCATTTGAGCGAACACGGGGTTGGCTGCAATGGCCGTGAAGGCCAGTGCGGTTGCGCTCAGAACCAGTCGCAGTTTCATCTTGAATCCTTGTGTCGTTGGGTGGAGGTTGTGATGATCGGATAGCTGCTTACTTGGCTGCCACCTTGACCTGGCCCTTCATGCCGGCCTCGTAGTGGCCCACATGCAAGCAGGCGAAGTTCACCACACCGGGCTTGGTGAAGCGCCAGATCACTTCACCCTGTTTGCCAGGCTTGAGCGAGATCTTGTTGGCTTCTTCGTGCTCCATGGTCGGGAACTTCTTCATGACCTCGTAGTGCTCCTTGAGCTCCTTTTCCGTGCCGAGGCTGAACTCGTGCGGCACCTTGCCGGAATTCTTGATGACAAAACGGATGGTCTCGCCCTTCTTCACCGACACGTTCGACGGCGTGAACCGCATGCTGTCGGCCGCGTCCACCTCGATCGTGCGCGTGACGTTGGCTGCGACACCCGGTTCGCCGATGGGCGATTCATCGTGCCCACCGCCATGGGTGCCACCAGCGAAAGCAGCCGATGCGGCCAATGCTGCAGCAGCGAAAACAAAGCCAGCGCGGGAAGCGAAGTTGAACTTGACGGATTTCATGGTTGTCCTTGGGGTTTTGGTTGGGGAAACGGTTGAGGAAAAACAGTGGTGAGACGGGCAATGGGCCATTTCAGTGGGACATGCCTTTGGCGGTGGGTTTGATCGCCGTGGCGGCGGCCGGTGTCGTGTCAGCGCTGGCCGCAGGGCGTGGTGTCGGGGGAAGTGCGCCGTTCCATTCGTAGGCCACGGTTCCCTCGGGGAACTTGTACGGGCCCGGGTCTTTGTAGTCGCCCGTTTTCTGGTCCTTGCGGACCTTGAAGACCGTGAACATGCCACCCATTTCCAGCGGGCCGAACTGGCCGGTGCCGGTCATCATGGGCGCTGTGTTGTCGGGAATCGGCATCTGCATTTCGCCCATGTCGGCCATGCCGCGTTCACCCATGAGCATGTAGTCGGGCGCGACCTTCTGGATCTTCTTGACCAGACCCCGGTGGTCCACGCCGATCATGGTGGGCACATCGTGGCCCATGGCGTTCATGGTGTGGTGGCTCTTGTGGCAGTGCATGGCCCAGTCGCCTTCTTCGTCGGCGATCAGCTCGATCTGGCGCATCTGCCCCACGGCCACGTCGGTGGTGACTTCGTACCAGCGGGTGCTGGGTGGGGTCGGTCCGCCGTCGGTGCCTGTGACCAGGAACTCGTGGCCGTGCAGGTGGATCGGGTGGTTGGTCATGGTGAGGTTGCCCACCCGGATACGCACGCGGTCGTTCAGGCGCACGTTGAGCGTGTCGATGGCTGGGAACACCCGGCTGTTCCAGCACCAGATGTTGAAGTCCGTCATGGTGGCGACCTTGGGTGTCTTGCTGCCTGGCTCGACGTCAAAGGCGTTGAGCAGGAAACAGAAGTCGCGGTCCACGTCGCTGATGTGCGGGTGTTTGGCCTTGGGGTGGGTCACCCACATGCCCATCATGCCCATGGCCATCTGCACCATCTCGTCCGCATGCGGGTGGTACATGAAGGTGCCGGGGCGCCGAGCCTCGAACTCGTAGACATAGGTCTTGCCCACTGGAATGGCGCGCTGATTCAACCCCCCCACGCCGTCCATG
The DNA here is from genome assembly GCA_030602185.1 of Comamonadaceae bacterium. Taxonomy (GTDB): domain Bacteria; phylum Pseudomonadota; class Gammaproteobacteria; order Burkholderiales; family Burkholderiaceae_C; genus JAUWAE01. Next base: position 5,626 of record JAUWAE010000076.1, read on the forward strand.
CCGCTGGGCAGGCGCTGGCCATGCCAGTGGATGGTGGTGTGCTCGGGCAGCTTGTTGGTCACGAAGATGCGCACGCGGTCGCCCTCCACCACCTCGATGGTCGGGCCTGGGCTCTGCCCGTTGTAGCCCCACATGTTGACCTTGAAGCCCGGCGAGACCTCGCGCACCACGGGCTCGGCCACCAGGTGGAATTCCTTGACACCGTTGTTCATGCGCCAGGGCAGCGTCCAGCCGTTGAGCGTGACCACCGGGTTGTAGGGTCGGCCAGTCTGTGGCACCAGCGGCGGCGCGGTTTCGACCGAAGTCTGGATGACCGGCTCGGGCAAGCCAGCCAAAGCAGAACGGGCCACGGCCAGGCCGGCCACGGAGGCAGCGGCGCCGGCGAAGAACTGTCGTCTGGAGTTGGTAGGGGTGTTGGTCATGTGATGTGTCCTTTCAATGCGCTGCTGCTGCCGGAGCCTCGCCACCGGCGCCGCCCAGATTCACAAAACTGTCGGGCTCTCCGCCCTGCAAGACCCACTGCAGATCGGCCTCGGCCAGCCAGAAGTCGCGCTGTGCACCGATTGCATCCACCGTGGCCTGAGACTGGTTGCGCACCTCGTCCAGCAGGTCCCAGACGCTCTTGAGCATGCCGTTGTAGTGCAGCACCGTCTCTTCGGTGATGAACTCACGGGTCTTCAGGATGTCGCCCTGGCTGTCCTGCGCCAACGCATGGGCGGCCCAGTAAACGTTCATGGCCGACTTCGACAGAGCACGGTTGCGCAGGCTTTCTGCATCTGGCAAATGACTGCGAACCGCTTCAGCCCGTTTCTGCAGTTCGGCCGCTGTCATGGGTTGCACCGGGATAGCAGGCAGCTGGTCCGGCAGCGCAAAGCCATCCTGAAGGCCTGTTTGCCCCATCGTCTTGACCAGATTGGCCTGGGCCTGGGCGGCGGCTTGCTGTGCTCGCCGCAGATTCATGCGTGCGTTGGACGCAGCCAGTTGTACGGGAGACAGTTGCAGCTTGCTCCAGTTGCCCACCGTCACCATGCGCTGCCCCAGTTCATAGGCAGCCTGAGCCGCCTCCAGCATGTCACGCTGGTGCTTCAGCACCTGTTGAGCGGCTACAGCTTCGATCCAGGCTTTGCGGCCGGCCGCAGCCACCTCCAGCACCTCACTGGCATCCTTGACGCGGCGTTGCAGGCTGGGGTCGAGTTCTGTCCAGCGGCCTTCTGCGATCAGCTGTTCGTTCTTCGGACCCAGCCGAGCCAAAGCACGGGCCAGATCGCGGTGCACCGTCCAGGCCATGCGAACAGCCGCCTCCGTAGTGGGCATGGCAACACCCAGGGTGCTGGCTGGCGTCGCGGTGGCTGCACTGGTATTGGCCTGCTCCCACTTGAGCACGTCGGCATGGCCGCGCTTGAGCGCTCCCACCGCGTCGTTGGCCCGGCGCCAGTCGGCCTCCTGCGTCGGGCTGGCCGTCTGGGCAGCCAGCGCGACTGGTAGGGCCAACAGGCCCGCTGCCAGCAGCTGGCTCGTGGCTCGATGACTAAACAAAGGTTTCACTGCAATCGCTCCTTTTGATGTGGATCAAGTGGTGCGGATTCTGGCGAGGCGAGTTCGTCACTTCCCTGTCGGCCGGATTACAAAAATGTCAGCTTTCGTCACGCCCGCTCCGGTACGGGCAAACTTGCGGTCAGGAGAATGTGAACGTGAAAATTCTGATCGTTGAAGATGAGCCCAAAGCGGGTGACTACCTCAGACAAGGCCTGCGCGAGGCCGGCTTTGCCGTGGACCTCGTGACCAACGGTGTGGACGGTCTGCACCATGGCCTGGAGGGGGACCACGATCTGGTGATCCTGGATGTCATGCTGCCAGGCATGGACGGATGGCAGGTGCTCAAGAACCTGCGCAGTCAGGGGCGCCAGATGCCGGTGCTGTTCCTTACGGCACGCGATCAGGTTGAAGACCGCGTCAAGGGCCTGGAACTGGGGGCCGACGATTACCTGGTCAAGCCGTTTTCGTTCGCCGAGCTGCTGGCCAGGGTCCGGACGATCCTTCGGCGTGGCCGCACGGGTATGGAACCCACTTCGATGAAAGTAGCCGATCTGGAGCTCGACCTGCTGCGCCGGCGGGTGACCCGGTCCGGAAAACGCATCGATCTGACGGCCAAGGAATTCGGCCTGCTGGAGCTGCTGATGCGCCGCCATGGCGAGGTGCTCCCGCGCTCCCTGATCGCCTCGCAGGTGTGGGACGTGAACTTCGACAGCGACACCAATGTGATCGAAGTGGCCATGCGGCGCTTGCGGGCCAAGGTGGACGATGCATTTGAACCGCGCCTGATCCAGACCGTGCGCGGCATGGGCTACGTTCTCGAAGCACCCGAGGACGCCCACTGATGCTCGGCCGGCTGTCGCTGACGGCGCGCTTGACCGCGCTGTATACCCTGGTATCGGCCTGCGTTCTGGTCGGCCTGGGTCTTCTGGTCTCGATAGCCGTAGGTCGGCACTTTGTCGAACTCGATAGGGATTTCCTGAAGGACAAGATCGACCTGGTGCAAACCATTGTCGGTGAGGCATCGTCATCGGAGATGCTGGTACCTCTACTGGATGAGCTTTTGACCAGTCACCACGGCTTGTTCATCGAGCTGCGCAACAGCACCGGCCTGGTCTATGGAGAAGCGAGCTCGGTGTTCTCCCGTCTGCCGTCATCCATCGGCATAGATGGGCACGCCTTCGACTGGATGGCCGGTGACCAAACGCTGCGAGGTCTGAGGGCGGCCATTCGGCCTCCCTCCACATGGACGGGCCAGGCCACTGACGGCGCATCCCTTGAACTTCTGATCGCGCTGGACACAGCGCACCACACCCATTTCATGCAGTCGCTCAGGCAGACCCTGGCGCTCTACCTGGTAGGCGCGATCCTGATCAGCGGCTTGCTGGGCTGGTGGGCTGCCCGCCGGGGCCTGGCGCCGCTTCGAATCATGAAAGAGCGCGCCATGACGGTCACGGCCCATAAGCTGGACCAGCGCATGCCAGTGGACGCAGTCCCGGCGGAGTTCGCCGACCTGGCGCAGAGCTTGAACACCATGCTGAAACGCCTGCAATCGGACTTTGCGCGCCTGCAGGAATTCTCCAGCGACCTGGCGCACGAACTGCGCACGCCCATCAACAACCTGCTGACCCAGACCCAGGTGTCGCTGGCTCAAAAAAGGGACACGGGCACATACCAGGACATCCTCGCCTCCAACGCCGAAGAATTTCAGCGACTGTCCCGCATGGTGTCTGACATGCTGTTTCTGGCCAAGACGGAGCACGGGATCGAACTGCCCAACCCGGAGGCGATTGAGTTGGAGCAGGAAACGCGGGCGCTGTTCGACTTCTATGACGCGGTGGCCGACGAGAAACGCATTCGTCTTTCGCTTGCTGGGCAGGCGGTGATCATGGGTGACCGCCTGATGGTTCGGCGCGCCATTGGCAACCTGCTGTCCAACGCCTTGCGGCACTCACCGGATGATGCCGACGTGACGGTGACGATCGAAAAGCAAGGCACCACCACCACCCTGTGTCTCACCAACACGGGGCCCACCATTTCCCCTGAGGTTCTGCCTCGGCTGTTCGACCGCTTCTTCCGGGTGGACAAGTCGCGCAGCCACCCGGACTCCGATGGCGCTGGCCTGGGCCTGTCGATCACCCAGGCGATCATGGCCGCCCATGGCGGCTCCGTGACAGCCAGTTCCAGTAACGGCATCACCACCTTCTGCCTCGTCTTTCCCGGCTCAGTTGCAGATTGACTGGTGCTTGGGATGACCGGTTACGTCGATCGCGACCTTTCAGTTGGCAAGTTCGGGTGACCGTACCCAGCCTGACCCAGCTGCAGAGGTAGGAACACCAATGTCATCTTCTGGCCGCTTCCCGACATCACCGAAACATCGCCTGATGTTCCCGGCAATATTGCAAGCCCCCAAACCGCCGTTCGTTGCCCCAGCAGAACTTGCCTTCCGCGAAAGTAATTCGGGTGCCGCATTTGGCGCACACCAGCTTTCGGGCGAGTTGGGCACTGTCCGCAGGCGCTGAAGCCGGCGTGCCGGGCTTGATGGCGGCCGGTGCCGGCGGTGCTGCAGGGAATAAATGCTCTGGCAACTGTTTCATCGGCGCCGGCCTGTGTTGCCGGATGAGCTTTTCACCCCATTCCCGCACGGTGTCCACGCTGCGCATGTTCGCCATCAGTGAAAACATTTCCAGCGCGCCTATGTTGTCGGTGCGCTTTTTGTGCCAGGCCGGGAACTGGTCGGCCTTCATCACGTTCTGCGTGCTGAACACCTTTTCGGCCGGACGCTGGATGATGGCTTTGGGGTGCACCAGCACCAGGTGGTGCATGTCCAGTTGGCGCTGGGTGCGGCCGCTTATGTCCAGCCGGTCCAGCAGTTTGTGCAGCACCCGTTCGTGCCGCCTGCTTTGCTCGATGGGTGACGGAATGCCGTACCGCACCCGCCCGTAATCGGCGGTGAACTCGCCGTGGTCGTTGATCAGCAGGCTGCCACCGTAGTTCTTTGTCTCGAACAGGTAAATGCCCCCGGCCCTGTAGAGCACCAGGTGGTCGATCTGCGCCACGTCGCCATCCACCTCCACCCGCAGGTCGTGGATCACGACATGGTTTTCCGAATCCTTGAAGTGGCTGTCCAGGTAAAACGCGGCCTCGCGTTCGCCCTGGATGCCCATGCGCAGTCGAAACAGCTCGTCCGTGAGCCATTGCTTCTGCGCGGCATTCAGCGTGTGATCGGCCAGCCGTTGTTCAAGCTGTGCCAGTTGCGACGATTTGTCGTCGGCGTTTTTCAGTATCAATGGGGGCCCCTCCCTGGCGTGTGTGGCATGGCGCAATCTGTGTCACGCTTCTTCCAACATTATGGGCAAGAAAAAAGCCGCCCTGAAGGCGGCTGGGTTCATGCGGCTCAAACGCCTCAGTTCACCACCTGCGCCAGTTCCCCGCGCGCGTACTTGGCGGCCACTTCGCTCAAGGAATAGCCCTTGATCTTGCCGGCCTGGCCTTCGCAGCCAAATTCCAGGTAGCGCTGCTTGCACACCGCCTGCGCGGCAGCGCGCGCGGGCTTGAGCCATTCGCGGGCGTCGAACTTGTCGGGGTTCTCGGCCAGGAACTTGCGCACCGCACCGGTCATGGCCAGGCGGATGTCGGTGTCGATGTTGATCTTGCGCACGCCATGCCTGATGGCTTCCTGGATCTCTTCCACCGGCACGCCGTAGGTTTCCTTCATCTGGCCGCCGTACTGGTTGATCAGCGCCAGCAGTTCCTGCGGCACGCTGCTCGAGCCGTGCATCACCAGGTGGGTGTTGGGGATGCGGGCGTGGATTTCCTTCACGCGCGAAATGGCCAGGATGTCGCCCGTGGGCTTGCGGCTGAACTTGTAGGCGCCGTGGCTGGTGCCGATGGCAATGGCCAGGGCATCGAGCTGGGTGGCCTTGACGAAGACGGCGGCTTCTTCGGGGTCGGTCAGCATCTGGCTGTGGTCCAGCTTGCCCTCG
>JAUWAE010000090.1 GCA_030602185.1 Comamonadaceae bacterium
GTGTGATCCACCCCAAAAATGGCCCAGTTTTCGTTGTGATTCAACAGCATCTGACAGCATGGCATTGATGATGTAGCCCTCAACCTCAAAGCCTTTGTGCCGGGGAGACTCCTCGCGCAGATAGCGAGCCAGCAAATCGGCGAACGTGAACCGGCGACCCTTGGCGTAGTCCACGAACAGGCCGTTACGACGCTCGAGCTCGACGCGTTGCTTGATGTCGATAGCCTCTTGCTCACTGGTGGCGTACAGGCACTGATTGGGTTGTCCTGCTTCGCGGATTCGGATGGCGTAGGCGTCGTTGGTACGGCCGAGCTTGGGCTTGAAGCCTTGGGCCTTGAGTTCCGCCACGTAGGCGCGAAGCTGCGACTCGCGGGTGTAAGCAAAGGTCTGTGTGAGGTCGTCGCGCTTTTGGACCGAGACGATGAAACGTGACCTGTTTTCGATAGATGCCATGGACTGTGCTCCGTTGAGTGGGGAGCAAGGTCTAGGGACTCTGTTTATACCGATTGCGCTTCTGTGGCACGAAGACCAGCGGCTTGCCACTAATCTGCCACTAACGGCGCCAAAAACAAAAAAGCTCCGACTTGCGGAGCTTTTTAAGTTGTTGATTTACAAGGAAATTCCTGGTCGGGGTGAGAGGATTCGAACCTCCGGCCTCTACGTCCCGAACGTAGCGCTCTACCAGGCTAAGCTACACCCCGATGATTGCCGTTAAGAGCGTCGCTCCAACAGTGCAGCCGCTAATTGTACCAAACCTTCGGTGTACCCGTTCGCGGGCAACACACGGGCTGCGTCGATGGCCCGCTGCGCCTCGGCCATGGCGGCCTGTCGCGCGTCGGCCAGGCCGCCGCTGGTGCGCACGATGTGCAGGATATCGTCCACCCGCTCGGTGTTGCCTTCCTCGATCGCGCCGCGGATCAGTGCCGCCTGCTCGCTGCTGCAGCGGCGCAGGGTACAGATGATGGGCAGCGTGACCTTGCCTTCGCGCAGGTCGTCGCCCAGGTTCTTGCCCAGCTCGCTGGCGGTGCCTTCGTAATCGAGCACGTCGTCCACCACCTGGAAGGCGGCGCCCAGGGCCTGGCCGTAGTCGGCGCAGCGGGCCTCCAGTTCGGCGTCGGCGCCGGCCAGGATCGCCGCCAGCCGCGCGCTGGCTTCGAACAGCTTGGCCGTCTTGGCACGGATGACGCGCAGGTAGGCCGCTTCGTCCAGCGACGCGTCGTGCATGTTCATGAGCTGCAGCACCTCGCCCTCGGCGATCACGTTGGTCGCGTCGGCCAGCACCTGCATGATGCGCATCTCGCCGGCTTCCACCATCATCTGGAAGGCGCGGGAATACAGAAAATCGCCCACCAGCACGCTGGCCGCGTTGCCAAACACCTGGTTGGCGGTGTTGCGCCCGCGCCGCAGGGTGGATTCATCGACCACGTCGTCGTGCAACAGGGTGGCGGTGTGGATGAATTCCACCACGGCGGCCAGGCTGTGGCGGCGCGCGTCCTGGCACCCCAGGGCGCCGCACATCATGAGCAGCAGGGCGGGCCGCACCCGCTTGCCCCCGGCTCCGATGATGTATTCCGCCACCTGGCCGACCAGGGGCACATCGCTGCCCAGGCTGCGCTGGATCACCCCGTCCACCGCTTGCATGTCGGCGGCAACGAGTGAAAGGGCGGAGGAAGAGGAGGTGTTGGAGCTCAAGATGGGTCCGTGGGTGAACCGCGGAATTATAGGGAGTCGGTTGCAAACCCCTTCGCCGTTGGACGTCGCGTGTCTGGTTTCATATAATCAGAGGGTTGCCGAGGAGCGTTGCAGCCATGGTGCCCACAGCGGGTACCCACATGGCGAGGCTCGGCAGCAGACGGGCATCACCTTCGCCCGTCCCCACAGCAACGACGCTCGCCCACTGGAACGTGTGGTGAGCGGTTGTGTGCTCCCCGTTCGGTGGTTTGTCTGAACCCTGCTGCTGGAGCCACCCATGAATGCACCGCTGAAACACCCCGTCAACGCCGATTGCGCCATCGCCGACATCGGCCTGGCCGACTGGGGCCGTAAAGAAATCCGCATTGCCGAAACCGAGATGCCTGGCCTGATGGCCATCCGCGAGGAATTCGCGGCCAAGCAGCCCCTCAAGGGCGCGCGCATCACCGGCTCGCTGCACATGACCATCCAGACGGCCGTGCTGATCGAAACCCTGCAAGCCCTGGGCGCGCAGGTGCGCTGGGCGTCGTGCAACATCTTCTCGACGCAGGACCACGCCGCCGCTGCCATCGCCGCCGCCGGCACGCCGGTGTTCGCCATCAAGGGCGAAACCCTGGTCGATTACTGGGACTACACCCACCGCATTTTTGAATTCGGCGCCAAGGGCACCGAGGGCGAAGGCCCCAACATGATCCTGGACGACGGCGGCGACGCCACGCTGCTGATGCACCTGGGCAAGCAGGCCGAAACCAACCCCGCCGTGCTGGCCAACCCCGGCAGCGAGGAAGAGCGCATCCTGTTCGCCGCCATCCAGGCCAAGCTGGCCGAAGACAGCACTTGGTACAGCCGCAAGAGCGCACAGATCATCGGCGTGACCGAAGAGACGACCACCGGCGTGCACCGCCTGAAGGAAATGTCGGCCAAGGGCACGCTGATGTTCCGCGCCATCAACGTCAACGACAGCGTCACCAAGAGCAAGTTCGACAACCTGTACGGTTGCCGCGAATCGCTGGTCGACGGCATCAAGCGCGCCACCGACGTGATGGTGGCCGGCAAGGTGGCCGTGGTGGCCGGTTACGGCGACGTGGGCAAGGGCTCGGCCCAGGCGCTGCGCTCGCTGTCGGCCCAGGTGTGGGTGACCGAGATCGACCCCATCAACGCCCTGCAGGCCGCAATGGAAGGCTACCGCGTGGTGACGATGGACGAGGCCTGCAGCCAGGCCGACATTTTCGTGACCGCCACCGGCAACAAGAACGTCATCACCTACGACCACATGGTCCGCATGAAAGACCAGGCCATCGTCTGCAACATCGGTCACTTCGACAACGAGATCGACGTCGCCTCGCTGGAAGCCCAGTGCCAGTGGGAAGAGATCAAGCCGCAGGTCGACCACGTGATCTTCCCGGACGGCAAGCGCATCATCCTGCTGGCCAAGGGCCGCCTGGTCAACCTGGGCTGTGCCACCGGCCACCCGAGCTTCGTGATGAGCTCCTCGTTCGCGAACCAGACGATCGCGCAGATCGAACTGTTCTGCCACCCCGATGGCTACGACGCCGGCAAGGTGTACGTGCTGCCCAAGCACCTGGACGAGAAGGTGGCGCGCCTGCACCTGAAGAAGGTGGGCGCCAAGCTGACCGAGCTGACGGACGAGCAGGCCGCCTACATTGGCGTGCCCAAGCAGGGCCCGTACAAGCCCGACACCTACCGCTACTGAGGCACCGTGCGCGCTGACCAGTTGCTCGTCGAGCGGGGGTTGGCGGCATCGCGTTCGCAGGCCCAGCGGCTGATTGCTGCGGGCGTGCGCTGGCGGCTGACAGGCACCGACTGGAAAGTGGTTGCCAAGAACGGCGAGGAACTGCGCGAGACCGTGGAGCTGCAGCTGCAGGACGCGGCCGAGGCCCGCTACGTGTCGCGTGGCGGGCTCAAGCTCGACGCGGCGCTGAACCATTGCAGCCTGGACGTGACCGGTCTGCGCTGCCTGGACGTGGGCCAGAGCACCGGCGGCTTCACCGATTGCCTGCTGCAGCACGGCGCGGCGCAGGTGGTGGGCGTGGACGTGGGGCAGGGTCAGTTGCACCCGACGCTGCGCAGCGACCCGCGGGTGGTGTGCATTGAGAAGTGCAACGCCCGTGAACTCGATGCGCAGCGGCTTCGGGAAGCGGGTGGTCCCGTTGCGGCAGCGCCGTTCGACCTCATCGTGGGCGACCTGTCCTTCATCTCGCAGACGCTGGTGTGGCCGGCCCTGGTGCCGCTGCTCAAGCCGGGCGGGCAGTTGCTGATGCTGGTCAAGCCCCAGTTCGAGCTGCAGCCCGAGCACATCGGCAAGGGCGGGCTGGTGAAAGACGCGGCCAGCTACGCGCTGGTGGAACAGCGCATGGCGCAAGCCTGTCGGCATCACGGCCTGACGCTGCGCGACTATTTTGAAAGTGCCATCACCGGCGGTGATGGCAACCGGGAGTTTTTCGTATGGGCTTGCCCCTGAGTTTTGAGTTTTTTCCGCCCAAGACGCCCGAGGGCGCGGTGAAGTTGCGCGCCGCGCGCGAGAAGCTGTACGCCAAGCGGCCGGAGTTTTGCTCGGTGACCTACGGTGCCGGCGGCTCCACCCAGGAAGGGACGTTTGCCACCGTGGCCGAAATCCAGGCCGAAGGTGTGGCCGCCGCGTCGCATTTCTCGTGCATCGGTGCCACCAAGGGCAGCGTGCGTGCGCAACTGCAGCAGCTGCAGGCCATGGGGGTGAAACGCCTCGTTGCCCTGCGCGGCGACCTGCCCAGCGGCTATGGCCTGGGCGGTGAATTCCAGTACGCCAGCGACCTCGTGGCCTTCATCCGCGCCGAAATGGGAGACGCCTTCCACATCGAGGTGGCCGCCTACCCCGAGTTCCACCCACAGGCCAAGTCGCCCGAGGCGGACCTGCAGGCCTTTGCCACCAAGGTCAAGGCCGGGGCGCACTCGGCCATCACCCAGTACTTTTTCAACAGCGATGCCTACTTCCGCTTCGTGGACGACGTCTACAAACTGGGGGTGGACGTGCCCATCGTGCCCGGCATCATGCCGATCACCAACGCCTCGCAGCTGCTGCGGTTTTCCGACGCCTGCGGCGCCGAGGTGCCGCGCTGGATCCGTCTGCGGCTGCAGGGCTATGGCGACGACACGGCCAGCATCCAGGCGTTTGGGCTGGACGTGGTGGCCGACCTGTGCGACCAGCTGCGCAACGCCGGCGTGCCGGGCCTGCACTTCTACACGATGAACCAAAGCGGGCCCACGCTGGCCCTGTGCGAACGCCTGGGGCTCTGACGGCAGCAGCGGCTCAGGGCTCCGATGCCAGCCGCGTGCCGAGCCGCACAGGGCCGAACCACGCTTGCGCGGTCTGGCGGGTGTTGTTGGCGTCGGTCATCAGGCCGATGCCGGTGAGCGTGACCGGGGCTTCGCCGAAAGCGTGCTCGAAGTCGGCGCGCACGTCGCGTTCAATGTCCTGCCAGCGGCCCAGGCCGTCGGGGCCCGAGCGCACCACCAGCATGCGGATGCGCGAGGTGGCCGGGTGCCGCACCACCGTGCCCTCGGGGTGCTGGTGGTCCCACACGTACATCAGGGTGGCGTAGGGCATGGGCTCGCCGGTCACCAGCTGTGCCAGCTCCGACAGCGCACGGTCGCGCGCGGGCAGGCGGTTGCGGTCGCCGTCGAAGGTGAGGATGACCCGGGCCACGGCGTCCTCGGCCTCCCGGTCGGTCAGGTCGAATTCGGGGCGCAGTTCTTCAACGAACCAGGAAAACTGGAGGGTCCCCACGCGGTCGGCTGGCCATTGCAGGCGGTGCCGCAGCAGGCTGCTGCCCGATCGGCTGTGGGCATGCAGGGCCGGGCGTCCCTGGTGCTGGGTGCCCCGGTAATCGGTGGCCGCGCGGCCCTTGAAGGTCTGGTGCTCCCAGGCAGGGGCTTCGCCCAGGGCCGATGCCGTCGCCCAGGCCGATTCTTCCGGTGGCTGGCCAATGAGGTGGCTGCAACCCGCCAGCAGCAGGGCACCACAGAGCCCCAGGGTTGTGGCAACCGGGCTCAGGGAGGACGTGGTCAAGGCAAACATGCCCGCGATGCTAGCGGGACTTCAAGCTTTTTGGATGACACCGCGCCCTAGGGGAAACGCGGGGTCGGTCGCTGATGGTGCAGGGTCTTTCAGGCCGTGCCTGCTTCCACCGTCCAACCCGCGCCCTGTGGTTCGCGCAGTGCCTGTGTGAGAAAGGGGAGGGCCTCACGCCACAGCCCGGCCAGCGTGTAAGGTGGGTTGATCACGTGGATGCCGCTCGCGCGCATGGCGGTGTGGGCGCGGCCTTGTGCGATTTGCGCGCTGGTGCCCTCGGTGGGCGTGAACCCGACGTTGAGTTCTGCTTGCGCCCAGCCGCGGCCCGCCCGCTCGCTCACCGCTTTGAGCTTGCGCGGCAAGGCGTGCGCTTCGGGCCGTGCGATCACCGGGTACCAGATGGCGTAGGTGCCGGTGGGGAAGCGCCGCAGCGCGTCTTCCAGGCAGTCGATGACGGCGGCGTAGTCGGTCTTGAGCTCGTAGCTGGGGTCGATCAGCACCAGCCCCCGGCGGGTGGGCGGTGGCAGCAGGGCCTTCAGGCCCTCGAAGCCGTTGCGCCGCAGCACCTCGATCTGCTTGCCTTTGCCCAGCTCGGTCACCTGCTTTTCGAGCACCTTGGTGTCGGTGGGGTGCACCTCGAACAGTTTGAGCTTGTCCTGCGGGCGCAGCAGGGACTGGCTGATCCAGGGCGAGCCTGGGTAGGTGCGCCAACGGCCATCGGGGTTGAAGGCCCGCACCGCATCGAGGTAGGCCGCCACGGCAGGCGGTACCGGTTGCCCTTGCCCGATGGCAGCCTGCTCGGCGGCCACCAGCCGTGCGATGCCCGCGTCCGACTCGGCCGAGGTGCGCGCGAGTTCCTGGTCAAGCCGGTACACGCCGGCGCCGGCGTGGGTGTCCACCACCATCAGACCGGTGTCTTTCTGGGCCAGGTAATGGAGCAAGGCGACCTGTGTGAGGTGCTTGAGCACGTCGGCGTGGTTGCCGGCGTGGTAGGCGTGGCGGTAACTGAACATGGGGCGATGGTATCCGCAAGCAAGGCGCAGGAACAGCAAACGGCCAGGGCCGCGAGGCAGCCAGGCCGTTTTTCAGGGGATCAGGAGCGATCAGCGGATCACCGCGAGGCGCTCGCGCTGGCCCGCCTTGAAGGTGTACAGCGTTAGCGCGGCATTCTTGCGGTTGCCCTGCTCGTCAAACGCCACCTTGCCCGACGCACCCTGGTACTGGATGGCCTTGAGCGCCGGCAGGTACTGGGCCGGGTCTGCCGAGCCGGCGGTCTGCATGGCCTGGGCCAGCAGCTTCACGCCGTCGTAGGCGTAGGGGGCGTAGGCCTGCACTTCGACGTTGTACTTGGCCTTGAAGTCGGCCCGGAACTTGTCCGACAGGGCCACTTCGTCGCCATCCACGCCGCCGGCTTCCACGCAGAACACCTGCTCATCGCCCAGGGCTTCGGCGGCGAGGTTGATCATCTCGCCGGTGCACAGGCCGTCGCCGCCGACCAGCTTGGCCGGCATGCCGAGCTGGCGCATCTGGCGCAGCATCGGGCCGCCCACGGCGTCCATGCCGCCGAAGAACACCACGTCCGGCTTCTTGGCCTTGATGGCGGTGAGGATGGCGTTGAAGTCGGTGGCCTTGTCGTTGGTGAACTCGCGCGCGACCACCTGGGCACCGGCCGCGGCGGCGGCTTTTTCGAACTCGTCGGCCAGGCCCTGCCCGTAGGCGGTGCGGTCGTCGATCACGGCGACGGTCTTGGCCTTCAGCGTGTCGACGGTGTAGCGGCCCATCGCACTGCCCTGCTGCACGTCGTCGGCCACCAGGCGGAAGGTGCTGGCGTAGCCCTGGCGGGTCAGCTTGGGGTTGGTGGATGAGGGCGTGATCTGCGGAATGCCGGCGCTGTGGTAGATGTGCGACGCGGGCAGGCTGGTGCCGGACGTCAGGTGGCCCACCACGCCGTGGACCTGGGCGTCCACCAGCTTCTGGGCGGCTGCACTGCCCTGTTTCGGGTCGGCAGCGTCGTCTTCGGCCAGCAGTTCGAAGCGGGCCGGCTTGTCGCCGATGGTGATGCCGGCGGCGTTCAGTTCATCGATCGCCATGCGGGCGCCGTTTTCGTTGTCTTTGCCGAGGTGTGCCACGGCACCGCTGGTGGCGCCGACATGACCGATCTTGATGACCAGCACATCGCTGGCGGGGGCGGTGGTTCCAGCCGCGTCCTCTTTTTTGCCGCATGCGGTCAGCGCCAGTGCGGCGGCCAGGGCGATCAGTTTCAGTTGGGTAGGCATGGGTTTGATCTTCGGTGTCGCAAGAAAAAGGCATGCCTCGGCAGGGACCGAGGATGCAAGGGAAAACCCTTATTTTAGAGCGGCTGAAGGGACTTGCCGCGGGCCTGTGGGCGGGGAGCTTGATCTGGCGCAACGTGGTCGTCTATAATGTTTGGCTTCGCAGCGATTTTTTGGCTCCGCGGCGAAGGTGCTGCCGGTGAATGCGGGCGGTGCAAACACCACCTAAGAGCTTGCCAACAGAGCAAGGCCGAACGTGGAAAAGAGCCTCCCAAACCCTCTACTGAAGAGAAATCTCATGCAAAAAACAACCGTCAGCGCCAAGCCCGCTGAGGTGGTGCACGAGTGGTTTGTGGTTGACGCCACCGACAAGGTGCTCGGACGTGTTGCCAGCGAAGTGGCACGCCGACTGCGCGGCAAGCACAAGGCCATCTACACCCCTCACGTTGATACCGGTGACTTCATCGTCGTCGTCAACGCCGCCAAACTGAAGGTCACGGGCACCAAGTCCCTGGACAAGATGTACTACCGCCACTCCGGTTTCCCGGGCGGCATCTACGGTACGAACTTCCGTGATCTGCAAGCCAAGCACCCCGGCCGCGCGCTGGAGAAGGCCGTCAAGGGCATGCTGCCCAAGGGTCCTCTGGGCTACGCCATGATCAAGAAGCTCAAGGTGTACGGTGGTGCCGAGCACCCGCACACCGCCCAGCAACCCAAAGTGTTGGACATCTAAGGAGCTCACATGATTGGTGATTGGAACAATGGCACCGGCCGTCGCAAATCCAGCGTCGCCCGCGTGTTCCTGAAAAAAGGCTCCGGCAAGATCACGGTCAACGGCAAGGACATCGAACAGTTCTTCGGCCGCCAGACCTCCATCATGATCGCCAAGCAGCCGCTGGTGCTGACCGACAACGTCGAATCTTTCGACATCCAGGTCAACGTCCACGGTGGCGGTGAATCCGGCCAGGCCGGCGCCGTGCGCCACGGCATCACCCGCGCCTTGATCGACTACGACGCAGCGCTGAAGCCCGCGCTAAGCGCCGCCGGTTACGTGACCCGCGACGCCCGCGAAGTCGAGCGTAAGAAGGTCGGTCTGCGTTCCGCACGCCGCCGCAAGCAGTTCTCCAAGCGTTAATCCGCTGGCACTGCCTCAGAAAACCGCCCTGGTGCTTGCCAGTGGCGGTTTTTTGTTGATGGTGCAGGGTAAAGACCCTGATGCCGTCGCTGGGAATGGCCGTTGCGGGTCAATTCCTGACTTTTTTGCTTTAGTATTTAGCTGTTCCGTTTCGTCCAGAAGGTTCCACCATGAGCGCAGTTGCAGTCACCGTCGACACCGAAATGCCCGCCCCGCTGGTCTTCACCGACAGCGCGGCCGCCAAGGTGGCCGACCTGATCGCCGAAGAAGGCAATCCCGACCTGAAGTTGCGGGTGTTTGTCCAGGGTGGCGGCTGCTCCGGCTTCCAGTATGGCTTCACCTTCGACGAGGTCGTCAACGACGACGACACCCAGATGAGCAAGAACGGCGTCACGTTGTTGATCGACGC
>JAUWAE010000253.1 GCA_030602185.1 Comamonadaceae bacterium
GACCAGGCCTTCGCCCAGCTTGCGCCGCAGGTGGTGCATGTGCACTTCCAGGGCGTTGCTTTCCAGCGCGTCATCAAAGCCATAGACCGCCTCTTCCAGGCGCTGGCGCGTCACGACCTGTCCGCTGGCGCGCAACAGCACCAGCAGCAGGGCGAACTCCTTGGCGCGCAACACCACCGGCTGCCCCGCGCGGTGCACGGTGCGCGCCGCAGGGTCCACCGCCAGGTCGCCGTGGTGCAGCACGGGGGACGCCCGCCCCTCGCTGCGCCGCAGCGCCACCCGCATGCGGGCCAGCAATTCTTCGGGCTCGAAGGGTTTGACCAGGTAATCGTCGGCCCCCTGGTCCAGCCCGGCCACCCGGTCCGGCAGGGCGTCGCGGGCGGTCATGATGAGCACCGGCAGCGTGTGACCCTCGGCACGCAACTGGCGCCGCCCGCCCCGGCCATCGCCGTCGGGCTGGTTGTGGTCCAGCAGCACCAGCTCAAACGACTCGACCTGCAACGCGGCGCGGGCCTGGCCCAGCGTGCCGCACACGTCCACGGCATAGCCCGCGGCCTTGAGCGTGGCCGCCAACCCGCCGGCGATTCCGGGGTCGTCTTCGACGATCAGCACCCGCATGGTGTCGCTGTTCTCCTGGCCCGGCCTGGGCGGGCGTTTGGGTGTGTGCGGCTGGATTGTCTCAGTTCCGCGGATCGTCTGTGCCGCCCGGGGCGCTTTAAGGCTGGCTTAACCCGGCGGGTGCCCAATCGGGGGCTATGACGATCCTGGCCCAGCCCATTCCGATGCCGCCCCTGCCCCGCCGCCTGTGGTGGGCTTCCTTGGCCGTGCTGGCCGCCACGCTGACCTGGGATGCGAGCGGTCTGGACCGCGCGGTGATGCAATGGCTGGCCGACGCCCAGGGCTTTCCCCTGCGCCACCACTGGCTGCTGGAGCGGGTGCTGCACGATGCGGCGCGCCATCTGGCCACCCTGGCCTTCCTCGCGCTGGTGGCCCTGGTGGTGTGGCCTGTGGGGCCGTTGCTCCAGTTCGGCCGCTGGCAGCGCGCCGAGGTGGCCACCGGCACCGGGTTGGCGCTGGTGGCAGTCAACGCCATCAAGCGCCACAGCCTCACCAGCTGCCCCTGGGACTTGCAGGACTTCGGCGGCGTGGCCCGGTACGTGTCGCACTGGTCCTGGGGTTTGACCGACGGGGGCGCAGGCCATTGTTTTCCCGGCGGCCACGCTTCCGCGGCGATGGCCTTCCTGGCGCTGGCCCTGCCCTGGCTGGCCAGCACAGACCCAGGGCAGCGGCGGCAGGGACAACGCATCCTCGTGGGGGTGCTGATTGTTGGCCTGTTGCTCGGGATGACGCAGACGCTGCGCGGGGCCCATTACCCCAGCCACACCTGGTGGACCGCCGTGATCTGCTGGGCGGTGGCGCTGGCGAACCACGCGGCGTTCAGTTGGTTGCGCGGCCGATGGCCGACACGCCCTGCAGCGTGATGACCGCCAGTACCCCCGCCAGCAAGGCCCCGCCCCACTGCAGCCACCCCAGCGCGGCAAAACCGAACAGGCCGGCCACCGGCGGCCACAGGCCAAGCCCGGCCACCGCCAGCAGGGTGGCACCCAGCACCCAGCGCTGCACCGGCGGCCAGTGCAGCCACCCTTGCCGCCAGCCCTGCGCCATGGCACGCGTCAAGGCGATCAGCGCCGCGTTGGCCGCCACCAGGGCCACGAAGGCCTGGGCCCGCGCCTGCCCGCCCGGGGTGCCCAGGTGCAGCGCCAGCAGGTACACGCCCATCACCCCCAGGGCAATCACCGCCCCCTGCCACAGCGCGGCCCCCATGTCCTGCACCACCAGCAGCGGCTGGTTGCCCCGACGCGGCGGCTGCTCCATCAGGTCGGCCGGGCCTTCCTGGGCCTCGAACACCACCGAGCACGACGGATCGATCACCAGCTCCAGGAAGGCGATGTGCGCCGGCAGCAACAGCAGCGGCAGGCCCATCAGCAGGGGCAGCAGCGACAACAGGATGATGGGCACGTGCACCGCCAGGGTGTAGCGCATGGCCTGGCGCAGGTTGGCGTAGATGCGCCGGCCCAGGCGGATCGCGTCCACGATGGAGGCAAAGTCGTCGTCGAGCAGCACCAGCGCGGCGGCCTCGCGCGCCACGTCGGTGCCGCGCTGGCCCATGGCCACGCCGATGTGCGCCGCCTTGAGCGCCGGCGCGTCGTTGACGCCGTCACCCGTCATGGCCACCACTTCGCCGCGGGCCTTGAGGGCCTGCACCAGCAACAGCTTCTGCGCCGGGGCCACCCGGGCAAACACCTGCACCTGCGCCACCCGCTGCGACAAGGTGGCGGGGTCGAGCCGCTCCAGCTCGTCGCCGGTGAGCACCTGCGCGGCCTCGATGCCTGCCTGCTCGGCGATGCGCCGCGCGGTTTGCGGGTGGTCGCCGGTCATCATCACCACGCGGATGCCGGCGCGCCGGCACTGGCGCACCGCGTCGGGCACCTGGGGGCGCAACGGGTCGGCCAGGCCGACCAGGCCCAGCCATTCGAAATCGAAATCGTGCTGAAGATCGGGCCAGGCCTGGTCGGCCCGGTGGCGTGCCTTGGCCACGGCCAGCACGCGCAGGCCCTGCTCGGCCAGCTGCTCGGCCTCGGCGGCCACCGCGTGCCGGCGCTCGGGCGGCAGGTGGCACAGGTCGGCGATCGCTTCCGGGGCGCCCTTGGTCGCCACGACGTGCTCCGCACCCGCCCCGTCGTGCCACAGGTGCGACATGGCCAGCAGCGCGGGCGACAGTTCGTACTCCCGCACCAGCGCCCACTCGGGGTGGAGGTGTTCGGTGTCCATCAGGTGGCGGCCGGCGAAGCGGTGGAAGGCCTGCTCCATCGGGTCGTGTGGCTCGGTTTCGCTGGCCAGCACGGCGTACTCGAGCAGCTCGTGGAAGGGCTCGGGCAGGTCGCCGTCGGCCAGCCCGCGCACGTCCAGGGCATGGCCGTTGGCGCTCAGCGCGGCCACCGCCATGCGGTTCTGCGTCAGGGTGCCGGTCTTGTCTACGCACAGCACCGTGGTCTGGCCCAGGGTTTCGATGGCGTTGAGCCGGCGCGTCAGCACCTGCCGCGCCGCCATGCGGCGGGCGCCCAGTGCAAAGAACACGATCATGATGACCGAGAACTCCTGCGGCAGCACGCTCATGGCCAGCGTGATGCCGGCCAGCAGGGCCTCCAG
>JAUWAE010000051.1 GCA_030602185.1 Comamonadaceae bacterium
ATGCTCAGCGAGATGGTGCCGCTGGGCTTGGCCAGGTAGTCCACCGCCCCCAGGGCCATCGCCTCCAGCGTGGCCAGCGCGCCCTTTTCGGTCAGCGACGACAGCATCACCACCGGGCAGGGGCGTTCGGCCATGAGGCGCGACAGGCAGGTCAGCCCGTCCATTTCGGGCATGTTGATGTCCAGCGTCACCACATCGGGCTGGAAGCGCACGTTGGCTTCCAGCGCCTCGAGGCCGTTGCGCGCCGTTTCCACCTCGAACCCGTGCTGGCGGAACAGCTGGGTCAGGTGCTTGCGCATCAGGGCCGAGTCGTCAACGACCAGCAACCGTAGGGATTTGTGAGCCACCGTGCCGCTCCTTGCCTGTGGCGTCACGCCGCGGCGGCCGCGTGCAGCGCCTGCTGCTCGTCGGCGTCCAGCACCTGGTCCACGCTCATCAGCAGGATCATGCGCTTGGCCTTTTCCAGGTTGGCCACACGGCGGATCAGGCGGGCCTGATCGACCGACATGGTGGGCGCCGGCTCGATGTGGCGGTGTCCGATCTTCAGCACCTCGGTCACCGAATCGACGATGAAACCGGTGCGTGTGCCGTTGAGGGTGAACACCATGATGCGCTGGCGGTCGTTGCGCTGGCTGTTGGCCAGGCCCAGGCGGCGGCGGAAGTCCACCACCGGCAGCACCGCACCGCGCAGGTTGATGACACCCTCGATGAAGGACGGCGCCCGCGGCACGCGCGCCAGTTCGTCGGGCACCCGCACGATTTCCTGCACGGTGTCGATCGGCACCCCGAACTCCTCCTGGGCCAGGCGGAACACCACCATCTGCGCGTCGTCGTCGGCACTCGCGCCGGTACGGCCCTCGGCCACCACGGCCTCGTGCGCCACCGTTTCTTGGTCAGACACCTGCAGTGCCTGCTTCATCCCAGGGTTCTCGAACATTTTTTGTGCAGACAGTATGGAAACCAGCCGGCGGCCGTCCGCCAGGCGGCAAATGGCGTTGATCTCGGCCAGCCGGTTGTGCTGCGCCAGCACCCGGCCGATCGGGTCCACCTGCGATTGCGGCACCCGCAACACCTCGCTCACCGAGTCCATCACCACCCCCACGGCCAGCTGGTCGCTGCCCGTGCCCAGGGAGATCACCACGATGCGGTTCTGGTCGGTCAGCGGCTCCACCGGCAGGTCGAACATGCAGCGCAGGCTCACCAGCGGCAGCAGCCGGGTGCGCAGCGTCATCACGCCCAGCACATGGGCGGGGGTGTTGGGCACGCGCACGATGTCGGGCGGCACCTGCACGATTTCCTGCACATGCTCGATGGCAATGGCGTACTCCTGCCCCGCCACCACGAAGCTGACGAGCTGCATCTCGTCGCCACCGTCGTCGGCTGTGCTGCGCTGCAGGCCCCCCTCGGGTGAGCCGGCCTGGCCCAGCGACACCTGGCTGGCCGCGTTGTCCGCCGCGCCGGCAGCCAGCCCCTGGAACTGCTCGTCCATCAGGCGCTGGAAATCCAGGATCATGACCAGCTCGTGGCCGCCCACCTGCTTGACCACCCCCAGCAGCAACTGGCTGTTGATGGTGGATTCGATGCGCTCGACCGCCTCGATCTGCTCCGGCGCCGCGGTGATGACGCTGGAGACTTCGTCGACGATGAAACCCACCGGCGAGCCGAGGTCGATGACCAGCACCCGCGTCGCGTCGTTGGGCTCCACCTCGTCGATGCCGAAGGTGTCGCGCAGGGCGATCACCGGCAGCACCGTGCCGCGCAGGTTGGCCAGGCCCTTGAGGGCCGGCGGGGCCAGCGGCACGCGGATCAGGTCGGGCAGGCGGATGATTTCCTGCACCGGCGCCATGGGCACCGCAAACACCTCATCGCCGACGCGGAAGGTCACAAACTGCCGCGCCTCGGGCTCGGTGGCGGTGCGTTGGGTGTCGTTGACCACCGGCTCGGCGGCCTGGGGTGGTCGTTCAAGAACGTCGTTCATGTTGCGTTCGCCTGTGGGTGGTCGGCCGGGGCCGTTCAGGCGCTCTGCAGCTCGTCGGCCAGCGAGGCGATTTCCTCGATCGCAGCGGCCAGCTCTTCGGCCCCCTGGGCCTGCTGCTTGGCCGCGGCCGAGGCTTCGTTCACCGCCGTTTCGGTCTGGGTCGAGGCGGAGGCGATCTGGTCCACGCCCTTCTTCACCTCGTTGATCATCTGGCTCACCACGCTGGCGGCGTCGGAGATTTCCCGGTTGCCCTGCAGCATCACCGCGACGTCGCCCGTCACCGTGGTCAGGTTGCCGGAAATCGCCTTGGTCTTTTCCACCTCGCCCACCGCGGCTGCGGCAATCTCTTCCAGGTCACGGCGCACGGTGCCGATCTGGTCCTGCACCGCCTTCACCATGTCCTTGATGCGGTCGGCGTTCTCGCTGGAGTCGTGCGCCAGGTTGCGGATGTCGGTGGACACCACCACAAAGCCCTTGCCGAACTCCCCGGCACGCGCCGCTTCGATGGCGCCGTTGACGGCGAGCATGTTGGTCTGAATCGACACGGTGGTGATGGCATCGACGATCTTGTCGATCTTGCGGCTGATGAGCTCCAGCTGGTTGATCTGGTCGCGGCTCTTGCGGGTGCCCTCCACCGCTTCCAGGATCCCCTGCACCAAGGCTTCCACCGCCGTGCGGTTCTGGGCAATGCTGGCCGACACGGCCTCGCAGGTGGTGAGCGCTTCGTTGGCGCGCTGCATGGCCACCTGGGCGCCCTGGTCGATCTGGGTCACCGCGGCGGCGGACTGCTGGGCGGCGGCGGCCTGCTGGCGCGAGCCGCTGGCGATCTGGCCCAGCGCAGACATGATCTGCGACGACGCGCGGTTGATCTCCTGCACGGCCGACGACAGCTCTTCGGACGCCGACGCCACCTCTTCGGCGCTCTTGGCAATGTCGGTGCTGTTCTTCAGGTCTTCGGCCAGGCCACCCAGGTCCTGCGAGGCCTGCTCGCTCTGCTGCAGGGCCGAGCTTTGCTCGTTGACCATCTTCAGGGCCTCTTCGGCGGCGGAGCTTTGCTGCTCGGAGGCGGCAGCGATCGCCTCGGAGCCCTTCTGGGCGTCGATGGCGGCACGGTCGGCTTGCTCGGCGGCCGAGCTGATGTCCTGAGCACCGCTGAGCACCGTGACCATCTCGTCGCGGATGCTGGCCAGCTGCTCGCTGATCAGGCGGCCTTTACTCACTTCGCCCTCGGCACTGTTGGCCGTGGCGTTGATCCCTTCGCTGATGGTCTGCACCTCGGCCTGGATCTGGCTGACCAGCGCCTCGATCTCGCGGGCGCTTTTCTCGGACGTTTCGGCCAGCGTGCGCACCTCGTCGGCCACCACCGCAAAGCCCTTGCCGTGCTGCCCGGCACGGGCAGCTTCGATGGCGGCGTTGAGCGCCAGCAGGTTGGTCTGGTCGGCAATGCGCACCACCGCCTTGACGATCTCGCCGATGTTGGCGGCCTGGCGCTCGAGCTCCTTGACCAGATCGACCGAGCCGGCCTGGCGTTGCGCGGCCTTGCCCACATTGGTCACGGTCCCCTGGATTTCGTTGGCGACGGTGCCAATCAGCTTTTGCAGCAGTTCGGCCTTCTGTTGCGAAACGGCGGCATTCGCTTTCGTCTTGGCCAGGGCGTCGGCAACACGGCTAACAGCGCGCAGCGACTCCTGCGCTGCCCCCGAAGACTCCTCGGCACCGCTGGAGATCTGGTCCATGGCACGCTTGAGTTCCTCCGCCGCCGAAGCCGCCTCGGAAATGCCACTGGACAACTGCGTGGTGGCCGACGCCACACGCTCGGCCGCCTGCTGCTGCTTGGCCAGGGTGCGGGCTTTGCGGCGCTGGGCATCGGCGTCACGGACGTGGGCCGCCCGGCCATTGCCCCCCTTGACGCCACCGGCGTCGGCGCCCGCGGCGATGTGGGCGTTGCCGTTGATGTGGGGTTCGATGTGTTGCTTGACCAAGGCCATGGAGGGTCTCCAGGAATGCGAGGGGTTGAACATGGGCGTCTGACGGGCCGCCTGCGGGTGCACCGGGCAGCCAGCTGGCAGGCGTTTCGCCCTGTGTGGACGCTGAAGGCAAGTATTTCGAAGCCGGGGCACGGCACCCAGTCGGCGGTACCGCCTATTGCCTTCAGGCAACCCTGAACCTGGGGTAGGACAAATCTGACGGCGCGCGCCTGCGCCACTACGAAAGCAACGGGCACGGCAAAGCACCTACGCGGCCAGCGGGGGCCGCGCAGGTGCCAACAACGAACCGGCGGATCTGGCCGCCGGGAATCAGGCCGAAGGGGTGCCCTGCGAGTCGGCCCCTGCCCCGGCCACGCCCAGGGCCTTGTCCAAGGCCTTCTCTACCGCGTCGATGCGCGCCTGGCAATGCTTGTAGGCGCTGACGGACTCCTCGACGATCTGCAGCAGGTCGTCGATGTTGGGCTCGGTCTGCTCACGCAACGTGTGCGCGTGTTTCTGCAAGACGCCGTAGGCTTCCTTGAAGCTGTGTTTCATGTTGAGACTTCCTCGCCGAGGACGGCCTGGCGATGGCCATCCCGGAATTCGATGGAGATGGGCGCGCCCGCCACGTCGGGGCCATGGGCACTGGTGATCGGCTGGCCACGGGCATCGCGCACCAGCGCAAAACCGCGGCCCAGGGTTTTGTCGGGCCCCTGCCCGGCGATTTCACGCATCAGCGCCTGCGAGGTCTGCCGGGCGTCTTTCAGGGTTTGGCGGGCCGCGGTCCGCACTTCGTTGAACAGGGCCGGCACATCGCGCCGGGCGGTCGCCACCGCTCGGCCGGCGCCGGCCTCGATGCCCAGGTAGGTGGACTGCAACACCCGGCGCGCATGCTCGACCTGCCGGCGGGCGCCCCGCGCCACCTCGTCAAACGCCGACTGCGCTTCCCGCACCCGCTGCAGGATCACCCGCTCGATACCGCCAATGACCTTCGAGGGCGTGTCGAAGGCCTGGTGCGCCACTTCGTCGAGCACGGTGCTGTCGCGTTCGTGCCCGATGCCGGTGAAAAGCGGGATGTCGAGCTCGCAGACCGCCCGGGCCAGGTCGTAGTCGTTGAGCCAGGCGAGGTCGTTGACCGCGCCCCCCCCTCGGATGATGACCACCGCATCGGGCACCCAGGGGTGGTTGAGCCGGATCTGCTCCAGGGCCGAGTGCAACTCCACGCGGATCTGGGCCGCAGCGCCTTCGCCCTGGAAGCGGCTGTAGGCGTAGGTGAACTGGCAAACGCCAAAGGTTTGCAGCCGGCTGGCCTCGGCCTGGAAATCGCCCAGGCCGGCCGCGCCTTCGGGGGCGATGACCAGGACGTGGTTGAAATCCCACGGAGCAGGCAGGCGTTTGTTCAGATCGAACAGCCCTTCGCGCTGGAGCCGCTCGCGGATTTCGCGCTTGCGGGCCTCCAGGTCGCCCAGGGTGTAGCCGGCGTCGATGGCGTCAATCTCGAGGCTGAAGCCGTATTGCGGCTTGAACACCGGTCGAGCGCGCACCAGCAGTTTGATACCCGGGCCCACCTGGGCGCCCGTGGCTTGCTCGAAGCCCGGCAGGATACGCTCGGCCTGGCTGGCCCAGATCACGGCGTTCGACTTGGCCAGCACCGTGCCACGCTCGTCGCGCTCCGAGACTTCGAGATAGACATGGCCGTTGCGCAGGCGCGCGTCCACCACTTCGACCAGGGTCCACACGCCTTCGGGGAAGGCCTGCGCCACCGACTGGGCCACGCCCGCCAGCAGGCGGGACAGTGGCACGCCTTTGCCGCCGGAGAGGCTCAGGGCGGAAGACGCTGTGGGCGGGGAGACGGCGGGCAGGCTGTCGGCCACGGCGTCGTGCGCAGCCTGCAGGTCGGCCGGCAGCCAGGCGGCGAACGGCGCCAGGTCCCGGCCTTCGGGCACGTACCACTGGCGCCGGCCCGGGTCCCAGCGCGCGCCCAGCGCCTTGACCTGGTCCTTTTCGTGGAAAGGGGTGACGAGGTAAGTGACACTCATGGCGTCAATGATCGCACGAGACCGCCGACCCGAAGGTGGTTGACAGCTCAGCCCTGGCGACGATACGATAGTGAACATTCATTCACCATTGGAAGTTTTCATCCCATGTCCGATGACCGACACCTCAACGCCCTGCGGGTCTACTGGAAGGAACACAAAGCGTTCCCGTCCATGGCCAAGCTGGCCGACGTGCTGGGGCTGGCCTCGTCAGGCGGGGTGTTCAAGGTCATCGGCCGCCTGGTAGAGGCAGGGCTGCTTGAGCGGGTGGACGGACGCATCGCCCCGACACGGGATTTCTTCGCCCTGCCGGTGCTGGGCAAAGTGCGGGCGGGCCTGCCTCAAGAAATGGACCAGTCTGCGGGGCTGGAGATGGTCGGCGTGGAAGACTACCTGATCCGCTACCCCGAACGCACGGTGTTCTGCCGGGTGCGCGGCGACTCGATGAAAGACGCCGGCATGCTCGACGGCGACATGGTGGTGGTCGAGCGCAACCGCCCCACCAAGGCTGGCGACATCGTGGTGGCGCTGGTGGACAACGAACTCACCGTCAAGTACCTCTACCCGCTCAAAAGCTCGGGGGGCTGGGTGCTCAAGCCCGCCAACCCCGACTACCCAGACATCGTGGCACAGCAGTCGCTCGAGGTGCTCGGTGTCGTCGTCGGCGTGTTCCGGCGCTGCGATTGAACGCTTCTCAAAAAATAACACCACCGTTGGAGAACCCACCATGAGCCTGAAAGCCTGGATCCGCAAACTCACCGGCAAAGGGGGCGCTTTGAACCGCGCCACCTCGGTGCGCGACGTCTGCCGCCTCAACGCCATCGCCATGGCCGCCCGCGTATCGGTGTACGAGCTGGACTGAGCCCCGCCTACCGATGGGACAGTGCTGTCATCGCCGCATGCGCAAGAGACCGGTGATGGGTCAACGGCCTCCTGGCGCGGCGGCACCCAACCTCAGTTGAAGGGCGTGGGGCGGGGCGTATTGTCCGCCGAGGGTGGCAGTATCGGCAGCGTGAATGTCGGCTGGTCGCCCGTCAAGGTCTTGAGGAACGCCACGATCTTGCCGTTTTCGTCAGCGGTGAACTTCTTGCCCAACTGCAGGCGACCCATCACGTCCACGGCCTCGGCCAGCGTGTTGGCCGCACCGTCGTGAAAGTACGGGTAGGTCAACTCCACGTTGCGCAACGTAGGCACCTTGTAGCTGAAACGGTCTGCGTCCTTGCCCGTCACACCGGCTCGGCCGGCCACGCCTTCGTTGCCTTTGTAGGGCTCGACAATGCCCATTTTCTGGAACGAGTTGCCCCCCAGGTTGGGGCCGTTGTGGCAGGCGACACAACCGCTCTCGTTGAACAGCTTGTAACCTGCCAGTTCATCCTGGGTCAGCGCCGTTTTCTTGCCCAGCAGCCACTGGTCGAAGCGGGAGTTCGGGGTGACAAGGGTCTTTTCGAACTCGGCAATCGCTTCCGTCACCTGGTCGATGTCGATCTTGTCTTTCTTGAACACGAGCTTGAATTCCCGCACGTAGGCCGGAATGGATTCCAGCACGCCCAGCGCCAGGGTGTGCGTAAAGGCCATCTCACCCGGGTTGGCGATCGGCCCACCGGCCTGCTCCTTGAGGTCGGCGGCGCGGCCGTCCCAGAATTGCGCCAGATTGAGGCTGGAGTTCAACACGGTAGGCGAGTTGATCGGGCCTTGCTGCCACTTGTCGCCGATGGAGGTCTTGATGTTGTCCGTTCCTCCCATGCTGAGGTTGTGGCACGAATTGCAGGAGATGAACCCCGACTTGGACAACCTGGGGTCGAAATACAGCTTCTTGCCGAGTTCGACCTTGCCAAGATCGATGGCTTTGGGTGGTGCAATCGGGCTGTAGAGGTGGTCAAAGGCCCAGGCTACACCCACCGCCCCCACGGTGCCTGCCGCGACCAAACCTGCAGCAACGATATTTTTGACTCTCATTTTTACGCTCCTTTGTGTGACAAACCGTTACATCTAGGGTAAATACCAATACCCCAAAAGCATTTGACACAGATCAAGGAGTAAGCCGATGCGGCGGGATGTGTCGCAGGCCACCAGCGGAGGCCGCGCGCTCACACCGTCAGCAGCGTCTCGTCCAAGATGCGGTAGCGTCTGCCTTGCCGATCGAGCGGCTCTATGGCCCGGGCTTTGACGAGCGCGCTGATCTCGCGGCTCACGGTTTCAAGTTTCAGGTCCATCATCGCCCCCATGTCTTCACGAGAGAACAAGGTGGTGACCAACGGATCGGTGCTGTGCCGCATCTTCAATACAAAGTTGCTGACCCGGCGCCGCGCGGTACCAAAATTGATGGCCGCCAGCCAGTCGTCGGCTTCTTTCAGTGCCTGCTGCCATTTCTGCAACAGGCGCATGTGCAAACGGGGCGAGTTCTGGCTCAGACGGTGTATGACCTCTGCCGGTATCCGGCACAGCGTGGCCTGGGTGAGCGCCACGGCTTCGGTGCCGTAGCGGTCGGTCGCGAGGGCTTCCATGCCCGCCACATCGCCCGGACGCAGGATGCGCACGATGCGTTGACGGCCATCCGCCGTGACCCGCACGAGCTTGAGTACGCCAGTGCGAAGGGTGTAGATGCTGGTGGCTTCGGCACCCTCGTGGTAGAGAGAATCGCCCTCCTGGAACGACAGGTCGTCGATGGGTGCGTGTATCAGGCCGAAGTCATGCTCGTTGAGGTCGGCGAACAAGACCATGTCCCGAATGCCACAGGCCTTGCAATCCGACGTGCCTCGCCAGGCGGATTCGGTTTTGATGGGGATCATGTCGTACGGAACTGCTTCGCCAAACCACAGGTGACGCACCAATGGACAGTCAGCCGCGAAGCAAAATACATCCTGGGGTATCGAAGCATAACAGATCAGATACCCCAGCCCAGGCCTCCCCGGTCGGCACCACCGGGGAGACACGGGTTCGATCAAGCCAGATCGAAACGATCGGCGTTCATCACCTTGGTCCAGGCCGCCACGAAGTCGTTGACGAACTTCTCGCGGTTGTCGTCCTGGGCGTACACCTCGGCGTAGGCGCGCAGGATGGAGTTGGAGCCGAACACCAGATCCACCCGGGTGGCGGTGAACTTGGTCGCGCCGCTGGCGCGGTCCACGATGTCGTAGCCGTTGCGGCCGGTGGGCTTCCAGCTGTACGACATGTCGGTCAGGTGAACGAAAAAGTCGTTGGTGAGTGCGCCGGGGCGATCGGTGAAGACGCCGTGCTTCGTGCCTCCGTGGTTGGTCCCCAGCACGCGCATGCCGCCAATCAGTACCGTCATTTCAGCGGCGGTCAGGCCCATGAGCTGGGCGCGGTCGAGCAGCATTTCCTCGGGCTTGACCAGATAGTGCTGTTTCTGCCAGTTGCGGAAGCCATCGGCCAGCGGCTCCAGCACCTCGAACGACTCGACATCGGTCTGCGCCTGGGTAGCGTCGCCACGGCCGGGGGCGAACGGCACGCTCACGGTCACGCCGGCGGCTTGGGCCGCCAGCTCAATGCCCACGTTGCCCCCCAGCACGATCACGTCGGCCACACTGGCGCCGGTCTCGAGAGCGATCTTCTCGTACACGGCCAGCACCTTGGCCAAGCGCTCGGGCTCGTTGCCCGCCCAGTCTTTCTGCGGGGCCAGGCGGATGCGTGCGCCGTTGGCACCGCCCCGGTGGTCAGAACCGCGGTAGGTGCGGGCGCTGTCCCAGGCGGTGGCGACCATCTTGCTGACCAACAGACCGGCTGCTGCGATCTTGGCTTTCACGGTTGCCACGTCGTAGGCGGTGTTGCCGGCGGGGATCGGGTCTTGCCAGATCAGGTCTTCGGCCGGTACTTCGGGGCCGAGGTAGCGGGCCTTGGGGCCCATGTCGCGGTGGGTCAGCTTGAACCAGGCGCGGGCGAACACGTCGTCGAAATAGGCCTGGTCGGCGGCGAAACGCTCGGAGATCTTGCGGTACTCGGGGTCTACCTTCAGCGCCATGTCGGCATCGGTCATCACCGGCATGGTGCGGCGGGTCGGGTCCTCCACGTCCACGGGCATGTCTTCCGGGGCGATGTTCACAGGCTTGTACTGCCAGGCCCCGGCCGGGCTCTTGGTGAGCTCCCA
The DNA here is from genome assembly GCA_030602185.1 of Comamonadaceae bacterium. Lineage (GTDB taxonomy): Bacteria > Pseudomonadota > Gammaproteobacteria > Burkholderiales > Burkholderiaceae_C > JAUWAE01. Next base: position 10,087 of record JAUWAE010000051.1, read on the forward strand.
TTCGTGCTTGAGCAGCATGGTGAAGTAGCCGTTGTCCCACTTCGTCGGGTGGGTGGTCCAGGCACCTTCGATGCCGCTGGTCACGGCGTCGCGGCCCACGCCCCGGGCCTTGTGGTTCATCCAGCCAAAGCCCTGCTCATGCACGTCAGCGCCTTCAGGGGCCGGGCCCAGGTTGGCGGCGTTGCCGTTGCCGTGCGCCTTGCCCACGGTGTGGCCACCGGCCGTCAGGGCCACGGTTTCCTCGTCGTTCATGGCCATGCGGGCAAAGGTGACGCGCATGTCACGCGCGGTTTTCAGCGGGTCGGGCTGGCCGTCCACGCCTTCGGGGTTCACGTAGATCAGACCCATCATCACCGCAGCCAGCGGGTTCTCCAGGTCGCGTTCGCCACTGTAGCGGCTGCCTTCACCGCCGCTCTTGGCCAGCCATTCCTTCTCGGAGCCCCAGTAAATGTCTTTTTCGGGGTGCCAGATGTCTTCGCGGCCAAAACCGAAGCCAAAGGTCTTGAAGCCCATGGATTCGTAGGCCACGTTGCCCGCCAGGATCATCAGGTCAGCCCAGCTGAGCTTGTTGCCGTACTTTTTCTTGATGGGCCACAACAGGCGGCGGGCCTTGTCGAGGTTGCAGTTGTCGGGCCACGAGTTCAGCGGCGCAAAGCGCTGGTTGCCAGTGCCGGCGCCACCCCGGCCGTCGGCCACGCGGTAGGTGCCGGCGGCGTGCCAGGCCATACGGATCATCAGGCCACCATAGTGGCCCCAGTCGGCCGGCCACCAGGGCTGGCTGCTGGTCATGAGCTCGGTCAGGTCCTTTTTCAGTGCGGCCACGTCGAGCTTCTTTACTTCCTCGCGGTAGTTGAAGCCCTTGAGCGGGTTGGTCTTGCTGTCGTGCTGGTGCAGGATGTCGAGGTTCAGCGATTCGGGCCACCAGGCCTGGGCCTGGTTGGCTTGGCTGGCACTGGAATTGGCGCCGTGCATCACGGGGCACTGGGCGGCGGTGTTCTGGGCGTTTGCAGTCATGTCCATCTCCATTGCGGGTTTCACTGAGACACATCCAAGGTCTGAACCACAGTCTAAGGGCAAAACGTGACGGGTGGTGGTATTTGTCTCAATACCACTGATAGGCAAATCAAACCGGCCGTCGGGCACCGCCCACGTGCCGGCGCGCGCGGGGCAGTTCGGCGTCGAACGTGGCCACCACGGTTTCGGCGCGGGCCTGCAGGCGGTCGAGCACGCCGTCCAGCCAGTCCACCTCATCGTCGCTCAGAACCGCCAGCAACTCCTGGTTGATGCGGCGCGTCAACGGCAGCACCTCGTCGTGGATGCGACGCCCCTCCTCGGTCAGCTGCACAATGGCCTGGCGGCGGTCCGATGGTTTGGGCGTGCGCACAATCAGACGTTTCTCCAGCAACGAGGCGATCACGCGCGACGTGCGCGCCTTGTCCAGACCGGCACAGCGGGCCAGCTCCGACGGGGGCACGCCGCCGCTGAGCGCCAGGTAGCTCATCAGCCGCCACTCCCGGCGGGTAATGCCAAAGCGTCCCTCGCACACGCGCACCACCAGGCTGCCCGCTTCGGCCAGCAGGCGGCTGATCCGGTACAGGGGCATGTCGACCAGGGTATCGAGCCGGCGAAGGCGTGAGGGAGCAGGCATCGGGGTTTTTACGCACGACAGTTGATTAGAACAACCAATTGTCCACGCACTACAGTCCCGGCTCAAGCAATCTGCCGACCTCTCAAACACCCTCACGGAGACAGACACATGCAGCGCCGATTCCTCCACCTCGCCGCCTTGGGCGCACTGGGCCTGACCGCCCTGTGGTCCCACGCCCCAGCGCTGGCCCAACCTGCCCCGCTGAAGATCGTGGTGGGCTTCCCACCCGGAGGCTCGGCCGACACGCTGGCCCGCATCATGGGCGAGGCCCTGGCGAAAGACTTCCACCCCATCGTGGTGGAAAACCGTCCGGGGGCCGGTGGCCGCATAGCGCTGGGACAGGTGAAACGCGCCAAACCCGATGGCCAGACCGTGGTGCTGTTGCCCAGCGGCCCGATGGTGCTGTTCCCACACGCCTACAAAAAGCTGGACTACGACCCGGTGACCGATTTCACCCCGATTTCCCTGCTGGCCCGCTTCCAGTTCGGCGTGGTGGCGGGGCCGGCGAGCACCTCCAAGACGGTGCAGGACATGGTCCAGTCCGCCAAGGCCAAGCCGGAGGTGCTGTCCTACGGCACCCCGGGTCTGGGCACGCTGCCCCACTTCATGGGCGTGCTGTTCGAACAAAAGGTGGGCGCCAAGTTGAACCACGTCCCCTTCCAGGGCGGTGGCCCGGCCAACGCAGCCCTGGTGGGCGGGCACATCCAGTACAAGTTCGACGTGGTCTCGGAGACGGCAGAGCTGCACCGTTCCGGCAAGGTCCGCATCCTGGCCGTGACCGGGGCACAGCGCGACCCGCAGGTGCCGGCCGTGCCCACGTTGAAGGAGTCGGGCGTGGACATGGAAGCCACAGCCTGGTTTGCCATGTACGGACCCGCCGGCCTGCCGGCCGACACGCTGGCCAAGCTCGAAACCGCCGTGGCGGCCGCCGTCAAACGCCCCGAGGTGCATGCGCGCCTCAAGGAGCTGGGCTACGAACCGGTTGGCTCCACCTCGGCCGAACTGGCCCAGACCCAACGCACCGACCTGCAACGCTGGGCCGCGCCCATCAAGGCCACCGGCGTGCAACTCGATTGACCCCCATCACCTGAGGAAACCCTACCCATGACACGCACGAACACCCGCCGCCGCACGCTCGGCGCCCTGTCGGCCCTGGCGCTCGCCCTGGGCACCTCGCTGGCGGCCCCGCTGGCCCTGGCGCAAAGCGCCTACCCCACCAAGCCGGTGCGCCTGGTCAACAACTTCCCGCCCGGCGGCCCGTCCGACATCCTGGCCCGCTCGGTGCAGCCGGTGCTGCAGGAACTGCTCAAGCAACCGGTGATCGTCGAAAACAAAGCAGGGGCCGCGGGCAACATCGGCGCGGCCGACGTGGCACGTGCCCCGGCCGACGGCCACACGGTGCTGTTCGGTATCGACACCACCTTCACCGTCAACCCGCACATCTACAAGACCATGCCGTTCAAGCCGGCCGACTTCAAGCCGGTGGTGATCATGGCGTCGTCGGGTCTGCTGGTGGGCGTGCACCCCAGCACCGGCATCAAGACCATGAAGGACCTGCTGGCCGCTGGCAAGGGCAAGGGGCTGAACTTCAGCTCGGCCGGCAACGGCAGCCCGGGCCACCTGTCGGTGGAGGTGTTCAAGGACGCCGCCGGCCTCAAAATCAACCACATCCCCTACCGCGGCAACACCCCGGCCGTGACCGCGGTGCTGGCGGGCGAGGTGGACGGCGGCAACCTCGCCACACCGGGCATGATCCCGCACGTGCAGGCCGGCAAGATCATCCCGCTGGCCGTGACCAGCGCCCAACGCTCCAAGCTGGCGCCCGACCTGCCCACGGTGGGCGAGCTGGGCTTCAAGGCCCTGGAACAGGAAATCCTGTACCTGGTGATGGTGCCCACTGCCACACCCGACAGCGTGGTCGCCTTGCTGCAAAAAGGCATTGTGGACGCGCTGAAGCGACCCGAGGTGCAGCAGCGCCTGACCAGCCTCGACCTGCACTTCGAGGGCCTCACCGGCGCGGCCGCCGCCAAGCGCCTGGCCGACATGAGCGCACGTTACGCCAAAGTCATCGAAGCCACTGGCATGACGGCCGACTGACCCGGAGCACACCATGCAACGCCCCAACATCATCTACATCGTTTCTGACGACCTCGGCTATGCCGACCTGGGCTGCTACGGTGGCCGCGAAGCGCAATTCGGAGCCGTCTCGCCCAACATCGACCGGCTGGCCGCGGGCGGCATGAAGTTCACCCAGGGTTACGCCAACTCGCCGGTGTGCTCGCCCACGCGCTTTGCGCTCATGACCATGCGCTACCAGTACCGCCTGCGCGGCGCGCTGGAAGAGCCCATCAGCAGCAAAAGCAAAGGCGATGCCCGCCTGGGCCTGCCGCCCGAGATACCCACCCTGCCCTCGCTGCTGCGCGACGCCGGCTACCACACCGCCCTCATCGGCAAATGGCACCTGGGCTACCCGCCCACGTTCGGGCCCCAGCGCTCGGGCTACGAGGAGTTCTTCGGCATCATGGCCGGCGGGGTGGACTATTTCACCCACTGCTCCTCCAA
>JAUWAE010000302.1 GCA_030602185.1 Comamonadaceae bacterium
GCCCACCCCAACATCGTGCCCTACCAGGTGTTCCCCACCCGCGACGGGCACATGGTGCTGGCCGTGGGCAACGACGGGCAGTTCACCCGCTTCTGCGAAGCCGCCGGCCACGCCGCCGTGGCGCGCGACGCCCGCTTCGCCACCAACCCCTCCCGCGTGGAGCACCGCCAGACGCTGGTGCCCCTGATCACCGGCTGGACGCTGGAGCGCGACACCGCCGAATGGGTTCGCGTGCTCGACCAGGCCGGCGTGCCCTGTGCCCCCATACTGGAGGTGGCGCAGGTGATGGAGCACCCGCACGTGGCCGCGCGCGGCATGACGCTGCCGCGCCACGAAGGCCCCCACGGCAGCACCCCGCCCATGGTGGCCCACCCGATCCTGATGGATGGCATGCGCCCGACCGCCGAGCTGCCTCCGCCCGCCCTGGGGCAGGACCGCGCGGCGTGGACCCTGCGCTGACCGCGCCGCATGCAACGGTCTCTTGCGCGACACCGCGCCCCTGCCGGTCGAATGGGTGGTACCCCGATTCGAGGTTTTGGATTTAACCTACGGCTTTTCGCTTGTTTGGACCCAACACCGAGACCACCATGGACATGAAGGCCACCCCACTCGCCCAGTTGAAGGATCCCTCCCTGCTGAAGACCGACGCGCTGATCAACGGCCAGTGGGTGGCCGGCAGCAGCCGCTTTGCCGTGCACGACCCCGCCACCGGGCAACACCTGGCTGACGTGGCCAACCTGGGCCCGGCCGAGGCGGAAGCCGCCATCGGCGCCGCCAACGCCGCCTGGAACGGCTGGAAAGCCAAAACCGCCAAAGAGCGCAGCAACATCCTGCGCAAGTGGTACGACCTGCTCATGGCCAACCAGGACGACCTGGGCCGCCTGATGACCGCCGAGCAGGGCAAGCCCCTGCCCGAAGCCAAAGGCGAAGTCGCGTACGGCGCCAGCTTTGTGGAGTGGTTTGCCGAAGAGGCCAAGCGCGTCAACGGCGAAACCCTGCCCCAGTTCGACAACAACCGCCGTCTGCTGGTGCTCAAGCAACCCATCGGCGTGTGCGCCGCCATCACGCCGTGGAACTTCCCGCTGGCCATGATCACCCGCAAGGTGGCTCCCGCGCTGGCCGCAGGCTGCCCGGTCGTCATCAAGCCCGCGGAACTCACGCCGCTCACCGCCCTGGCCGCCGCCGAGCTGGCCATGCGCGCCGGCATTCCGGCCGGTGTGCTCAACGTCATCACCGCCGACAGCGCGAATTCCATTGCCGTGGGCAAGGTGCTGTGCGCCAGCGACGTGGTGCGCCACCTCAGCTTCACCGGCTCCACCGAAGTGGGCCGCATCCTCATGGCCCAGTGCGCACCCACCGTGAAAAAGCTGTCGCTGGAACTGGGCGGTAATGCCCCCTTCATCGTCTTCGACGACGCCGACATCGACTCTGCCGTGGAAGGTGCCTTCGCCAGCAAGTACCGCAACGCCGGGCAGACCTGCGTCTGCTCCAACCGCCTCTACGTGCAAGAGGGCGTGTACGACGAGTTCGTGACCAAGTTCGCCGCCAAGGTGGCCACTGCCAAAGTGGGCAACGGCTTTGAAGACGGCGTGAACCAGGGCCCGCTGATCGAGGAAGCCGCGCTGGAAAAGGTGCAGCGCCATGTGGACGACGCCGTGGCGAAAGGCGGACGCGTGCTGGTGGGTGGCAAGCGCCTGAGCGGCACGGGTTCGGGGCAGTTCTTCGAACCCACAGTGGTGGCCGACGCCACCGCCGACATGCTCTGCGCCCGCGAGGAAACGTTCGGCCCCTTCGCGCCGGTCTTCAAGTTCAAGACCGAGCAGGAAGCCATAGCCGCTGCCAACGACACCGAGTTTGGCCTGGCCAGCTACTTCTACAGCCGCGATGTGGGCCGGATTTTCCGCGTGAGCGAGGCGCTGGAGTACGGCATGGTCGGCATCAACGTGGGCATTCTGGCCACGGAGCACGTCCCGTTTGGTGGCGTCAAGCAGTCCGGCCTGGGCCGCGAGGGCTCGCACCATGGCATGGACGACTA